>NZ_JAAKZW010000119.1 GCF_011044995.1 Streptomyces mesophilus | reverse complement strand
CGTCGGGGGTGCCCGAATGACAATGCACCCCACCCCGTCCCCTTCCGCTGTCGCGCGACTGCCGGCCGGTGGGGTGTTCCGCCCTGCACGTCGGCACCAACCGCTGACCCGCGGCTGCCGGCCGGTGGGGCGTTCCGCCCTACCCGTCGGCACCAACCGCTGACCCGCGGCTGCCGGCCGGTGGGGGCGCAGATCTTCAACCCCCTACGGCCGCAGACCGGCGCCCAGTCCGTCCGCTTCGCCGCTTCGCCGGTGTGCGGGGCTGCGGGGCATTACCTCCACTCGCCCGCCCGTCGCCGCACGATGCCTGAGCAGAACCCCTACCGGCCCGCAGCCGCGCGACGACGGAAGGGGACGGCGGGGCGCGGATGTGGCACGCACCCCGGCCGGCCCACAGCCGCGCGACGGCGGAAGGGAACCCGGAGAGCGCGGATGTGACGCGCACCCCCACTGGCCCGCAGCCGCGACGTCTGGACGGAACCCCCACCCGCCCGTAGCAGCGTGACGTCTGGGCGGATCCCCCACCCACCCGCAGCAGCGTGACGTCTGGGCGGATCCCCCACCGGCCTGCAGCCGCGGAACCGGCGGAAGGGGACGGGTAGGGGTGCCAGTTACACGGGCGCCCCCGACGTCAGCGGCAACTCTTCGCGGGAACGGTGCCATTGCCCGTGTAACTGGTACCCCGGACCGGCACCGACCCCACGACGCAACCACAGGCGGGCAGGCGCACGCGCCGCCGCAGACGCAGCGCTGCCTACGGCGTGAGCTGCGTGTCCTCGATCGCCTCGAGGCGCGGGTTGCTGCCCCGTACCCGTTGGGCCTGGTCGAGGCGGAGGCGGGCGGTGCGGCCGCGGAGGGTGAGGGTCATCAGTTGGTTGCCGAACCAAGGGCCGCCCGTTCTGCGCCACTTGATGGGCTGCTGCCCCAGTCGTCCGTGGCGGGCGAAGCGGCGGCCGAGGGCGCGGCCCGCCTTGCTCCAGCCGAAGCGGAAGCCCCACTTCACCGAGCGGTGGATGGAGTTGTGGACCGGGGAGCAGGTCAGCTGGAGGATGCGGGCGTCGGGCGTGTGTTCACCGTTCGGCCAGGTCGGCTCGGCCGCGTACGCATGGTGGACGTCGCCGGAGAGGACGCAGACCGTGGCCGGGGCGCTCGGGCCCGTGCCCGCTTCCGCGATCAGCTCGGTCAGCGCCTCGAAGGAGCGCGGGAACGCCGCCCAGTGCTCCAGATCGCTGCGCCGCCGCAGATCCTCCGCGAACCGGGCCCAGCGCGCGCCGCGTTCACCGCGCGCGAGCGCCGCGTTCCACCCCTCGGCCTCGTGGATCAGGTGGGGGAGGAGCCAGGGCAGCGAGGTGCCGATGAGCAGGTGATCGCTCGACTCCCGGTCGGCGAGCGCCTGTTCGCGCAGCCACGCGGCCTCGCCCTCGTCGAGCATCGCGCGCTCGGACTCCTTCAGGACGCGCGCGCCCCGGGTGTCCACCATCAGCAGCCGTACGCGGCCGAAGTCGCGCCGGTAGCTCCAGCGGGTGCGCGCCGGGTCCCGGTCGGACTCGGCGGCGAAGGCGCGCAGGTCGTCCGTGCCGTCGGGGGTCGCGCGCACGGCCGCGTACAGCGCGTCGGCGGCGAGCTCGGCCGGGGGGAGGTTGCCCAGGTGCTGGTAGACCCAGTACGACATCAGGCCGCTGAGGATCCGCTCGTTCCACCAGGGCGTGGCCCGCATCTCGGCCAGCCAGGACTCGCTGGTGTTCCAGTCGTCGATCACGTCGTGGTCGTCGAAGATCATGCAGCTGGGCACGGTGGAGAGCAGCCAGCGCACCTCGGGGTCCAGCCAGGACTCGTAATAGAGGTGCGTGTACTCCTCGTAGTCCGCGACCTGCGCACCCGGCGGCTCGCGCAGATCGCGCCGTGCGGCCAGCCAGCTCCTGGTCGCCTTGGAGACCATGTCCGCGTACACCTGGTCGCCGAGCAGCACCAGGACGTTCGGGCGTACGTGATCCGGGTGGGCCGCCAGTTTCGCGGCGAGGGTGTCCAGGGCGTCGGGTCCCACCGGATCGTGCTCGCTCGACGGCGGAGCGGCCCAGCGGCAGGACCCGAAGGAGACGCGTATCTCGTCGTCGTCCGCGCCCGAGGGGGTGTGGATCGTGGACGGCGGGAAGGGCGAGTCGGGCAGCGGCCAGACCCGCTGACCGTCCAGGAACACCTCGTACGAGGTGTCGCTGCCGGGCGTCAGACCGGTCACCGGGATCAGCGCATAGTGATGCCCCGCCACCTGGAACGTATGCTCCCGGCCGCCGGCGCCGTCGGCGCAGCGCACCTCGGCCGTACTGGGGCGGTCGGTCTCCACCCATATCGTCGCGGCCGCCTCGTCGACATAGCGCAGCAGCGGGCCCAGGCGCAGCCGGGTCATCGTGATCACTTCCCTCCGTCGCCCGTACGGTACGGAACGACGGAGGGCAGCGGGGAGGTTCCTGCGTAAAGATTCAGCAGCCGCTGAGTGCGGATGTCAGCGCGTTCTTCTCGGCGGAGTCGACGCTCAGCCCGTAGTGGTGCTTCACGTCCACCCACATCCGTACGTACATGCAGGTGTACGCGGTACGCGGCGGCAGCCACTCGGCGGGGTCGAGGTCGCTCTTGGCCTGGTTGACGTTGTCGGTGACCGCTATCAGCTGGGGCTGGGAAAGGTCGTTGGCGAACGCCTGGCGCTGGGCGGTGGTCCAGCTGCTCGCGCCCGAACGCCAGGCCTCGGCGAGCGCGACCACGTGGTCGATGTCGAGATCCGATGCCGCGGTCCAGGTGGCGCCGTCGTACGGGGAGTACCAACTGCCGGACGTGGCCGCGCAGCTGGAGTCCTGCTGGACATTGGTGCCGTCGCGCTTGAGGACGACCTCGCGGGTGTTGCAGGCGCCGGACTGGGTGATCCAGTGCGGGAACTTGTCGCGGCTGTAGCCGGTCGAGGAGCCCTCGGCCTTCACGGTGAGCTGGCCCAGATACGTACGGGCGGTGGTGGCGCTGATCGGGGTGGGCGGTGCGGCCTGGGCGGGCGGGCCGGTGAGCAGGCTCACAGCGGCCGCCGCGGCGGTCAGGGCGGCGAGTGCGCCGGCTCGTTGACGCGCGTAGACACCGGACATGCGAACTCCCTTGAGGTGGGGGGATGTTGAGCGCTCCCGCGGGTTTCGGGCCCGCTCATGCTGGCGGCGCGATATTGCGTGGAGGTGTGCGCCGGGTGACAGGGTCCCGTCAAGGCGATGAGCGGACAAGAGGGCGTGCGCAATCGCCATCCGTCCCTGATCTCAAGGGAGTTGGTGAAAGGGCCGGTCGGGGGAGGGTGCGGCCGTGATCGAGGGTCGGGACCTAAGGCCCTGACGGGCGCGGACGTAGGTCGCGTACGATGGATGGCGCAGAAGGGGAGTAGCTCTTCGCCGGACCGTCGACATACTGCTCAGCCGTCTTCACCGACTGGCTGGGCCGGCGCCCGGAGCGGATCACCTGTGATCCGCCAGCGAGACCTTCGGCTACGCAGTGCCGCACGTGTGCCCTCGTCAGGGAGTCACACCTCAGCGCGCTGCCGTGCCGAGGTGTCCGCAGCAACTCTCGGTGGGGCAGCCCCGACCGATTGAGGAACTTTGATCAGCTTCAGCGTCATGGCGCTCGTCTTCGGCGTCGTCTTCCTTGCCGAACTGCCCGACAAGACCGCGCTCGCCGGCCTGGTCCTGGGCACCCGCTACCGCGCCTCGTACGTCTTCGCCGGAGTCGCCGCGGCCTTCGCCGTGCATGTCGCCCTTGCGATCGCGGCCGGCTCGGTCCTCACCCTGCTCCCGAGCCGTCTCGTCCAGGCGCTCACCGGCGTCCTGTTCCTCGCGGGCGCGGTGATGCTGCTCATGAAGAAGGACGAGGGCGAGGAGGAGGTGCGCAAGCCCGAGGACCAGTCCTTCTGGAAGGTCTCGGGTGCGGGCTTCATGCTCATCCTGGTCGCCGAGTTCGGCGATCTGACCCAGATCATGACGGCCAACCTCGCCGCCAAGTACGACGACCCGCTCTCGGTCGGCCTCGGTGCCGTCCTCGCGCTCTGGGCGGTCGCGGCGATCGGCATCGTCGGCGGCAAGGCGCTGCTCAAGCGGGTGCCCCTCGCGCTGATCACCAAGATCGCGGCGATCGCGATGCTGGCGCTTGCGGGCTTCAGCCTGTACGAGGCCGTGGCGCCGTAAGCCTCCCGCCGAGGGCGTTGTGACCTGCTGTTTTCCGGCGGCCTGTCCGGTATCGGGCAGGCCGCTGGCGTATCACCCGCTCTGGTTTGTATGCTGTAGGAACAAAGTGGTCCTCGCCCGCACCCCCTGACCGGCGGGCGGGACCGCTCTGTTTCTTCCGCGGCCGCATCAGGCCGCGGCCTCCGCGGCCGGCCATCGGTCGCGGGCCCCCCGTGGCCGGTACCCGGCCGCGTCCCGAGCTCAGGAGACCGCCGATGACGGCCACCGAAGCCCCCACCGTGCTGACCGCCCGCGCCCTGCTTCTGGACATGGACGGCACGATCGTCAACTCCGATGCGGTGGTGGAGCGTTGCTGGCGGCGGTTCGCCGACAAGCACGGTCTCGACTTCGAGCGCGTCATCTCCGTCGTGCACGGACGGCAGGGCTACGCCTCGATGGCCGTCCTGCTCCCGGACCGCCCGATGGAGGAGAACTACGCGGAGAACCGCGAGATGCTCGCGGCCGAGACCGCCGACATCGACGGTGTGGTCCCGGTGGGCGGCGCCCCGGCCTTCATGGCCGCGCTCCAGGACCTGCCGCACGCCCTGGTCACCTCGGCCGACCTGGCGCTCGCCACCGCCCGGATGAACGCGGCCGGGCTGCCCATGCCGGCCCACCGCGTCACCGCCGAGTCCGTCTCGGCGAGCAAGCCGGACCCCGAGGGCTTCCTCAAGGGCGCGGCCCTGCTCGGCCTCGACCCCGCCGACTGCGTGGTCTTCGAGGACTCCGGCGCGGGCATCGCCGCGGGCAAGGCGGCCGGCATGCGCGTGGTGGGTGTCGGCCCGCGCGCCGCACAGTACGAGCCGACCCTGCATGTCATGGACCTCGACGATGTGAAGATCGTCGCAGGGGCGGACGGATCGGTCGAACTGCACTTCAAGGGCTGAGCACATCGGCTTCCACGGGGCCCAGCTGCATCTTTGCGGCCGGGCCCCGTTCGCATGCCCCGGAGTGGGGGGCTCCTGACGGCGGCCGGGGGTGGCTGCGGGAAGATGGATGTATGAGCATCGTGAAGATCAACGCGCTGACGGTCCCAGCCGAGCAGCGGGAGACCCTGGAGAAGCGGTTCGCCGCGCGCGCCGGGGCCGTGGAGAGCTCCGACGGTTTCGAGTGGTTCGAGCTGCTCAAGCCGCTCGAAGGCACCGACCAGTACCTCGTCTACACCCGGTGGCGCAGCGAGGCCGACTTCCAGGCCTGGATGGAGGGTCCGATGAAGGCGGCCCACCAGGGCGGCGCCGGTGAGGGCGGCGAGCGTCCGAAGCCCGCGGCCAGCGGTTCCCAGGTGTGGACCTTCGAGGTCGTGCAGCAGGCGGGCCCGAAGCCTGCCTGACCTGCGTACGAGTCCGGCCTGACCTGCGTACGGGTGGGGTGCGGGACCGTACCGTCGTACGGTCCCGCACCCCACCCTTCGTATGCCGGTCGGACTCCTCGGATGCTTCGGATTCCTCCGATTCCTCAGACTCCGAGGAGCCGCTCGGCGAGCTCGCGGTAGTCGCGCAGTGCGAGCCGCAGTTGCTCGGTGTCGGCGGTCGTCCCGTCCGCCGGCGTGCCGGGCTCCGTGCCCGCGTCCGTGCCCGTGGACCAGGACGTGCGCAGCGACCGGCGTCGCTCCGCGAGGAGTTCCGTGAGGCGCGCCGTCGCCTCCTCCACCACCTTGTCGGCTTCCCGTACGGAGTCGCGCGGGGCGTCGACGAACCCGTTCACGGCGTGCTGCAGCCGCCGCTCCCACTGGTCCCGGTCGTCCCGCCCCAGCAGTCCGCGGCCCTTCGCGTGCGCCCGCTGGTCGCCCGCGAGCGGCCGCTCACCGATCCGCTCGCTGCCCGTGTGCACCTGCTCGCCGACTCGCTCGTCACCGGTGTGCTTCCGCTCACCGATCCGCTCGTCGCCCGCGTGCTTCCGCTCGCCGATCCGCTCGTCGCCGGTGTGCTTCTGCTCGCCGACTCGCTCGTCGCCCGTGCGCTTCTGCTCGCCGGCCCGTTCACTGCCCGTGTGCATCCGGTCGCCCATCACGGCCCTCAACTCTCCTTCGCCCGATGCCGGTTGAATATCCCGGCCGGCCCCACCCGGGTCCGCCCCGAGTGCGCTCCCGGCTCGTCCTTCGCGTGCGGCCGGTCCTTCTCACCCGTGTGCTTGTCCTCGCCCGCGTGCTTCTCCTCGGCCGCGTGCTCGTCCTCGTCCGTGTGCTTCTTGCGGCCCGGCATGATCGCGGACCGCGGGCGCCGCTCCGGTTCCGTCTCACCGCGCCCGCGCCGGCCGTCCGCCGTGCGGAGCAGCTCGTGGAACAGGGCCCGCGCCTCGACCATCGCCTCCCGCAGCGACTCGGTACCGGCCTCGCCGTTCCCGTGCGCCGCCGCGTGCACCCTGCGGTAGCCCTGCACCTGGTACGCGTGATGCACCGACAGTGCGGAGAGCTGCTCCTCGTAGCGTTCGCGGCCCGGATAGCCGCGCTCGGCCGCCAACTCGGCGATGAGGGCGTCGACTTCGGCCACCGCCTCGCGCGGCGACTCCACGAACCGTTCCTGCGCCCTGGCCCAGCGGGTCTCGTACTGCTCCCGCGCCCCGCCCGCGAGGGGCTTCGGCGTGAGCGAACCGTGCTGCTTGACGCGCTCGTCGAGCTCCCGTTCGGCGGCCCTGGTGTCGCCGTCGTGGCGGGCGACCGTCCGCTCGTACTCCGGTCCGAAACGGCGCTCCAGGCTCCGGCCGCCGCCACCCGCCCTGCGTGTTACCAGGAACACCGCGCCGGCGATCAGCGCCACTGCGGCCACGATCACTATGACGGTCACAACTGCGGACATGGTCGCGCTCCTGTCATGAGGGACTGTCAGGCAACCGAGTAGCCCGGACACGCAGAGGAAAACCCGATGCGCACCGCGTGACCGGCGGCGGATGATGGCGCGCGTGAGCACTGCCTGGACCGTCACCCGTGAACCCGTCGATTCCCCCGCCGCCACCGCACTGTGGCGGGCGTACTACACCGAGGTCAGCGACCGCTGGTATCTGAAGGAGACCGGCCGGCCGACCGCACCGGACGAACTGGAGCGGGGGATCGCCGAGGAGACGGGGGAGGGGCTGCGCGGACCGGACGGGGTGCTGCTGGTCGCGCGCCTGCGCGGTGAACCGGTGGGCACCGCGGGCGTACGGCGGCTCGACGCCACGACCTGCGAGCTCAAGCGCGTCTTCCTGCTCCCGTCGGTACGGGGCAAGGGCGGCGCGGGGGCGCTGATGGACGCCGCCGAGGAGACCGCCCGCGCGTTCGGTGCGCGACGGCTCGTCCTCGATACGCGGCTCGACCTGATCGAGGCGCGGAAGCTGTACGCGAAGCGGGGGTTCGCGGAGATCCCGGCGTACAACTCCGGGGCGTATCAGGAGATTTGGTACGGCAAGGAGCTGACCGGCTCGTAAGCCTGGAGCTTCGTAAGCCCGGAGCCTCGTAAGCCCGGAGCCTCGTAAGCCCGGAGCCTCGTAAGCCCGGAGCCCGGAGCCCGGAGCCCGAAGCCCCCGAGCCCCGAACCCTCTAAGCCCTCGCCGCGTGATCCCGCGGCACCCCGCCCACATTCGGCGTCTCCGCGTCCGAGCCCGAAAGCTCGGTGCTCAGCTCCTCGACCAGGCGGACGAGGTCCGTGGTCCGGTCCGGGCCCCACCAGTCGCCGAGGAGTTCCGCGAGGGACTCCTCGCGGGCCTTGCCGAGCTTGGCGGCGACCTCGCGGCCCGCGGGGGTGAAGACCAGCCGCATGCCCTCGCGGGAGGCGAGCTTGCGCTCCTCGAGCTGGCGGGCGGCGGCCTGGATCCGGGCGAGTGGCACCGTGGTGTTCTCGGCGAGCACCGCGGGCTCGGTGTGGCCGAAGCGCTGGATGCGCAGGAGCATCCAGCTGGCCGCGGGCAGCAGGTCGTAGCCGGCCCTCGCGGTGATCTTCTGGTAGATCTCCCGCCGGCCCTGCCGCGTGCCGAGCACCGACAGCGCCCGGTGCACCTCGTCGCGCGAGGAACGCTCGACCGGATTGCTGGCGAGTGTCTCGGTGATCTCGGGCGCGGTCACCGAACCCCGCAGCTTGTCCTCGCGAAGCAGGAATGACAGCGCGAAGGCGACGAGCGCCACCGGCACCGCGTACAGGAAGACATCCGTGATCGCGGTCGAGTAGCCGTGCAGCGCCACGCCCTGCAGATCCGGCGGGAGCTGCGCGATGGTGCGCGGGTCGTCCTCCAGGGTCTTGACGGTGATCCCGGAGGGCAGGCTCTGGCCGGCGAGGGCGTCGCTGAGCTTGCCGTCGAGGCGGTTGGTGAAGATCGTGCCGAAGATCGCGACGCCGAACGAGGCACCGATCGAGCGGAAGAACGTCGCGCCCGACGTGGCGACGCCGAGATCCTCGTAACTCACGGCGTTCTGCACGATCAGGACCAGGACCTGCATGACCAGGCCGAGACCGAGGCCGAAGACGAAGAAGTACGCGTTCATCTCCCAGGTGCCGGTGGTCTCCTTCAGCTGGTGCAGGAGCAGCAGGCCCAGCGAGGTGATCGCGGTGCCGGCGACGGGGAAGATCTTCCAGCGGCCCGTACGGGAGACGATCTGGCCCGAGATCGTCGACGACAGGAGCAGGCCGAAGACCATCGGCAGCATGTGCACGCCCGACATGGTCGGCGAGACACCCTTGACGACCTGCAGGAACGTCGGCAGATAGGTCATCGCACCGAACATCGCGAAGCCCACGACGAAGCTGATCGCCGCCGACAGCGTGAAGGTCCGGATCCTGAACAGCTTCAGCGGGAGCACCGGCTCGACGGCCTTGCGCTCCACCGCGATGAACGCCACGAGCAGCACGGCGCCGAGCACCGCGAGGCCGATGATCTGCGCCGAGCCCCAGGCCCAGGTGGTGCCGCCGAGCGAGGCCACGAGGACCAGGCAGGTGGCGACCGAGGCGATCAGGAACGTACCGAGGTAGTCGATCTTGTGCGGCCGCACGGTGTGCGGGATGTGCAGCGCCGCGGCGATCACCAGGAGCGCGACGATGCCGATCGGCAGGTTGATGTAGAAGACCCAGCGCCAGCTCAGATGGTCCACGAACAGGCCGCCGAGGAGCGGGCCGAGCACGCTGGTCGCGCCGAAGACGGCGCCGAACAGGCCCTGGTACTTGCCGCGCTCACGGGGCGAGACGATATCGCCGACGATCGCCATCGAGAGCACCATCAGACCGCCGCCGCCCAGGCCCTGCAGGGCGCGGAAGCCGATCAGCTGCGGCATGTTCTGCGCGATACCGCACAGCGCCGAGCCGATCAGGAAGATCACGATCGCGGTCTGGAAGAGCTTCTTGCGTCCGTAGAGGTCGCCCAGCTTGCCCCACAGGGGTGTCGCGGCGGTCGACGCCAGCATGTACGCGGTGACCACCCAGGACAGGTGCTGCATCCCGCCGAGGTCGCTGACGATCGTCGGCAGCGCGGTCGAGACGATGGTCTGGTCGAGTGCCGCGAGCAGCATGCCGAGCAGCAGCGCCCCGATCGACACCATGACGCTGCGCTGTGTTTGTCCCGTACCGGGCGGATGTCCCACGCCGGGCACGGCCACGGCGGGGGTGCCCGCGCCGCTCACGTCCTGGGCCATCGACGTCTCCTTGCTGCCGCGGCCGGCGCCCGGCACCGGCTCCGACTGGTGCGTCTGATTCCATCCTGGTCGGGATGGGCCGTTATGGCCTGTTGGGGGAGGGCTCAGGACGTGGGGTCGCTGGGCCTGGTGCGGCGGGAGCTGCATAATCGCTGGGAGCTCTAGGGAGGGGACCCCAGCGGTGAGCGGAATGACGTGCCCTGAGTGCGGCGCGCCCAGGGACAGAAGCGGTGCGCCGCAGTGCGGCTGCGCGCAGCGTGCGGCCGATGCGCTGCGCGACGGGCGGTCCGCCGACGCGGCGGCGGACGTGGCGGCCTCGGAGGACTTCGACCCGCTGCGGATACGGCCCTATGTGTCGCTGTCGCCGGAGGCCGAGACCACGGACGACACGGCCAGGCTGCCGGTGGTCTACGAGGCGGCGGCGCCGCCCGCGGTGCGTGAACCCCGTGCGGCGGACGTGGACCGCTTCGTGCCCGGCGGAAGCGAGGCCGGGTATGGAGGCGATGCCGGGTACGGGAGCGATGCCGGCTACGAGGTCGAGCTGGAACGCGCGGCGCCGCAGGTCGGGCCCGGGCCCTCGGCCGTACGGGGCGGGTCCCGGGGCCGCCGTCGGCGTCCTCGCACCGCGCTGCTCGCGATCTGCGGGGCCGCGGTCGCCGTGGTGGCGGTGGCGGCCACGGCCAGTGGGTTCTTCTCGGGCGACGACGACGGCACCAGGGAGCAGGCGCTGCCGGACCGGTCCACCAGCGCCCCGGCGAGCAGTGTCGCGCCGAGCCCGAGCGAGAAGGCCTCGAAGTCGGCGTCCCCGAGCCCGTCGGCCTCGAAGTCGGCCAGTGCGTCCGCGTCCCCCTCGGCCTCGCCGTCCAAGTCGCCGAGCGCTTCGCCCTCGCCCACGCTCAAGGCCTCGGGCACGGCGACGACATCCCAGCCGCCGCAGAGCACCGGCACGCTGCAGCAGGGCGACAGCGGCCCCGCGGTGGAGCAGATGCAGGGAATGCTGCGGGACGTCTGGGTCTACCACGGCCGCCCGGACGGGAACTTCGACGACAAGACCCGGGACGCCGTCGAGATGTTCCAGGTCTGGTACGGCGTGAACGAGGACCCGAAGGGCGTCTACGGTCCGGCCACGCGGGCCGCGCTCGAGCGTGCGGTCGGGGACGGGGACCGCCAGCGGGACTGAGCGCCCCCGCCCCGTACGTCCGCCGGATCAGCCTTCGTCCCGTGCCCGCCGGATCAGCTTCCGTCCCGCGCCCGGCGCCACTCGCGTACGGCCTCGTCGACATCCACAGGCTTGTCGACGAACGACTCGAAGCTGACGCCAGGGGGCTTACGCTCGGGCATGGCTCAAACGTGGCAAAGGCGCGCGCGAGCGTCCCGGCCGACGGTGTGGCCTCGGTCACGCGGCCGGACGGGCGGCGCGCTCTAAGATGCGGCGGCGCGCGTCAACCGCGCCGTATGTTCCGTGACTTGAAGGAGCGCAGGTGCTCGAGCTCACCATGGCCTCGGTCTCGCAGGCGGACGCAGGAGCTACGGCCGGGATGGCCATGGCGGACGCGGACAGCACCCCGGGGGAGGTGCTGCGGGTCGGCCGCGACCGTACGGTGTGCCGGCTCGCGCCGCCCGAGGACTGGCTGTTCATCTCGCGTACGCATCTGGAGTTCCTGTGCGGACCCGACGGCGTCTGGCGTGTGACCTGGCTGCTCGGCTCGCACCCCGACCCGGCCTCCGAGGTGCAGGTCCGGGTCGGGCAGCAGCACCAGCCGCTCGCCTACGGGGCCACGATGGCGTTGCCGCACGGCGGCTCGGGCGAGGTGATCATCCAGGACCGCACGAGCCCGCGTACGGTCAACGTGGGCTTCTACCACGAGATATGAGGGACCGTCACCGCGGGCTCAGGCGCGTTCCACGAGAGCTCAGACGCGTTCCAGCGGCCGGTGCGGCCCGTCCGGAAGTTCGGCCTTGATCGCATCGCCGGGGCGGACCCGGCCGCCCTCCCGTACGACCGTCATGATGCCCGCCTTGCGGACGAGCGCGCCGTCCTCGTCGCGGAACACGACCTGCTTGAGCAGCCCGTCCTGATAGCCGTCGATCTGCACGCACGGATTGCGCAGCCCGGTGACCTCGAGGACCGCCCCGTCGCCGATCCGCAGCAGGGTGCCGGTGGGCAGGCCGAGCAGGTCGATTCCGCTCGTGGTGATGTTTTCGCCGAGCGCACCCGGCACCACCTCATGCCCCTGCCCGGCGACCTCGGCGAACAACTCCTCGTGGATCAGGTGCACTTGGCGCAGATTGGGCTGCGTAGGGTCCTGGGCGACCCGCGAGCGGTGCTTCACGGTGACGCCCGCATGGACGTCGCCCTCGACGCCGAGCCCGGCGAGCAGCGTGATGCTGTCGCGGTTCGGCTTCGTGAAGGAGTACGTGGCGTTGCTGCTGACCGCCGTCACGGTCCCCTGGCTGTCCTCGTTCATGTCCATGCCCAAGCCCCCCTGCCTGCTGAAACGGATCTCCCGCGACCCTAATCGAGCGGCGGCGGAGTCCATACGGGCGGGGGCGGGGTGACCGTTCGCCGGGCCCGTGCGACCGCACGCCAGGCGATCGCGGTGAGCAGCAGCAGGGCCGCGCCGCCGACGGTGACGATCCATGCGGGGATCCCCGCCCAGCGCAGCAACTCCTCGTCGTGGACGACCTCTTGATACGGCTCGTCCGTGGCGGTCCGGCGCAGCTCGTGGTCGCCGGTGATGTCCGAGGGGTCGGGGAAGGTCTGCTCGATCGCCGTGAGGTACCGCGTCCGCCCGCCGGCGAAGGAGTCGAGCGCCGGGCCCGCCGAGGTGCTCAGCCGCCCCGCGTACGTGACATCAGGCAGGTACCCGCCGATCGCCGAGCGTGTCTCCATCCGGTGCGCGGCCAGCACGTACAGCTCCAAGTGCTGTGGCTGTGCGGCCAGTTGGGAGAGCCGCATCGGATAGACGAGTCGGTCGCTCGCGAACGAGATCTTCAGCGGGTCGAGCGCGCCGCCGAGCGTCGAGCCGCCGCCCTCGTCCGGTGCGAGGCGGATCGCCACGTAACTCCAGCCTTGATCGACGTACGGGCGCAGCGCCTGCGACAGCCGCTCGGGGAGCCGGAAGCCCTCCTGCTCCAGCCAGTCGGCCAGCGCGTCCGGGTCGGATGCGGTCAGCCGGGCCACGTCGAAGGGCCCGAGCCGTTCGCGTCCCGTGACACCCACCGGCGCCGAGCTCTCGGGGGCGCCGGCCCCCGCACCGTCGCCCGCCTCGCCGTCCGAGAACGGGAAGTCGCCCTCGCGCGGCCAGAAGTAGCGGCGCTCCTTGTGTACGGGCGCGGTGAGTTCGGCTAGCTCGTCGAAGAGCGCACGGTCGCCGAGCCGCACGTCGGCGCGTGACGGCACCGGCATGATCCAGGCGGCTTCACGGGCGTCTCCCCGTACGGAAAGACGCATCGCGATCTCCTGCCGCTCGCCGTCCCAGCGCACCGCCGAGACCTCGCGGTCCACCGAGATCGAGGAGCCTTCGTCCGGCACCATCGCCCCGCAACCGCAGGCATACGCAGGGTTGATCAGCGAGCCGAGCTGGAGCGCGAAGAGCGCAAGGAGTACCGCGGCGATCCGTCGGCCGAGCGGGACGGCCGGCCCGCGGTCGCTCCTGACCGTGGCCGGCCGTTCCCCGAACCCGAAGTGCATGCGTCCATCCCCCCGTGCAGACTCACGGGCACAGACGGCCGCCTACCGTGCGCCGGTTCCCACCAGGACCTTCTCGCCGGCAATGGTCGTCGGACCGTTCGCCGCCGCCCGCAGCTGCCGCGCCTCGGCCTCCGTCTCCACGGCCGGTGGCGAACCGGGCAGCGGACGCCCGGCCGACTCGGGCATGAACCAGGCGGCGATCCCGCCGATGACGGCCGCGCCCATGAGGTAGTAGGCGGGGATCATCAGGTTCCCCGTGGTGGCGATCAGCGCCGCCGCGATCAGCGGGGTCGTACCGCCGAAGAGCGAGACGGAGATGTTGAAGCCGACGGACAGCGAGCCGTAGCGGACCTTCGTCGGGAACAGCGCGGGCAGCGCCGACGGCATCGACGAGGTGAAGCCCACGAGCAGCAGGCCGAGGCCCACGAGACCGAGCGCGATCGCCCAGGTCGAGCCCGCGCGGATCAGCAGGAGCGCGGGCACCGACAGGAGGACGAAACCGACGCAGGCGCCGCCGATGACGACGCGGTGGCCGACGCGGTCGTTGAGCCGGCCCATAGGGATCTGGACGGCCATCATCAGGACCATCACGCCGATGAGGATCAGGGTGCCGTGCGTGGCGTCGTAGCCGAGTTCCTCGCTGAGGAAGGTCGGCATGTACGAGAGCAGCATGTAGTCGGTGACGTTGAAGACCAGGACGAGCCCGATGCACAGGATCATCGCCCGGCCGTTGCCCACGAACATCTCGCGCAGCTTCGGCTTGGGGAGCGCCTTCTGCTTGGCCTCGGCCTCGTCGGCGAGCGCCTGGAACGCCGGGGTCTCCTCCAGCTTCATCCGCACGTACAGACCGATCAGACCGACCGGTCCGGCGATCAGGAACGGGATGCGCCAGCCCCAGCCGTACAGGTCGGGCTCGGCCATGAACGTGGTGAGGGCCGTCGCGAGCAGGGCGCCCGCGACATAGCCGACGAGCGTGCCGAACTCCAGGAACGAGCCGAAGAACCCGCGCTTCTTGTCCGGCGCGTACTCGGCGATGAAGGTGCACGCGCCGCCGTACTCACCGCCGGTCGAGAAGCCCTGCACCATGCGCGCCAGGATCAGCAGCACGGGAGCCCAGACACCGATGGCGTTGTACGAGGGGATCAGACCGATCGCGAAGGTGCCCGCCGCCATCATGATCATGGTGAGGGCGAGGACCTTCTGGCGGCCGATGCGGTCGCCGAGCGGTCCGAAGAAGGCGCCGCCGATCGGGCGGACCAGGAAGGCCGCGGCGAAGGTGCCGAGGGCCGAGAGCACCTGGGCGGTGCTGGACGCCTCGGGGAAGAAGACATGTCCGATCGTCACGGCGAGATAGCCGTAGACGCCGAAGTCGAACCACTCCATGGCGTTGCCGAGCGCGGCCGCCTTCACCGCTCGCTTCACGAGCGCGGGGTCGGTGACGGTGACGTCGCCGACGGGCGGCTGCGGGGTTTCGGACGGTTGCCGGTCCAGAGTGGTGGGTGACATGAGAGTCGACCATAGGACCCGGTTGCCCGGTTACGTGCCGTGTGCGGTCCTTTGCGTACTGACGGGAAACCCCCTCCTGCCAGGCCTGACGTACACAAGATCAATCCCTGATAAGCGCACGCTTTGTGACCTTTGTCGCGCGCTGCCGCCGCAACCGCGACCCCTGCGAAGCAACCCAGGAGCTCCGCGAAGCAACCCAGGAGCTCCGCGAGGCAACCCAGGACCCCCGATACCGGCGTCTTTCTCTCAAAGACGGGGATACGCGCAGATGAAGGAGCGGCTGGGGGAGGGGGCCGGGCGACCGTGGTGAACGCGGAGCGCAGCGAGCGGCAGTCGGTCTTCGGGGCGGGCGTCCCGATCGGCCGGATCGGGGCCGCGAGCGTCGCGTTATGGCTGCTTGCGGCCGTGCTCGGCGCCCGGCAGATCGCGGCCGTGCTGCGCTCGCCGCCCGGTGAGCGGCTGATCGAGCTGGAGAACTGGATCGGCCCGCTCGGGGTCCTCCAGGTCCGCGGCTCCCTCTATGCCGGCGGGGAGTTCAGCGGGACGCCGTTCACCGGACTCGTCCTCAAACCGCTGAAACAGTCGGCGGAGCACACACTCGGCGTCTTCTGGACCTTCGGCACGCTGCTCCTGGTCGGCCTCATCGGAGTCGTCGCGGCCCGCGCCCTGCCCGCCCCGGTCACCCGCCGCGCCGCGCTGCTCGGGGCGCCCGTCGCGATCGTCCTCATGATGCTGTCGCTGCCGGTGCGCAACACCCTGCACCTCGGGCAGACCAGCATCATCCCCGTCCTGCTCGTCCTGCTCGGCTGTTTCACCGTCCGCGGCGAACGCACCGCCGGTGTCCTCATCGGGATCGGCGCCGCCCTCCAGCCGACGGTGCTGCTCTTCGCCCCGCTCCTGTGGTGCACCGGCCGCCGCCGCGCCGCCGTCTCCACCACCGGCACCTTCACGGCCGCGACCGCCCTGGCCTGGGCGGCCATGCCCCACGACTCCTGGACGTACTGGGTGCACCATCTGGCGGGCGCGGGCCTCGGCGGCGCCCCGGCCCAGGTCTCCAACCAGTCCCTGCACGGCGCGCTTCTGCGATTCGGCCTGCACGGACCGGGCGAGACAGCTGTCTTCCTCGCGCTCGGCATCGTGGTCGCGGCCGTGGGTCTGCGCCGCGCCGTGCACTACGCGCGCGACGGGCAGCTGCTCCTCGCCGTGGCCCTGACCGGATGCGTGGCGGTCGCCGTCTCGCCGACGGCCTGGCAGCACCAGCTCCTGTGGCTGCTGCTCGCGGTGGTCGGCCGCGTCGGCACCAAGACCGCCACACGGCTCGTGTGGCCGGCGGCCGTCGTGGTGGTGATGACCCTGCCGGCCAAGGTGATCCTGCTCGACCGGGCGGTCCTCTTCCCGCTACGGGACAACCTGCTGCTCCTCACCGCCCTGGCCGCCGCCTGCGCAGTCCCCTTCCTGAGCCGCACCTCGCCGTACTTCCGCGAGCCGGTCCGCACCGACTACGCGACCCCCGTCGACGCCCGCTGGAGACGTATCCCTCTCCTGCCGCTGTGGCGCCGCGCCCTGACCCGCCCGAACCTGCTGCTCGAACTGCTCCTGATCCGCGTCTTCTACTGGGTGTACTCGCAGGTCCGCCTGGCCGCGACAGCCGGCCGCGAGCAGGCCGAAGCGCACGGCACCCAGATCTACGAGCTCGAAAAGGCGTTCTTCCTCGACATCGAGCTGTGGCTCAACCACCTGGTGGCGCGCACCCCTTGGCTCGAAGCGGCGATGAACTCGTACTACACGTCCTTCCACTTCGTGGTGCCGCTCGCGATCCTCGCCGTGCTCTACCGCCACCGCCCCGCCGACTACCGCTGGGCCCGCAGTGCCCTGGGCCTGGCCACCCTGCTCGGCCTCGCCGGCTTCTGGCTCTACCCGCTCGCACCGCCGCGCCTGATGCCGGACCTCGGTTTCGTCGACACGATCCACGGCGTCCAGGACTTCACCCAGCCCGACTACGGGGCGATGACCGCGCTCACCAACCAGTACGCGGCCATGCCCTCGCTGCACTTCGGCTGGGCGCTGTGGTGCGGTCTGGTCGTCGCGGTGCTCGCCTCGCGGTGGTGGCTGAAGGCGCTCGGCCTGCTCCATCCGATGCTCACCCTGGTGGTGATCGTGGGCACGGCCAACCACTGGATCCTGGACGCGGCCGGCGGCGCGCTCGCAGTCGGCGCCGGCTTCTTCCTCGTATACGCGCTGTCGGGGCCCCGCAGAACGAAGGAGCCCGCGCCGCTCAGCAACGCCCCGGCGGTGTCCATCCGTACGCCGAGCTGATCCGGTACTCGCCGGGACCGTCGACTTCGAGCCGTACGAACGCGCCGTCCCGCGCGAGACAGCCACCCGAGGTGGTCAGCCACGGCGAGTACGCGATCTTGACCGTCACCGAGCCCTTCGCCGAAGCCCGGACGACCAGCGACGTCTCATCGGACCGCACCACCTCGGCCGCCCCGGAGACCAGCGGCTCGGCGTCCCGCACCCGGAACACCTTCCAGTGCTCGTCCTGCCACACCGGCTCCAGGAACCCGGGACCGCTGCGCACCAGCGCAGCCTCCCGCTCGGCGGGCCCGTCCGGGCGCGCGTCCTTCGGCAGCACGACCAGGCCGACGGCCCACCGGTCGAGCCAGTCCTTGTACGCCTCGGGCGAGAAGGCGCCGTCCGGTACACCCGCGCCCGGATAGCCGTCGTAGAACAGCGGTCCGCGCTCGACGTCGGCCTGCCGGTTCCAGCCCTTGGCCAGGTTGACGTGCGGCGCGAGCAGCACCGATTCGCGGTGGTCGCGGGCCGGCACGACCTCGACCCGGGTGCGGTCCGCGCCGAGCCCGTCGAGGGCCTCGACCAGGGAGTCGGTGTGCTGCGCCCAGGCCGGCACCTTGGTGTAGACGACGATGTCGTCGACCGCTTTCTGCGTCACCCAGTACACGGAGAACACCAAGGTCAGCACGTACGCGACCCGCTTCACGCGGTCCGCGCGGCGCTGCGGTCCGGAGGGCTTCGCGGGCAGACACGCGAGCAGCACGGCGGGCGCGATCAGCTGCGCGAACCGCTCCACGTTCGTCCCGATCGGCGAGGCGATCAGATACGTCAGCACCACACCGAGCGCGTACACCGCCGCACCCGCCTTGAGCGTGCGCCACTTGGCCGGCGCGACGAGCAGCACGGCCGCACAGAACAGCACGGGCGCCAGGATCCGCCCCCACCCCATGGGCTGCACACCCTCGAACGGGAAAAGCAGCGTCGTCAGGCCGACCACCACGAACGGCGGCAGCAGCAGCGACAGGGCCCGCCCCCAGTCCCGTACGAGCAGAAAGGCCGCACCCACCACGACCAGATAGAGCCCCGCGACCGGTGACCCCATCGTCGCGAGCGCCGCGCACAGGCCCGCCCACCAGATCCGCCGCGCCCCGATCAGGAGCACACAGGCGCCGAGCGCGAACGCGATGCCGAGGGCGAAGGTGGTGCGCCCCGAGATGACGTTGCAGCACAGGGCGTACGAGGTGAGCAGGGCCGGCCACAGCGGCCGGGCGATCCCGGTGCGCACCCACAGCATCCCGCCCAGCCAGCCCGAG
Source organism: Streptomyces mesophilus (assembly GCF_011044995.1). Classification (GTDB taxonomy): domain Bacteria; phylum Actinomycetota; class Actinomycetes; order Streptomycetales; family Streptomycetaceae; genus Streptomyces; species Streptomyces mesophilus. Next base: position 6,079 of record NZ_JAAKZW010000119.1, on the reverse strand, counting down.
GCGAGACCGGAGAGCAGCGTCACCGTCTGCACGCCGAGCGCGGCCATCAGATACGGGGAGATCAGGCTGTAGTTGGCGGTGTGCAGCCCGCCGTACCAGGACAGGTTGTACGGGGAGCCCGGGTGCTCGGCCACAAAGTCGGCCCAGGCCTGCTGGGCGGCGAGATCCCCGCCGCCCTTCGCGAACACCAGCCACCACACCGCGTACAGCGGAAGCAGGGCGAGCGTCGAGAGCAGCGGCACCCGGTGGCGGACATGCCAGACGGCGCGGTCCGCGGTCGCGGCGGGCGACCGGGGGTGCGACGGCGACGACAGGGCGTCCTGGGCCATGGATGACGGCTTTCGGTCCGGCGGATGAGCTGGGCAACCTCGTAGACGCTAGCCAGCCGCAATCCGTTCAGGCACCCGGCCCCCGGTTCCGGGCGATTTGCGCAGGCCGGCACGGAACAGCGGGCCGACTCCGGGGCCGGGACACGTAGTAACGGGTTCTACCTGTGGCAAGGGTTGTGCGGAGATCTTTTACGCGCAAGTGGGGTGCAGGAACGGTGGCTGTGCGTGCAAGACCCTTGCGGTGGACGGGCCTGAGTCGTGAGACTGTCCCCGTAACTAGAACGCGTACTAGTTCTTGAGTCAGAAACAGACCTGAGGTCGAAGGCTCGGCCGGGCGGGGTGCCGGGACACCCCCCACGGACCGCAACACGTCACTTGAGGAATCAAGGCGGCAAGCAGCCGGCTCGCGAAAGCGGCGGCGGGCCGGCCGCGAAGGAGGGCTCATGGCCGCGGAACCCGTCATCGTCGAAGCAGTGCGCACACCCATAGGCAAGCGCGGGGGCTCGCTCGCCAACCTCCATCCCGCCTACCTCCTGGGCGAGACCTACCGTGAACTGCTCGCGCGCACCGGGATCCAGCCGGACTGCGTCGAGCAGATCGTCGGCGGCACGGTCACCCACGCCGGCGAGCAGTCGATGAACCCGGCCCGCACCGCCTGGCTGACGATGGGCCTGCCGTACGAGACGGCCGCGACCACCGTCGACTGTCAGTGCGGCTCCTCGCAGCAGGCCTCGCACATGACGGCCAACATGATCGCGGCCGGTGTGATCGACATCGGGATCTCCTGCGGGGTCGAGGCCATGTCCCGCGTACCGCTGGGCTCGGGCTCCAAGCACGGTCCGGGCAAACCGATGCCGGACGAGTGGAACGTCGACCTGCCCAACCAGTTCGAGGCCGCCGAGCGCATCGCCCGCAACCGGGGCCTGACCCGCGAGAACGTGGACTCGCTCGGCCTGATCTCGCAGGAGCGGGCGCAGATCGCCTGGGCCGAGGAGCGCTTCAAGCGCGAGACCTTCGCCGTCCAGGTGCCGACCACCGAGGACGAGCAGCGCGCCGGACAGGGCATGTGGCGGCTCGTCGACCGTGACGAAGGGCTGCGCGACACCTCCATGGAGGCGCTCGGCGGCCTCAAGCCCGTGATGCCCACCGCCGTCCACACCGCCGGCAACTCCTCGCAGATCTCCGACGGCGCCTCCGCGATCATGTGGGCCTCGAAGCGGATGGCGCGCGCCCTGAAGCTCAAGCCGCGCGCCCGGATCGTCGCCCAGGCCCTGGTCGGCGCGGACCCGCACTACCACCTCGACGGTCCGATCGACGCGACGCGTGCGGTGCTCGGCAAGGCCGGGATGTCACTCAAGGACATCGACCTCGTGGAGATCAACGAGGCCTTCGCGTCCGTCGTCCTGAGCTGGGCCCAGGTCTTCGAGCAGGATCTGGAGAAGGTCAACGTCAACGGCGGCGCGATCGCCCTCGGTCACCCCGTCGGCGCGACGGGCGCCCGCCTGATCACGACCGCGCTGCACGAACTGGAGCGGCGCGACAAGGAGTTCGCGCTGATCACCATGTGCGCGGGCGGGGCGCTGGCCACGGGGACGATCATCCAGCGGCTGTGATTTCCCTGGTGCGCGGCGCTGAAATCCCCCGTACCGGGGTGTAGTTGAGTACACCCCGGGATCCGGGGGCTGGTCGGATGGGGCCGGGCGCGGCCGCGTACGACCATCTCCTCATGACGACGAACCGGACGAACCAGACGCTCAACTCCCGCCGTACGCACCGCACTTCACGCGGCATCAGGGCCGCCGTCGCCGCCTGCGCGGCGGTCGCCCTGACTGCGACCCTGACCGCTCCGGCCTTCGCCGATGCCCGGCCCGCCGCCGTGGCGCACCAAGGGCGTGGCGACCTCGTGAGCGTGGAGCCCGTCGCGGAGCTGAGCAAGGCGCAGGTCGCCGCGTTCCTCGCCCGGGCCGAGATCGGCGACGACACCGTGCGCCACGGGGTGCGCGCGTACCGCCTGACCTACCGCACGATCGGCACCGACGGGCGCCCCACCACCGCCACCGGACTGCTCACCCTGCCCGTCGGCGGCGAACGGCGGCTCGACCTCGTGTCCGACACCCACGGCACCATGGTCCACCGCGACTACGCGCCCTCGGTCGCGGCCGACTTCGGCAAACTGCCCTCGTATCTGCACGCCTCCGCGGGCCGCGCCGTCGCCGCCCCCGACTACCTCGGGCTCGGCAAGGGCCCGGGCACCCACCCGTACATGGACACCCGCTCGGCCGTCACCGCCTCGCTCGACATGCTGAGCGCCGCCCGCACCGCGGCACAGCGGCTGCACCGGCCGCTGACCGGCGACGTGTACGCGACCGGCTTCTCGCAGGGCGGCCAGGTGGCCATGGCGCTCGGCCGCGAACTGAGCTCCGGGCAGGCCCGCGGCTTCCGGCTGCGCGCCCTCGCTCCCGTCGCCGGACCGTACGACCTCACGGGCGAAGAGGTGCCGGCGCTGTACGACGGCCGGGTCAACGACATCAGCGGCCTCTTCTACGTCTCGTACTTCCTCGTCGCCCAGAACCGGCTGCACCCGCTGTACAGCGACCCCTCCGAAGCCTTCCGCGCCCCCTACGACGAGCGCGTCGAGGCGCTCTTCGACGGGGAGCACCAAGAGGAGGACGTGGTCACGCAGCTGCCGGGAAGCGTGAAGGAGCTGCTCACCCCCGAGTTCTACGAGCGGCTGCGGCACCCCGACGGAGCGCTCCTGACCGCCCTGAAGAGCCAGGACGACAGCTGCGACTGGAAGCCCAAGGTGCCGGTGCGCCTGTACGCGTCGGCCGGCGACACCGACGTACCCATCGGCAACGCCCGCAGCTGCGCCGCCGACCTTGCCGCGCACGGGGTGCGGGCGCCCGTGCTCGACCAAGGCGCGGTGGACCACTTCGGATCGTTCAAGAAGGGCGGGCCGAAGGCGGTGGCGTGGTTCGACCGGCTCGCGCGCTGAGCGTGAGCGCACGACGAAGCGGCCGCCCCTCACGAGGAGGGGCGGCCGCTTGCGCCGGTTGTTCAGGGTCCGGCTCAGTACCAGTGGTGCTGCTGCCAGAAGTTCCACGCGCCGACCGGGGAGCCGTAGCGGGAGTTCATGTAGTCGAGGCCCCACTTGATCTGGGTGGCCGGGTTGGTCTTCCAGTCGGCGCCCGCGGACGACATCTTCGAGCCCGGAAGCGCCTGGACCAGGCCGTACGCACCGGAGGAGGCGTTCGACGCAGTGTGGTTCCAGCCGCTCTCACGGGAGACGATCTGGCTGAACGCGTTGTACTGCGCCGGGTCCGGGATCATCTGCTTCGCGATCGCCTGCGCCGAGCCCGCGGCGGCCGGGGCGGCGGCCGGAGCCGCCTGCACGGTCGCGGCCTGAGCGGGAGCCGCCATGAAGACCAGACCGGCGGCCGAGGCGCCCACCAGGGCGGTGGCGACGGCCTTCTTCGGGGAAGCGATACGGCGGATGCTGGCGAGAGACACGGAGAACCTTCCGGTCGGGAACAGGGCAGTCGCAGGCAAGCCGGTACCGCGGGAACAGTGCGGAGGGGTTTGCCGGGGCGGGGCCCGTGGGGGCCGCCGTGCCCTGCGACTCCTCCAGAGAAGCAGGGCTGTTACGTCGCCGCAATGACCCCTCTTACTAGTGGTCCTCGCATCAGGGGCGTAATGGCCCCAATCTCGCCGGACCCCTTGTAACCGCAGGTCAGACCCCCTGTGAGACCCCTAGGGGAACAGGCCCTGAGGTCTACTATCCCGGTTCGTAAAGGACCTTGGTCCTGTGGGCGGGGTCACCTGCGAAGGACCCCTACTGTTACGTAGGGCTAGGAGTCGTTACGGTTTTTCGGGCGGTTTTGTATCGGTTTTCGGTGCTTCGACACTGTCGCTACCCTCGGCGAACGTGACCGGTACCTCGAAGGCCGCCTTGCGCGTGGCCCGCCGCAGCGCCTTGAGGATCGTCGGGCCGAGTGTCAGCGTCAGGACCACCGTGATCGCGGCCCGGCCCAGGTCCCAGCCCATGGAGGTGGCGAGACAGTAGGCGAGGTAGCGGGCGAGGTTCTCGTGCAGCGGGTCGCCCGGCACGAAGGAGATCCCCGAGCCGAGGCCCCCGACGATCGGCCAGCCGTACAGGTTCATCACGAAGCCGTACGCGAACGAGGCGACCGCCCCGTACAGCGCGAGCATGCCCATCTCGGCCCGCCCCCGCAGCCGGTCCGCGCCCGGCAGCAGACCCGCACCCATGGCGACCCAGCCCATGGTCATCATCTGGAACGGCATCCAGGGCCCGACCCCACCGGTCAGGAGCGCGGACGCGAACAGGGTCACGGACCCGAGGACGTAACCGAAGCCGGGCCCGAGCACCCGGCCGGCCACGATCATCAGGAAGAAGGTCGGCTCCAGGCCGGCCGTCCCCGCACCGAGCGGCCGCAGCGCGGCGCCCACCGCGGCGAGCACACCGACCATCGCGATGGCCTTCGCGCCGATCCCGCTCTCCGAGATGGTCGCGAGCACGACGCCGAGCAGAAGGGGGAGCAGGGCGGCGAACAGCCAGGGCGCGTCCTTGGCGTGCGAGACACCCGACTGCGGGTCGGCGAGGAGGGGCCAGCTGAACGCGAAGAACCCCGTCACGCTGACCAGCAGCAGCGCCGCGACCGACTTCGGCCCGAGCCGCACGGCCCGCGCCTGCGCGGTCATGCGCCCTCCCCGATGGCTGTGCGCACCTGCCCGGTCACGCGCCCTCCCCGATCGCCGTGCGCACCTGGCCGACCGTGAGCCACGGCAGCGGTGCGAGGATCTTGCCGACCTGCGGGGCGAACGCCGGCGAGGACATCACGACCTCCTCGGTCGGCCCGTCCGCGACTACCTCGCCCTCGGCGAGGATCACCACGCGGTGGGCCAGCTCGGCGGCGAGTTCCACGTCATGGGTGGCGAGCACGATCGCGTGCCCGTCGGCGGCCAGAGCCCTCAGTACGGTGACGAGCCGGGCCTTCGCCGCGTAGTCCAGGCCGCGGGTCGGCTCGTCGAGGAGGAGAAGCGGGGGCCGGGCGGTCAGTACGACGGCCAGTGCGAGCGCGAGGCGCTGTCCCTCGGACAGGTCACGGGGGTGGGTGTCGTCCGGGATGCCCGGCAGGAGCTCCTCGACCAGCGCACGGCAGGTCCCGGCCGCGGCGGCCGCGTCCGCGTCGGCGGCCGCGCACTCACCGGCCACGGTGTCGGCGTACAGGAGATCGCGCGGCTCCTGCGGTACGAGGCCCACGCGCCGGATCAGCTCCCGCGGGGCGGTCCTGTGCGGGACGGCCCCGGAGACGCGCACACTGCCGGACGAGGGTTCGACGAGTCCGACGAAGGCGGACAGGAGTGTGGACTTCCCGGCCCCGTTGCGCCCCATCAGCGCGATGGTCTCGCCGGGGGAGACGGTGAGGTCCACGCGGCGCAGGGCCTCGATCCGGCCGCGGTGCACACCGAGGGAAGCGGCGACGGCGGTGCGGTCGGTGAGCGGCACGCTCTCGGCCGGAGCGGGCTCGGGCTTGCGGCGGCGGAGGGAGAAACGGCGGCGAGGGGTGTCTGCCGCCCGGGGGCTGGACAGTCCCCGCCCTCCCGGGGGCCGAGCCCCTTCGAGCCTATCGGCGCCCACTGACAACGCCGCCTCCTCGGCCGCCGACGCCCGGTCCTCCTCCGCCGACGCCCGGCCCTCCTCCGACGAAGCCCGGCCTCCCACCGACACC
>NZ_JAAKZW010000118.1 GCF_011044995.1 Streptomyces mesophilus | reverse complement strand
GCTCCGCCCCGGACCCCGCATCCGAACTTCGTTCGGATCGCCTCAAACGCCGGCGGGGCTGGGTGTGCCGACGGGGCCGAGTTGCTCAGGCAGAGCCGCCCCGTGCACCACGATCAACCCCGACACCGCACGCGTCAGCGCCACGTACAGCCGCCGCAGGCCGGTGCGTTCGTCCGGTTCGGCGTCGACCACGGCCGACGGTTCGTCGAGGACCACGTAGTCGTACTCCAGACCCTTGGCCAGCGAGGCAGGGACCAGGGTCAGGCGGGTGTCCGGGGTGGTCTCCTCACCGGGACCCAGGTAGCCGAGGCCCGCCGCCTCAAGCGCCGCCGCCAGGACGGGAATCCGCGCGTCCGCCGCGATCAGACCGGTCGAGCCCTCGTGTCGCAGAGACTCCACGCACGCAGCCACCACATCAGCTTCCGACGAGGAGGAGGAGGACGATTCGCGCACGGAACGTACGGACAGCGAGCCGGGCGACTCACGTACCGACGAGACCTCCGCCAGGCCGGGCGCGATCGACGGCAGCAGCCGCGAGGCATACGCGATCACCTCGCGCGGCACACGGAAGCCGGCCGTGAGCTCCTCGATCACGGCCTCCCGCTTACCGAGGTGCATGAGCGCCTCGTCCCAACTCCGCGTAGCCCAAGGGGTCGTACCCTGCGCCAGATCACCGAGCACGGTCGCCGACCCCGTGGTGCAGCGCCGCCCCACCGCCCGGTACTGCATCGGGGACAGGTCCTGCGCCTCGTCGAGGACGACATGGCCCAGGGAGTGCGTACGGGTCACCAGATCCGCCGCCTCGTCGATCAACACCGCGTCCGCCGCCGACCACTTGGCACTCTTCGCCGAACGCGCGGGCTTCGCCCACAGAATCGCCTTCTGCTCCTCGTCGCCCAGCACCCCCTCGGCGTGCGCCGCGAGGAAGTCCGCGTCGGACAGCAGCCGCAGCACCAGCTTCGCGGGATCGACGGGCGGCCAGATCTGCTTGACGGCGGCCTTCACGGCCGCATTGCGCGCGACCGCGTCCTGCACCCGGTCGTCCGGCGCCTCGCCGGCCTGCTCCATCCGTACGAGGACGGCGTGCGCGATCCGCTGCGGAAGCGCCTCGCGTGCGGCGCCGTAGCGGATGTCGCGGTCCAGCAACTCCTGGACGATCTCCTCGAGTTCGTACGCCGGGATGCGCCAGCGCCGCGAGCCGCGCACCACCATCAGCGCCTCGGTCGGCAGGGTGACATGCGAGCGGACCGCGCGGCGCAGCACCTCGGCCATCCGCGCGTCCCCCTTGACCAGGGCCGTCTCCGCCGCGTCGGCCCCCCGCACCTCGACATGCGCGACCAGATCGTCCACGGTCGCCTGCTGCACCTCCAACTCGCCGAGCGCGGGCAGCACTTGCTCGATGTAGTGCAGGAAGGACTTGTTCGGCCCGATGACGAGGGTGCCGGTGCGGGCGAGCCGCTCGCGGTGCGCGTAGAGGAGATACGCGACCCGGTGCAGGCCGACGGCCGTCTTGCCGGTGCCCGGGCCCCCCTGGACACAGACCGTCCCGCCGAGGCCGCTGCGTACGATCTCGTCCTGCTCGGGCTGGATCGTCGCCACGATGTCGCGCATCGGACCGACGCGCGGGCGCTCGATCTCCCGTTGCAGCAGCTTGCTCGTCTGCTCCACCTCTGCCGGGTCGGAGAGGCGTTCGTCCTCGTACGCGGTGATCTCGCCGGCCGTGTAGCCGAAGCGGCGACGCAGCGCGACGTCCATCGGCTTCTGTTTGGAGGCCTGGTAGAAGGGCTGCGAGACGGGCGCGCGCCAGTCGATCACCATCGGGTCGCCGTCGGCGTCGTGCACGTGCCGGCGGCCGATGTAGAACTGGTCGCCCGCCGCACCCTCCGCCTCCTCGGCGCCCACGGTGTGCAGGTAGGTGAGCCGGCCGAAGAACAGCGGGGTGTGCGCGAGGTCGGCGAGCGCCTTGATGCGCTCGTCGATCTGGTGCTGGAGAACGGCCGCGTTGACCCAGTTCGCGGTGACATCGCGGATGTCGAGTCCCTCGGCGTCCTCGCGCATCGCGCGCAGGGCGGCGCGGGATGCGGCGAGATGGGTGCGTTCACGGGCCAAGGGATCGTCGTGCACGGGCACAGCAGGGCCTCCAACCAGGGCGTACGTCACAGGGCGGACCCCCGGTTTCCGGCCGGGAGGCGGCACTCCGCTGGTGCTACGGAGGCGGGAAGCGGGACCCACGGTGGTGCGCTGGGCGGGGTCCGGGCAGACGGAGAAGCTTAGATCACGGGGCCGGGGCGGGGCCAACCCATTTTCCGGGCGCCGTCCGCGCCGCCCTTCCTGGGCCACCTCCGCGCCGCCCACTTTCCGGGCCCCCGAGCCCGCGTCTCTACCCAAAGGCGGAGGCCGTCCCCTATGGGGATGAGGGTCGGGTTCAACCCCAAGGTCGATGTCCGATATAAGGGCCCTCGTCCATCCTTGAGTACATGAGCAGCGCAACCTTCCACCCAGCCCCCGTCCGCCCCGGAACGCCGAGCGGAGCCACCGCGACCGGCGTCCCGCACACCCACCACCTCGGCAACGCCCTGCGGGCCGTCAAGGTCTTCACCCGCGCGGCGATAGACGTGGCGATCCTCGGCGAGTACGCGGAGGACACGGGCGTCGTCCGCCGCCGCCGGTGACCGGCCCGCGCACCCGCCGCCGCAGGTGACCGGCCCGTGCACCCGCCGCCGCAGGTGACCGACCCCTACGCCGCCGCAAGCAATCCCTCCCGCACGGCGAGCGGCAATCCCCTCACACGCCAAGTAACCCTCTCCGTACGCAGAGTGACTCTGCGCTAAGGTCACGCGCGTGATCCGCCGGACTGTGACCTTCCGCTCGCCGACCGTGACCAGCTCGGGCCTTCTGCTCACGGTCTCCGTACTGGCGCTTGCCGCACTCTGCGTGGCCCGGCGCATCCCGATGGCCGACACGCTCGTGTACCGCGCCGAGGGCGCCGCCGTGATGCACGGCACCGATCTGTACGGCTTCACCGTCACCGAGTGGGCCCTGCCCGCGACGTATCCGCCGTTCGCCGCGATCCTCTTCGTCCCGACGACCTGGCTGCCGCTGCCGGCCCTCAAGTTCGCCTTCGTGGCGGGCAACGCCCTGCTGCTCGCCCTGCTGATCCAGCTCTCGGCACGCTTCGCCCGGCTCCCCCTGACCCGCCCGCTCCTGTACCTGGCCGTGGCGGTGGGCCTCTGGCTCGAACCGGTCTTCCAGACCCTGCTGTTCGGCCAGATCAACCTGGCCCTGATCTGCCTGATCCTGTGGGATCTGAACCGCCCGGCGACCGCGCTCGGCAAGGGCTTCGCGCTCGGTGTCGCGGCCGGCGTGAAGATCACCCCGGCCGTCTTCATCGTCCATCTCCTGCTCACCCGCCAACTGCGCGCCGCCGCCACGGCCTTGGCGTCCTTCACGGGCACGGTGCTGCTCGGCGCCCTGGTCCTGCCCTCCGCGAGCGTCGACTTCTGGACCCGCCGCCTCTTCGAGACCGACCGCGTCGGCAAGGCCTGGATCGTCGACAACCAGTCGCTCCAGGGCCTGATCGCCCGCGCCCTCGGCGACCCCGCACCGGGACTCCAGTGGCTGGTGCCCGCGGCGCTCACCGCGGCCTGCGGCCTGTGGCTCGCCGCCCGGACCCACCCCCGAAGCCCCGCCCTCGCACTGCTGATCACCGCGTACACCGCGCTGCTCGTCTCCCCCATCAGCTGGTCCCACCACTGGGTGTGGTGCGTCCCGCTGCTCGCGCTGCTGCTCACCGAGGGGCGCCCGCGGATCGCCCTGGCCGTGGCCGCCGTCTTCACGGCCCGCAGCTTCTGGGTGCTGCCCCACCAGGGCGACCTCGACCTCCGACTCCCCTGGTGGCAGCAGCCCCTGGCCTCCCCGTACGCCCTGCTCGCCCTTGCGGTCCTTGTATGGGCGGCCCTGCGCCTGCGCCGCCCTGAGTACCCGTACTCACCGCTCATTGAGCAGCGCACCGGATCCCCGAAGGCCTCCGTGCCGCTTGGATAGAACCATGACGAACGACGGAGCGACCACGACGAGCACCACCGTCACCACGACCGCCACCAACACGCCCGTCAAGCCCGCGACTTCGCGCGTGTTCGCGGGCGTGGGCATGGCGCTCGTCGCGCCCCTGTGGTTCCTGTGCGTGATGCTCACGCTGATCGACGCGCACCAGGGCAGGGGCGCCGGCGGCCCGCTGATCGACGCCGGTTTCGCCCTGCTCTGGCCGGCCTTCTTCGTCGGCGCCTTCGCCCTGCTCCTGCCGGGCACGGCCGTCACGCCCACGGTGCGCGTCTGGCTGGTCCGCGCCCAGTACGCCCTGATGCTGCTCGCGCCGGTCCTGATCCTCCTGGACGGCGACGCGTAGCCATCGCCTCCTGGACGGCGACGCGTAGCCATCACCTCCGCGCCGTGGACGCTGGGACATCTTTCCGAGGCTTGGGGATATTCAGGCGCTCGCCGGATCTTCCTAGAGTTACGGACATCGAAGGCGCACCGCACTCGCGGGGAGCGCCGATCCGTGGCTGATTCAAGGGAGTTCACCATGCGCGCAGTGCTGCAGCAGTCCTTCGGCGGGCCCGAGGTCCTCCAGGTGACCGAGACGGACAAGCCGGCCCCGCTCGGGGGCGAGGTGCTCGTGCGGGTGCACGCCGCCGGGGTGAACCCGGTCGACGTGGCGGTCCGGGCCGGCGCCCTGCCGCTGCTCGGTCAGCCGCCGTTCGGCGTCGGCTGGGACATCTCGGGTGTGGTCGAGGAGGCGGGTCCCGGGGCCCGGTTCAAGCCGGGGGACGAGGTGTTCGGGATGCCGTTCTTCCCGCGTGCCGCCACCGCGTACGCCGACTACATCGCCGTGCCGTCCCGCCAAGTCGCCCGCAAGCCCGCCGCCTTGACCCACATCGAGGCCGCCGCCGTCCCCCTCGCGGCCCTCACCGCCTGGCACGGTCTGGTCGACGCGGCCGGGATCCGCGAGGGCCAGCGGGTCCTGATCCACCGCGCCGCCGGCGGTGTCGGCCACTTCGCGGTGCAGATCGCCAAGGCCCGCGGCGCCCATGTGACGGCCCTGGCCGGCGCCGCGAACCACGCTTTCGTACGGGAGTTGGGCGCCGACGAGGTGATCGACCACCGCACCACCGACTACACCGAGGCCGCAGGCGACCTCGACGTCGTCTTCGACTCCAGCTCGGAGGGCGTGAACGCGCTGAAGGTCCTCAGGCCCGGCGGCACCCTCGTCAGCATCATGGAGCACTGGAACAAGGACCTCGCCGCACGCATCGAAGCCGCCGGACGGCAGTTCGCCGGGGTCTCCGTCGAGCCCGACTACGCCTCGCTCGAAGCGATCGCCGCCCTGATCGACGAGGGCCGGATCCGTCCGCACGTCTCGCAGACGCTGCCCCTTGAGGAGGCCGCGAAGGCCCATGAGCTGGTCGGTTCCGGGCACACCCGCGGCAAGGTGGTGCTTCAGGTGGCCGCTTAAGCTGCGGGAGAGGCAGAAGGGACGGACACATGGACATCCTCAGCGAGGCCCTGGCCTCCATGCGCACCGGCCAGCCGGTGTCCGTCCGCACCAGCGGCAGCGCCCCGTGGGCCATGAGCCTGCCGCCCGTCTCCGGCTCCGGTTTCCATGTGGTGCTCTCGGGGGCGTGCTGGCTGACTCCCCTCCAGGGGTACGAGGGAGAGCCCGTGCATCTGCGGGAAGGCGATGTGGTGTTCCTGCGGGACGGCTGCGGAGCCATCCTCGGAGATCACCCGGACACACCGCCGCAGGTGCCGCACGACGCGGAGTTCGCCCCGGGGGCGCCGCTCGGGACCGTGCGGGTCGGCGAGGACGGTGGCGAGCGCGCGGATCTGCTCTGCGGCTACTACCACCTCGACCAGGCCCGCCCCCACCCGCTGGTGAGCCGGCTCCCGCGCATCGTCCACCTGCCGGCGGCCGACACCCACTGCCCCGAACTGACCGCCGCGATCGGCCTGTTGCGCGCCGAGCTGGACCGGCCGCGGATGGGGTCGGCCGGTATCGTGCCCGCGCTGATCGACTCGCTGCTCCTGTACATCCTGCGCGCCTGGCACGAGCGGCAGCCCGACCGGAGCGCCCAGGGCTGGGCCGCCGCCCTCGCGGACCAGGCCGTGGCACCGGCGCTGACCGCGCTGCACGGCGACCCGGCCCGCTCGTGGACCGTGCAGGAGCTGGCGGCCCGGGCGGGCCTGTCCCGCGCGGCCTTCGCCAAACGCTTCACGGAGCTGGTGGGCGAGCCGCCGATGGCGTATCTGACGCGCTGGCGGATGACCACGGCGGCCCGGCTCCTGCGGGAGTCCGAGGCACCGCTCGCGGCCGTGGCGACGCGCACCGGATACGGCTCGGAGTACGCGTTCGCCAAGGCCTTCAAGCGCGCGTACGGAAAGGCGCCGGGCGGCTACCGGCGTGAACTGCGGGCAGCCGCCTGACCGTTGGACCTCCCGCAGAAGGACTCAGGCGTCCTTGAGCAGATCGTCCGCGTCCACGATCCGGTAGGCGTACCCCTGCTCGGCCAGGAACCGCTGACGGTGCGCCGCGAAGTCCTGGTCGATGGTGTCGCGGGCGACGACCGAGTAGAAGTGCGCCTGGTGACCGTCCGACTTGGGGCGAAGCACCCGGCCGAGCCGCTGGGCCTCCTCCTGGCGGGAGCCGAAGGTGCCGGACACCTGGATCGCGACGGTCGCCTCGGGCAGGTCGATCGAGAAGTTCGCGACCTTGGAGACGACGAGGACACTGATCTCGCCTTCCCTGAAGGCGCCGAAGAGCTTCTCGCGCTGCGCGTTGGACGTCTCGCCCTTGATGACAGGCGCGTCCAAGTGCTCGCCCAGCTCGTCGAGTTGGTCGATGTACTGACCGATGACGAGGATCTGCTGACCCTCGAACTTCTTGACGATCGCCTCCGTCACCTTCCGCTTCGTGGCGGTCGTCGCGCAGAACCGGTACTTCTCCTCCGTCTCGGCGGTCGCGTACGCGAGCCGCTCGGAGTCGGTGAGATTGACCCGTACCTCCACACAGTCGGCGGGCGCGATGTAGCCCTGCGCCTCGATCTCCTTCCACGGGGCGTCGAAGCGCTTGGGCCCGATGAGGCTGAAGACATCGGATTCGCGGCCGTCCTCGCGTACGAGCGTGGCGGTCAGACCGAGACGGCGGCGCGCCTGGAGGTCGGCGGTGAACTTGAAGACGGGCGCGGGCAGCAGATGCACCTCGTCGTAGAGGATCAGGCCCCAGTCGCGGGAGTCGAAGAGCTCCAGATGCGGGTAGATGCCCTTCCGCTTCGTCGTGAGCACCTGGTACGTGGCGATCGTGACGGGCCGGATCTCCTTCTTCGTCCCGCTGTACTCGCCGATCTCCTCCTCGGTCAGGGAGGTCCGCTTGATCAGCTCGGACTTCCACTGGCGGGCGGAGACGGTGTTCGTGACGAGGATCAGCGTGGTGGCCTTGGCCTGCGCCATCGCACCGGCGCCGACCAGCGTCTTGCCCGCGCCGCAGGGAAGGACGACGACTCCGCTGCCGCCGTGCCAGAAGTTCTCGACGGCCTGCTTCTGGTACGGGCGAAGCGCCCAGCCGCTCTCGTCGAGCTCGATCGCGTGCGCCTCGCCGTCCACGTAACCGGCGAGGTCCTCGGCGGGCCAGCCCAGCTTGAGCAGCGTCTGCTTGATCTGGCCGCGCTCGGAGGGGTGCACGGCGACGGTGTCCGCGTCGATCCGGGCGCCGACGAGCGGGGCGATGCGCTTGGAGCGCAGGATCTCTTCGAGTACGGGACGGTCGGTGCTCGTCAGGATCAGACCGTGCGTGGGGTGCTTGGAGAGCGTGAGCCGGCCGTAGCGGTCCATGGTCTCGGCGATGTCGACGAGCAGGGCGTGCGGGACGGGGTAGCGGCTGTACTGCACGAGCGCGTCCACGACCTGCTCGGCGTCGTGCCCGGCGGCCCGCGCGTTCCACAGTCCGAGCGGCGTCACGCGGTACGTGTGGATGTGCTCGGGCGCCCGCTCGAGCTCGGCGAACGGAGCGATGACCCGACGGCAGGCGTCGGCCTGCTCGTGGTCGACCTCGAGGAGCAGCGTCTTGTCGCTCTGCACGATGAGCGGCCCTGAGTTCACGTAAGCGCCCTTTCCCTGAGGCCAAACGTCCAGTGTGCCGCATGCCCGGGGCATACGGGGGCGCCTCTCGGCGCCCCCTCGCACCCCTACGCGTCGACCGCCGCCCGCCACTCGGCGACCGCGGCCGCCGACACCGGCGCGTCCCAGCCGTGCGGGCGGGAGGCCGAGCCGATGTGGAAGGCGTCGATGCCGGCCGCCTTCAGGCGCGGCACGTGGTGCAGGGCGAGCCCGCCGCCGACCAGGATCTGAGGCTCGTAGCCGGGCTCCCCCGAGCGCGAGGCCTCCGTCACCAGCGTGGGCAGGCCGTCGTCGACCCCGAGCGCCGAGCCCGCCGTGAGGTAGGTGTCCAGGCCGGGCAGGTCCGCGAGCTGCTTGCGCAGCGCGTCGCGGTCGGCCGCGCGGTCGATCGCCCGGTGGAAGGTCCACCGGGCGCCGTCCAGAGCGGCCACGAGGGCCTCGACCGCCGCCATGTCCGGCGCACCGGTCTCGTCCAGGAAGCCGAGCACGAACTCGGTGGCGCCCGCCTCGCGCAGCTCGCTCGCCGAGCGGACCAACGCGTCCACGTCACCGGCCGCGAAACCGTCGCTCGCCCGCAGCATCACGCGCAGCGCGATGTCCACGGACGAGCGGATCTCCAGATAGGTGGCAACGCTGGGAGTGAGCCCGTCGGCCGCCATGTCGGTGACCATTTCGAGCCGGTCCGCGCCGCCTTCCTGTGCGGCGACCGCGTCCTCGGGCCCGAGGGCGATCACCTCAAGGACTGCACGGTTCGTCATGGGCCCACTCCTCACGGATCACCGTCGATCGCGACTTCACTGAGACTTCGCTGAGACTTCGCTGGTCTAGTCCAATCTCAGAGTACGCGGTGATCGGCGCGCTGGGGAGTCGATCAGTGACCGTGCCCGTCACCTTCACCCTCGGGCTCGGCGACGGCCGCCCCGTCCGTGTACACCGTGAAGGCCGCCGTACGCACCTTGCCCTCGTGCTGGAAGTCGAGGAAGAGCCGGTACGCGCCCTTCCCGGTGGTCTCCGCGGTGAAGGAGATGTCCGGCCCCGGCTCGCCCTTGTTCGGGTGCACGTGCAGGTACTCGAGGTCGTCGGCGCGCAGCGCGACCAGGTGGCCGTACGAGCCGAGGTAGGGCTGGAGGTTCTTCACCGGACGGCCGTCCTTGCTCACGTTCAGGACCAGGTCGCTCGCCTTGTTCGGCGTGAGCTTCCCGCTGAGCTTCACCTCGTAGCCGTCGACCTTCGCGACCGCGCTCGGCTTGGGCAGCTCCTTCGGCTTGTACGGTCCGGCCACCGCGACCTCGGCCGACTGCACACTCCCCTCGGCCGCCCCCTTCGCCTTGAAGTCCGCGAAGATCCGGTAACTGCCCGCCTCCGGAAGCTCCACAGGCGTGGACCAGGTGCCGGTCGCGTCCCGCGTCGGGTGCAGATGGCGATAGACGGTGAGGTCGCGCGAGGCGACGATCAGATGCAGCTCCTTGCCGTGCTCGCGCACGTACGAGGTGAGCGGCCGCCCCTTCCCGTCCTCGACGGCGAACCGCAGCTCGCCCTTCCGGTCGGCGGTGAGCCGCGGAGTCTTGAGGCCGATGCGGTACGTGGCTTCGGCGGCCGGCACGTCCTTGTCGGCCTTGTCGCCGGCGTGACCCCCGCTCTCCTCGCCGTGCCCCGCGCCCTCCGTCGCGTGCGCCGACGCCCCGCCCTCCTTCGTGTCGATCACGGGGTCGATCCCGTTGCCCACCGCGTACGCGGTGCCGAAGGTCGCGGCGAGCGCCGTGGCGAAGGCGGTGATCCGGAGTGCTGTGTTCATGGCGTGCTCCTTGGCTGGTCCGGCTCGATGACTCCAATACATACCCCCCTAGGGTATAAAGTCAAGCGCCGCGAGAGCTTGCCCTCGATAGGGGCGGGGGGTATACATGGAGGCGCAGACCAAAATACCCCCCAGGGGTATTGGCGACGAGGCGAGGAGATCGCAGCCATGACCACCGAAATCGACACCGGCCCCGTACAGGCACAGGTCGAGCTGGCCATCGGCGGAATGACCTGCGCCTCCTGCGCCGCCCGCATCGAGAAGAAGCTCAACCGGATGGACGGGGTCGAGGCCACGGTCAACTACGCGACCGAGAAGGCCAAGGTCAGCTTCCGCGAGGACGTGTCCGTCGAGGATCTGATCGCCACCGTCGAGGCCACCGGCTACACGGCCGAGGAGCCCGAGCCGCCGCGCGACACCCCGGCACAGGCGGCACCCGAGGCCGATGAGCTCCGGCCGCTGCGGCAGCGGCTGACGACCGCGGTCCTGCTCTCCGTACCGGTGATCGCGATGGCGATGATCCCGGCCCTGCAGTTCGAGTACTGGCAGTGGCTGTCCCTGACGCTCGCCGCCCCCGTGGTCACGTATGCCGCCTGGCCCTTCCACAAGGCGGCGTGGACGAACGCCCGCCATGGCGCGGCGACGATGGACACGCTGATCTCGGTCGGTACGTCGGCGGCGTTCGCGTGGTCGCTGTGGGCGCTGTTCTTCGGGACGGCCGGGGTGCCGGGCATGACCCACCCCTTCGAGCTGACCATCGCGCGCAGCGACGGCGCCGGGAACATCTACCTGGAGGCGGCCGCGGGCGTCACCGCGTTCATCCTGGCCGGGCGCTACTTCGAGGCCCGTTCCAAGCGCAAGGCGGGCGCCGCCCTGAAGGCGCTGCTCGAGCTCGGGGCCAAGGACGTCACGGTGCTGCGGGACGGGGGCAAGGAAGTCCGGGTCCCCATCGCGGAGTTGAAGGCCGGGGACCGTTTCCTGGTGCGTCCCGGCGAGAAGATCGCCACGGACGGCACCGTGGTCGAGGGCTCGTCCGCCGTGGACGCCTCCATGCTGACCGGTGAGTCCGTGCCGGTGGAGGTCGGCGTCGGTGACGCCGTGACCGGTGCGACCCTCAACGCGGGCGGCCGCCTCGTCGTCGAGGCCACCCGGGTCGGCTCGGACACCCAACTCGCCCGGATGGCGCGCCTGGTGGAGGACGCACAGAATGGCAAGGCAGCGGCGCAGCGCCTGGCCGACCGTATCTCCGCGGTGTTCGTGCCGGTCGTGATCGGCCTCGCGCTGGCCACCCTGGCCTTCTGGCTGGGCAACGGCGCCGGCTGGTCCGCCGCCTTCACGGCCGCGGTCGCGGTTCTGATCATCGCCTGCCCGTGCGCCCTGGGGCTGGCGACCCCGACGGCGCTGATGGTCGGTACGGGTCGTGGCGCCCAGCTCGGCATCCTCATCAAGGGCCCCGAGGTCCTGGAGTCCACCCGTCGCGTGGACACGATCGTCCTGGACAAGACGGGGACGGTGACGACCGGCCGTATGACGCTGCTCGCCGCGCACACCGCGCAGGGCGTCGAGGAGAGCGAACTGCTGCGTCTGGCCGGTGCGTTGGAGAACGCGTCCGAGCACCCCATCGCGCAGGCCGTCGCGGCGGGCGCGGCGGGCGCGGCCAAGGACACCGGGCCGCTGCCCGTGCCGGAGGACTTCGCGAACGTGCCCGGGCTCGGCGTGCAGGGCATCGTCGAGGGCCACGCGGTCCTGGTGGGCCGCACCCAGCTCCTCGCGGAGTGGGAGATCCACCTGCCGGTGGAGCTCGAGCGGGCCCTCGCGGCCGCCGAGGCAGCGGGCCGTACGGCGATCGCGGTGGCCTGGGACGGTGAGGCGCGCGGTGTCCTGGAGGTCGCGGACGCCGTCAAGGACACCAGCGCCGAGGCGATCCGGCGGCTGCGGGACCTGGGTCTGACGCCGGTCCTGCTGACCGGTGACAACAAGGCGGTCGCGGCCGCCGTCGCCGCCGAGGTGGGGATCGCGCCCGAGGACGTGATCGCCGAGGTCCTGCCGCAGGACAAGGTGGACGTGGTCAAGAAGCTGCAGGCCAAGGGCCGTTCGGTCGCCATGGTCGGCGACGGCGTCAACGACGCGGCCGCGCTCGCTCAGGCCGACCTCGGCCTCGCGATGGGCACGGGCACGGACGCCGCCATCGAGGCCGGCGACCTCACGCTCGTACGGGGCGACCTGCGCGCGGCGGCCGACGCCATCCGGCTGGCGCGCCGCACGCTCGGCACGATCCGTACGAACCTGTTCTGGGCCTTCGCCTACAACGTGGGCGCGCTGCCGCTGGCGGCCGCGGGCCTGCTCAACCCGATGATCGCGGGAGCGGCGATGGCGTTCTCGTCGGTGTTCGTGGTGGGGAACTCGCTGCGGCTGCGGGGCTTCAAGGCGGCGTAGGGGCCGGTTCGCCGTTCGCCCGTACCGGGGTGCTTGATCAAGCATCCCGGTACGGGCGATTGGCGTACCGTGACACATACGGAACGACGTGATGAGGAGGCGGAATGAGCGCGCAGCCGGTCGAGGCGGGTCAGCCGACCACCACGTACGAATATCTCTGCGGCCTCGTCGAAGCGGTCGAGGCCGAAGCGGACCGGCGTGGGAACCGGGTACGGGCCGACATCACGAACCAGGAGATCACCGTCCACATGATGTCCCCCTCCAATCCGCACGGCGAGATCGTGATGGAGATCGGGTTCCAGGCCCGCAGCCAAGACCCCACAGTGGTGGCCACCGCCGAGAACCGCATCGAGCACCCGGGGCTCGGCCTCCTGCGCTCCGCAGACCTGCTCCTGCTGACCCGCGAAGCTCGAAACCGGCAGCCGCGGGACTTCGCGACTTTCGCCCCGGACGTCACGGCGGCAGTCGAGGTCGTCTCCCCGTCAAACCCCGGCAACGACTACATCGCCAAGCTCCGCGACTACCCCCGCATGGGGGTCCCCGTCTACGTGATCGTCGATCCACGTGACGGCACCATCGCCGTCCACACCGGACCCGACACGTCGAGCGGCGAGCCTCGCTACCGGGACACCCGTACGTACAAGTTCGGCGACACCGTCCCCGTAGGCGGCTGGACGATCGACACCACACCGTTCCCGCGCTACCGCACCGCCTGAACGCAGACGAGGACACCGCGAACCCCCCTTGGTCCCAAGGGGGGTTCGCGGTGTCCTCGGCACTCGCGCCGCGCGCTATGCGGCGGCCTTCGCGTCCGCGGCGTCCGATCCGGCCGGCGCGTCCACATCCTGTGGAGAGCCGGACGCCGGCCTGCGCATCGCGGCGAGCGTGACCAGACCGCCGGCCGCCGCGATCCCGGCCGCCCCGAGGAACGCCGCACGGAACCCGTCGGTCAGCGCGGCCGCGTCGCCCAGCCGACCGGCGCCCTGCGAGGTGGCGAGGGCCGTGAGGGCGGCGAGGCCGAGGGCGGAGCCCACCTGGTAGGTGGTGTTGACGATGCCGGAGGCGAGACCCGCCTGCTCCTGCGGAGCGCCGGACAGGGCGGCCATCATCGCCGGGATGTAGGCGAGGGACATACCGAGCGCGGCGACCAGCGAGGCGGGCAGGACGTCCACCACGAAGGTTCCGGTGGGCTCGACGGCCGCCAGCCACAGCAGGCCGAGAGCGAGGACGAGCAGTCCGCCGGCGATCAGCGGCTTCGCGCCGAAGCGGGCGAGCAGCTTCGCGGTGATGAGGGTCATGAAGACCATCAGGAGCCCGGTCATCGGCAGCAGCGCGGCGCCGGACGCGAAGGCCCCGTATCCGAGCACCTGCTGCAGGTACAGGTTGAGGAAGTACCACATCGGGATCCACGCGGCGCCGAGCAGCGCCATGGCGAGATTCGAGGACCCGAGGCGCGGTACGCGCCAGATCCCGAGCGGCATCAGCGGCTCCCGCACGTTCTTCTGCAGGACGAAGAACAGCAGCAACAGGGCGCCCGCGCCTACGAGTTGGAGGACCGTGCCGGTCGAGCCCCAGCCGGCCTCCGGCGCCCGGACCACGGCGAACACGGCGAGCGCGAGGCCCGCGGTGACGGCGGCGGCGCCGAGCACGTCCACAGCTCCGCGGCGGCGGCCGACCTCGGGGAGCAGCTTGGTCGCGGCGAGGGTGGCGAGGCCGATC
The DNA here is from genome assembly GCF_011044995.1 of Streptomyces mesophilus. Lineage (GTDB taxonomy): Bacteria > Actinomycetota > Actinomycetes > Streptomycetales > Streptomycetaceae > Streptomyces > Streptomyces mesophilus. The sequence continues at coordinate 10,699 of NZ_JAAKZW010000118.1, read as the reverse complement.
GGCACGTAGACGATGAAGATCCACTGCCAGCTCAGCCACTCGGTGAACACACCGCCGAGGAAGACGCCCGCAGTGCCGCCGGCCGGTGCGGCGGCACCGTACAGCGCCATCGCCTTGCCGAGCTCCTTCGGGTCGTGCGCGAAGAGCATCATCAGCAGGGTCATGGCGGCGGGCGCGATCAGTGCGCCGCCCACGCCCTGCACGGCCCGTCCGACGACCTCGACCCAGGCGTTCTGCGCGGCGGCCGCGACGACGGAGCCCGCGATCAGGACGACCCAGCCGGCGCTGAACACCCGTCGCGCGCCGAGCAGATCGGACAGCCGGCCGCCGAGCAGCAGCAGTCCGCCGAACGCGATGACGTACGCGTTGAACACCCACTGCAGATCGCCCTGCGAGAAGCCCAGGTCCTCCTGCATCTTCGGCAGCGCGACGCCGATGATGCTCGTATCCATGATCACCATGAACTGCGCGGCGGCGAGCACCAGAAGTGCCCACCAGCGGCGCGGATTTGTGGTTGGCATGACTCATCCCTCCCGACTTCCTTGGTACCCCTGGGGGGTATCCGATAGCAACGAGACGGGAAGCTAACACACCCCTGGGGGGTATACAAGACCGGGGGCGGGCAGAACGACGAACGGCGCCGGAATCCCTGGGGATTCCGGCGCCGTTCGTGCGCGTTCGTGCGAGCGACCGAGCTAGCCGCCGAACAGATTCAGCTCCGCTTCCTTCGCGCCCGCCAGTTCATAGTGCGCGCCGATCACCGGACGCCCGGCGATCAGCCGCAGGAACACCGGCGCGGGCCCGATGAACCGGGCCGGCGGCCGCTCGCCCGAGGAGCCGAGGACCAGCGGTTCGTCGCGGCCGTCCAGGTCCGCGTGCACCGGGACCTGCGTCTTGGCGTACGCGAACGCCGCCGGCGTCAGCGCCAGCGCGTCCTCGATCCCGGCCCCGGCATACGCGTCCGGGGCGCCCACGGCCTCCCGTACGTCACCGGCGTGCAGCCACTCGCCGAGCCCGATCACGTCGAAGAGGCCGCCGGCCTTGGCGATCACCGGACCGGCCTCGGTCATCGCGCGCTCGAGTTCGTCGACGACCTCGGTGTGGGACCAGTCGGCACGCTCGGCGATATCGCGGTCGTTGCACGCGGGCGAGAACACATCCGGCTCGAAGCGGCTCTCGACGACCCGCATCAGGGCCGAGCCGCAGTGGGCGATCACATGGCGCACCGTCCAGCCCGGGCAGCAGGTGTACCGCGCGAAGTCGGCGTCCGGCAGGGACCTCAACAGCGGGATCAGGGCGTCGCGTTCGGTCCGCAGCAGCCGTCCGGGCAGCTCCGCGTCATGGGTGTCCGTCATGCGCCGGAGAGTAGGCGCCGCGGCCCGCGTTCACCAGAGACAGGGGCGCGATTCACCGGCCACCGCAGTCATGTCGCACTGGCCCAGTAAGCGGCCTCATAGTCGCCGCCCGGCGCGAACTCGATGGCGACGGGCGGCTGTTCGGGCTCGCCGACGAAGCCGAAGACCGTCGTACGCCGCATCCCCGGGCCGATGCTGCTGTCCCCGCAGAGCACCCGGCTGGGGTACGCGGTCTCGTCGAGCGCGCCCTGCGGCCCGTACGCCACGGCCCACTGCTGGTCGACCGGGATGTCGCGGGCGGAGGTGTTGTGGATCGTGGCCGTGACGTTGTAGCGGCCGGGCGTCGCGGACGCGGCGGTACGGACGGTCACTTCGAGTCCGTTGCCGTACCGCACCCGTGTGCCCGGACCGGCCGGATCCTTCACCGTGGCGGCGGTCCTCGGCCTGAAGTCGCCCGGGGCGGCGCGCAGTTCGCCGTAGAGCAGCGGTCCGATCACCGCCGTCAGCACCAGGGCCACCACGGCGAGCGAGCCGCCGGCCAGCGGGAACGCCCTGCGCGGTGTCCGGGCGGCCCGTTCCCGTCGTACGGCGACCCACGTCGCGTACAGCGAGAGGCCGACGAGAAGCAGCGTGACGAGCGCGAAGTAGGCGAGGTCTCCCACGGAGGTGAGGTCGCCCTCGCGCCCGAGCTCCGGCGAGCCGAGCAGCCGGACGCCCTGCGCGGCAAGGAGCACCGCGGCGCAGCCCACCCAGAAGGCCGCGTGCGAGGCCCCGTTGCGCCGGGCGGCGAGGAGACCCGCCGCCTCGAGCTCTGCCAGCGCGCGCTCGTGTTCTTCGTCCCCCTGATCGTGCTCGTGATCCCCGTGGGCGTCGTGGTCACGGGGATCACGACCGCCCCGACCGTCGTCGTCGCGGTGATCGTCGTCGTACGGCCTGCGTTCCATGGCGCCCCCTGGCCCGGTCCGCTCCACCGGATCTGATGGCCGGTCCATACCCCCTGGCCCAGGCCCTAGGCTGCGTCCATGGCCGACTACGACGAACTGCGCACCCGCTGGTCGGACGCGCTGCACGAGGCCCGGGGCGCGGCGGAGGGTCCCGACCCGGGGCCGTATGCGGAGAATCTGCTGGCCCGCTGGGCCGAACCCCAGCGCCGCTATCACACGCTCGCGCACCTCACCGCGGTCCTGGACCACATCGACGCGCTGGCCCCGCACGCGGACGCTCCCGCACTCGTGCGGCTGGCCGCGTGGTTCCACGACGCCGTCTATCTGCCCGACCGCTCGGAGAACGAGGAGCGTTCCGCGCGCCTGGCCGAACGGGCCCTGGCCGAGGCCGGGTTGGAGCCGTCCGCCGTGGCCGAGGTCGCGCGTCTGGTGCGCCTGACGGTCACGCACGCGCCCGCGCCGGACGACCGCAACGGGCAGGTCCTGTGCGACGCGGATCTGGCGGTCCTGGCGTCAGGGCCCGCCGCGTACGCGGCCTATACGAAGGCGGTACGCGAGGAGTACGCCTTCGTTCCGGACGACGCCTTCCGTACGGGCCGGGCGCAGATCTTGGAGCAGCTCCTCGGACTCCCCCGCCTGTTCCACACGCCGTACGGCGCGGCCGAGTGGGAGCCGAAGGCCCGCGCCAACCTGGGGAAAGAGCTCGCGGAACGCACCGGCGGCCTCGCATAATCACGCGGTGAGCAATGCCATGGATCAACCCGGACCCGTGGGCGAGCCGTCCCAGGACGCGCCCTTCGCCCTGCCGACCCCCGACCTGACCCTCGTCGCCCTCGCCCCGTCGGCCGCGCTCGACCTGGCCTCGGGCGGCACGGGCGGCTTCACCTGGATCGAGGGCGGTCCCGAACAGGGCACCCGGATCGGTGCGGGCCTGATGGCGAAGGCGGCCGCGGACGGCGCGTATGTCCCCGGCTGGGGTACGTATGTCCTGGTCAGGGCGGAAGACGGGCTCGCGGTCGGCGCGATGGGCTTCCACGGCGCCCCGGTCGGTGGCCGCGTCGAGGTCGGCTACGACGTGGTCTCCGCGGCCCGCCGTCACGGCTACGCGACCCAGGCCCTGCGCGCCCTGACGGCCTGGGCCCTGGATTCGGTCCCGGTGGTGTTCGCGCGTACGGACCCGGGCAACGAGGCGTCCCAGCGGGTGCTGGTGAAGGCGGGGTTCGTGCGCGTGCCTTCGGCGCCGGATTCGCCTACGTACGAACTGAGGCCGGCCTCGTCCTAGAGCCTGATCCTCAAGACAGGCCCTCAAGACACCCCCTAGGCCGGCCGCCCCTTGGGCCGGCGCAGACCGGACTCGGTCAGCAGCCGGACCACCTCGCGCGAGGACACCTCGACCGCCCCCGCCCGTACCGCCTCCGCGTAGTGCGCGGAGGGCACGTCATAGTGATCGCGCTCGAAGGCCCGCGGGGGGCACCCGATCCGGGCCGCGAACGCGTGCAGCTCCTCGTACGAGGAATCACTCACCAGGTGCGACCACAGCCGCCCGTGCCCGGGCCAGGTGGGCGGATCGATATAGACCGTCACCGCGTGACCCCGCCGAGCGCCCCCACGCGCGCCACGATCACCCCGGCCTTGGCGCACACCCAGTGCGGATCCGCGCCCAGCTCCGGCTCCACCTCGAGCGCATGCGGATCACCCGAACCGCACACGGGGCACAGCGGCCACCGCCCGTACCGTTCGAGCAGCGCGTCTTGGACGTCCTGCGCTATCAGGCCCGTCACGAACTCCGACCCGTCCGGCCACTGCTCCACCCACCAGCGCCGGTGCGCCACCGCGTCCTCGACCAGCGAGACGACATCGGCCTCGGCCACCTCGAGGGCCATGAGGTCGGCGAGCACGAGGGCGCGTGCCGTGTGAAGGGCCTGCTCCAGGCGTGGCTTGTGTTCCGCGTCGTCCATACCGCCATTGTGCTCCCGGCCCAGGGGCCCGTGCGGACCGCGATCGGAACCGGGCACTAGGAGCGGGCCTCGACGGCCGACCCGGCCGACCCGGCCCCCTCGACCGACCCGGCCCCCTCGACCGACTCGGACGATTCGGCCGCCCCACTCCCGGCCACCTTCCGGGACACCCCGGACCCGCCGCCGCCCCGGCTGCGCTGCACCCTCAGCGCCGCGTACGCCGTCACCAGCGCGGTCACCGTCATCGCCGCCCCGGCCCACGCCGGCGAACGGAACCCGAGGCCCGCGTCGATCACCGAGCCGCCGAGCCAGGGCCCGCCGGTGTTGCCGAGGTTGAAGGCCGCGGTCGTGGTCGCGCCCGCGAGGGTCGGCGCCGCCCCCGCGACGTTGAACATCCGGGCGTTGAGCGCCGGGGCCGTGTAGAACGCGGAGAAGCCGAGCAGGAACGACAGCGCGACCGCCGCCACCGCACTGTCCGCGAACAGCGCGAAGGCGCCGAGGAAGACGGTCGACGCGGCGATCCCGCTGAACATCACGCCGAACAGATGCGCGTCCGCGATCCGCCCGCCGACCGCCGTACCGATCAGCGCACCCACACCGAAGAGACCGAGCACCCACGGCACCCAGCCCGAGTCGAGCCCGGCGACATCGGTGAGCAGCGGTGCGAGATAGCTGAAGGCGCAGAAGACACCGCCGGCCGCGAGCGCGATCAGCGCGATCTGCAGCCAGACGGCACGGTCCTTGTAGATCGCCAGCTCGCGGCGCAGCTCCGGCTTCTTCTCGGGCAGCGGGATCCGCGGGATCAGCGTGACCACACCGACGAGCGCGATCGCGGAGGAGACCGCCACGGCCCAGAACGCCGAGCGCCAGCCGAGGGTCTCGCCGAGGAAGGCGCCCGCGGGAACGCCGAGCACGTTCGCGACCGAGAGTCCGCCGATCATCACGGCCATCGCCCGGGCCCGCTGCCCGATGTCCACCATCGCGATGGCCACGGCCGCGCCCACCGCCCAGAAGCCCGCACAGGCGAGGGCGGCGATGACGCGGGAGACGAAGAGGATCTCGTACGAGGGAGCGAGCGCGCCCATGATCTGGCCGAGGCCGAAGACGGAGATCAGGGTGATGAGCGTGGTGCGGCGCGGCAGCCGCAGCGTCGCCACGGCAAGCAGCGGTGCGCCCACCACCATGCCGATCGCGAACGCGGAGATCAGCAGTCCGGCCTGCGGGATCGTGACGTCCATGTCGCGGGCGATCTCGGGGAGCAGCCCGGAGAGCATGAACTCCGCTGTTCCCAGGGCGAATACGGCCACCCCGAGGGTGTAGACGGCTATGGGCATACGGGTGCGCGTGGCGGGTGCGGGCATGTCAGGTGCGAACAACCGGGAGGCACCTTTCATTCCGTATACAAGGAAGTGCGCGCGGCCCGAGTGACGCCCACCACACATAAAGACCCTGTGATGAACCCGGGACCAAGGGCCTCTTGACGACATAAGGAGCCGAAAATATCTTTCAGGTGTGAGCACTGACCTGAAGGAAAGTTTCATGGGTGGCAGCCAGGCGCCCGCGCCCGCCGCACTCGCGGCCAAGGTGCGCACGCTCGCCCCGTCCATGACGCGCTCGATGCAGCGCGTCGCCGAGGCCGTCGCCGGCGACCCGGCCGGCTGCGCGGCCCTCACCGTGACGGGTCTGGCCGAACGCACCGGCACCAGCGAGGCGACCGTCGTGCGCACCGCCCGTCTGCTCGGCTACCCGGGCTACCGCGATCTGCGCCTGGCGCTCGCGGGCCTCGCCGCCCAGCAGCAGTCGGGCCGCGCCCCGGCCGTCACGGCCGACATCGCGGTCGACGATCCGCTGTCCGACGTGGTCGCCAAGCTCGCCTACGACGAGCAGCAGACCCTCGCCGACACCGCCGCCGGTCTCGACATGACCCAGCTCGGTGCCGCCGTCACCGCCCTCTCGGCCGCCCGCCGCGTGGAGATCTACGGTGTGGCCGCGTCCGGTCTGGTCGCGCAGGACCTCGCGCAGAAGCTCCTGCGTATCGGGCACATCGCGCACGCCCACTCCGACCCGCACCTCGCCGTCACCAACGCGGTGACCCTGCGCTCCGGTGACGTGGCCATCGCGATCACGCACTCCGGCTCCACCGGCGACATCATCGAGCCGCTGCGCGTCGCCTTCGAGCACGGCGCCACGACGATCGCCGTCACCGGCCGCCCGGACAGCCCGGTCACGCAGTACGCGGATCACATACTCACCACTTCGACCGCGCGCGAGAGCGAGCTGCGGCCCGCCGCGATGTCCTCGCGTACGTCCCAGCTGCTCGTCGTGGACTGCCTGTTCGTCGGCGTCGCGCAGCGGACCTACGAGACCGCGGCGCCCGCACTCGCCGCGTCCTACGAGGCGCTCGCCCACCGGCACAGTCCCCGGACCACCCGGTAAGCCCGCTTCAGACCCCGCAATTCCTGCCGCCACCCCCTCACCCGCACATGGAAGAGCACTCCGTCATGACCTCCACCACGCCCGAAACCACCGCCGACGAAGCCGGTGCCGACAGCACGTACGGCGAGCTGCGCGCTCAGCTGGCGACGCTGACGACCGAGGCGTTCCGGCCCGAACTCGCCGAGATCGACCGGCAGTCCACGCTGGAGATCGCGGCCACGATGAACGGCGAGGACGCCTCCGTACCGGCCGCGGTCGCCGCACAGTTGCCGCAGATCGCGGCGGCGATCGACGGCACGGCCGAGCGGATGGCACGCGGCGGACGGCTCATCTACGCGGGCGCGGGCACCGCGGGCCGGCTCGGTGTGCTCGACGCCTCCGAGTGCCCCCCGACCTTCAACACCGACCCGTCCGAGGTCATCGGCCTGATCGCCGGCGGTCCTTCCGCCATGGTCACGGCCGTGGAAGGCGCGGAGGACTCCAAGGAGCTCGCCCGCGAGGACCTGGACGGACTGCGGCTCACCGCGGACGACACCGTGGTCGGCATCTCCGCCTCCGGCCGTACGCCCTACGCGATCGGCGCCGTCGAACACGCCCGCGCGCTGGGCGCGTTGACCGTCGGTCTGTCCTGCAACGCCGATTCGGCGCTCGCCGCCGCGGCCGAGCACGGCATCGAGGTCGTGGTCGGTCCCGAGCTCCTCACCGGCTCCACGCGCCTGAAGGCGGGGACGGCCCAGAAGCTCGTCCTCAACATGCTCTCCACCATCACGATGATCCGGCTCGGCAAGACGTACGGGAATCTGATGGTGGACGTCCGCGCCTCCAACGAGAAGCTGCGGGCCCGCTCCCGGCGCATCGTCGCCCTCGCCACCGACGCCTCGGACGAGGCCATCGAGGCGGCCCTCACCGGAGCGGACGGGGAGGTGAAGACCGCCATCCTCATGATCCTCGCGGATATCGACGCCGCTACCGCGAACAGGCTCCTGACCGGCTCGCACGGACACCTTCGTGCCGCGCTCCAGGCTGCCGCCAACTAGCACCCCGTCCTGAAGTCTTGAGAGCAAGGCACCACCGCACATGAGCACCGAAGACAAGAACCGCGCCACTGCCGCCGCGATCCTGCCCCTCGTCGGCGGCGCGGCCAACATCACCTCGATCGCGCACTGCATGACCCGCCTGAGGCTCGGTCTGCGCGACCGCTCGCTCGTCCAGGAAGAGGCCCTGAAGGCCGTACCGGCCGTCATGGGCGTCGTCGAGGACGACACGTACCAGATCGTGCTCGGCCCGGGCACGGTCGCCCGGGTCACGCCGGAGTTCGAGGCGCTGGTCGCCGAGGAGCGCGAGGCGCACCCGGCCACCGCCGATGAACTGGCCGCGCAGGGCGCCGAGATGAGGGCGGCCAGGAAGGCGAAGAACCAGACGCCGTTCAAGCTGTTCCTGCGCCGGATCGCGAACATCTTCGTGCCGCTGATCCCGGCCCTGATCGGCTGCGGCATCATCGCCGGCCTCAACGGCCTCCTGATCAACCTCGGCTGGCTGCCGTCGGTGACCCCGGCGCTCGCCGCCATGGCCTCCGGCTTCATGGCGCTGATCGCGGTCTTCGTGGGCTTCAACACGGCCAAGGAGTTCGGCGGTACGCCGATCCTGGGCGGTGCGGTCGCGGCGATCATCGTCTTCCCGGGCGTCGCCAACATCGAGGCGTTCGGCCAGAAGCTCTCCCCGGGCCAGGGCGGTGTGCTCGGCGCGCTCGGTGCGGCGGTGCTCGCCACGTACATCGAGAAGTGGTGCCGCAAGTGGGTCCCGGAGGCGGTGGACGTGCTGGTCACGCCGACCCTCACCGTGCTCATCTCGGGCCTGGTCACGATCTTCGGCCTGATGTTCCTCGCGGGTGAGATCTCCACCGGCATCGGTGAAGCGGCCAACTGGCTCCTCGACAACACCGGCGGCTTCGCGGGCCTGGTCCTCGGCGGCCTGTTCCTGCCGCTCGTCATGCTCGGCCTGCACCAGGCGCTCATCCCGATCCACACCACGCTCATCGAGCAGCAGGGCTTCACCGTCCTGCTCCCCATCCTGGCGATGGCGGGCGCGGGCCAGGTCGGCTGCGCGATCGCGGTGTACAAGCGCCTCAAGCACAACACCTCGATCCGCAACACCATCAAGTCGGCGCTCCCCGCGGGCTTCCTGGGCGTCGGCGAGCCCCTCATCTACGGTGTCTCGCTCCCGCTGGGCCGCCCGTTCATCACGGCCTGCATCGGCGGCGCGGCGGGCGGCGCGTTCGTCGGCACCTTCTCGATGCTCGGCGACAAGGTCGGCTCGACCGCGATCGGCCCGTCGGGCTGGGCCCTCTTCCCGCTCCTCGACGGCAACCACGGCCTCGGCATGACCATCGCGATCTACGCGGGCGGTCTGCTGGTCGGATACCTGGTCGGCTTCTTCGCCACGTACTTCTTCGGCTTCTCGAAGCAGATGCTGGTGGAGCTGAACGCTCCGGAGGAGTCGGTGGTCGCGGCATCCGCGACGCCGGCCGGCCCGGCCACGGAGTCGGCTCCGGAGCCTGCGCGGCTCTGAGCACTCCGGCTCTCACCCAAGAGGGCGGCTTCCCTGACTTCGGGGGAGCCGCCCTTTGCCGTGCCCGCCGGGCCGTCAGCCCGGGAAGCTGTCGGTGTGCAAGGTCGTGTCCAGCGAGGGCAGGGCGATCGGCTCCCCGAACGGCACCCGCTCGGAATGCTTGTACGCACCGTTCTGCGGCTCGCTGAACAGCGTCGTCGTCGGGCCGTGCTCGTCGAACCGGTCGATCAGCAGATACGCGGGGACGGGCGCGTGGGCATAGGCCCACAGCTTCTTCGTACGGTCGCCCTTGGCGTTGCCTTTCGAGGTGACCTCGACGACGAGGAGGGCTTCGGCGGCGTCGACCGGGTCGTTGGTGTCCGGGGCGACGTCGAGGACGGCCAACGGGATGACGACGAGGCCCGGGACGTAGAGCTTGCCGAGGGGCGCGATGTCCAGGCCGAGGGTCTGGAAGATACCTAGCTCGTCGGGCAGGTTCTGATACAGCCTGCGCTGTACGACGGCAGCGATCCCGTGCTGATGCAAAGTCCGCGGAGGCAGCAGGATGATCCGCCCTTCGTCGATCTCGGCGCGCCACCCCTCAGGCACATCCAGCCCGCGCCACGCCTGGAGCAGTTGATCCCACTGACGGCCATGGGACAAGATCTCTGCGGTCATCGCCATTCCCTTCCCCACGGGCTGAGCAGACCGAACGTAGATCGACGTATACGCGGCCCGCAGCCGCTTCCCTCAGCGTCCCACGATCGTGTGAGCACCGCACAGACCCTCAGCCTCGCGCGGCTCTGCGGGCCCGGAAGGCCGCCGCCTTGACGCGGCTGCGGCAGGGGTCCGAGCAGAAGTGGCGTACGGCGTTGCGGGAGTTGTCGATGTAGACGCGGTCGCACTGCGGGGCCGTGCAGACGCCGAGGCGTCCGGCGAGGTCGCTGCCGAGGGCGAGGGCGAGGGCGGTCGCGCACCCGGCGGTCCAGCCCACGGCGAGGGTGTCCTCGGCGCCGTGGAAGTGGACCTGCCAGGGTTCGCCGTCGACGCGGTCGAGCTGGGGGCGGGCGCCGGAGGTGCGCAGCAGGGCGTTCACCCGCTCCGCCGCCTGGTCGGTGCGTCCCCCGGCGACCGCGTCGAACACCGCTCTCATCTCCTGGGCGGCGTCCGTGAGATAGGCGGCGTGCCGCGACTCGACCGCGGTGCGGGCGGAGGCGAGCGGTAGGGCTTCGTGGACGGCCCGGGCGAGGTCGTCGCCGCTCGGGGCGGTGTAGGGGCGGCCTTGCCGGGAGCCGTCGGTCAGCGTGTTCACCAGTGAGACGGCCGCATCGAGCAGCGTCTTCACGTGACCATCGAACATCACTTGACTGGTCACTCCTTCGGATCCTAGGGTCCATGCGTCACCAACGATAGATCTTTCGTCGGTAACGGATGACCGGGGGCGGGTGGGGTCTGTCTC
>NZ_JAAKZW010000117.1 GCF_011044995.1 Streptomyces mesophilus | reverse complement strand
CCCTGCACCCCCCTGATCAGCTGATGCATCATCCCTCCTGCACCGCCCCTCCCTTACCCGTGACGCTCCACCCCGCGTCGAACCCCGGGAAGAACAGGGGTACGTCGACGGAGACGTTGGCCGTATACATGCCGCCCGCCGAGGTGCAGCCCGAGTCGAAGCTCCCCTGCCACGCCCCCGGCAGGTTCTCGCGGGCCGCCGCGTCGCAGGCTGCGGCCGGGTCCTCGCCGCGGACGGCGGCCACCGCTCCCGCGCGGGCGCCCTCGTCCGCCGCGTTGCCGGCCAGGGAGTACGTGTAGCCGTACAGGACGCACTGCCAGAGGATCGCGATCACCGCGAAGATGACCGGGGCCATGCCCGCGAACTCGAGCGTGACCGAGCCCTCGTCCGAGCCGCCCCGGCCCCTGCGGCGGCCGAAGCCGATGGAGCCCCGGTCGCCGCTCAGGCGGGCGCCGGACTTGCCCTGCGGGGTCTGGACCAGGCCCAGCTCCCCCGCGAGGCCCCAGAGCGCCTGCTTGACCGTGCTGCGGCTGTCCAGGTCCTGCATCCGGCCGGCGTCGACCGCCGACTGGAGTTCCTTGAAGTTGGAGGGGACCGCCGTGCGGGCGACCCGCGTGCCCGTGATGCGTTCGATCAGCGGGGGCTGGATCTCCGTGTTGCGGGTGTGGCGGTTGACCACGACCACCGTCTCCTCCGCCTTGCGGATCTGGAGGCGGTCCCACATGCGGACCATGCGTTTCGCCGCGCGGACCGCGACCACGTCCGGGGTGACCAACAGGACTGCCTGGTCGGCCATTTCGATGGCAGCGGCGTTGGCGCTGCTCATCTGTGTGCCGCAGTCGACCACGACGACCTCGTAGCGGTTGCGCAGGGCGCTGACCGCCTGGCGGGCCACGCGGTCGGTCACGTCCTCGCCGCGCTCGCCCTCGCCGGGGGCGAGGAGCAGGCCGAGTCCGGTCGGGTGGGTGAAGACCGCGTCCTGGAGGACCCGGGGGTTGATGTCCGGGATGCCGGCCAGGTCGACGATGGAGCGCCGGAACTGCACGTCCAGGTAGGACGCCACATCGCCGGACTGGAGGTCGAGGTCCAGGAGGGCCACGGTGCGGCCCGACGCCCGGGCGGCCAGCGCGAGTTGGACCGAGGTGAGCGTCGTGCCCACACCGCCCTTCGCGCCGGTGACGGTGACGACCGTGCCGCCCGGGCCGGTGTACGCCTCAGGGCCCTGGGTCAGATGGGGCCGTACGCCCACCGACCACGACGCCGCCGTCTGCACCCGGGCCGCCAACTCCTCGTAACCGAGGGGCAGTCCGATCAGTCCGCGGGCTCCCGCGTCCATGGAGGCGGAGAAGAGTCCCGGGCTCGGGTCCTGGGTGATCAGGATGACGCCGACGACCGGGAAGCGCATCGCCACTTCCCGTATCAGCTCCAGTGCCGGGACCGGGCCTATTCGCTCGTGGACCAGGACGACTTCCGGGAGCTCCTCCAGGGATTCACCGGCCAGGCGCGCCAGCGTGTCGAGCAGGGCGGTCGAGTCGGTGACCGGCAACGCCGGTTCCGCGTCGGGCAGTTGGCTCAGGAGGGTGGAGAGCGAGCGGGCGGAGTCCGCGTCGCCCACCGCGGGCAGGATGCGAATCGTCACAAGGGGGCCCTCACTTGTCCTCGTCGAGGGTGTAGGTCCTGTCCCCCGGCGAGACCGGGGTGTCGCCGCCCTGGGAGATCAGGGCGAGCCGGACGTGTTCCGCGAAGGATTCGGCGTAAGCGACGCGCTGCGCATCCAGGGTGTTCAGGGCGAAGGTGATCGGGACCGCCTCGATCCGGCGGCCGCTGCGGTCGTCCTCACGGGGCTCCAGCGGGGTCAGTTGGCCTACGTCGAGCACTCGCGCGCTCTGGACGATGACCTTGGACTGGGACTTGCCGCCTTCTTGCTCGGCCTTGAAAGTCGCGTAGATATTGACCGTCGAGCCTGGGGTGATCTTTCCGGCGACACCGGTCGCCGCGTCGATCATGATGGCTATTTCCTGTTCCCCGTCACCCAGTTCGGGCCGCTTGACGATCATGTCCGACTGAAGGAGGGAGCCTTTGCGGAGTTGTGTGACGGCGATCTTTCCGTCGATCTCCCTCAGGTCGGTGACCGCATTCTGCGACAGCCAGCGCTCGGGCATTTCGATCTTCTCGAACTGCCCCTTGTCCAGCGTCTTGTACGGCGCGACATCGCTCTTGAGGCGATACGCGGAAACCTCGGGCCCCACCTTGGAGTTGACGTCGCGGATCACCGAGAGCACCCCGGCGAACGCGCCGAAGGCACACAGGACCGACAGGAGCAGCAGGATCACACCGCGGCGCTGGCGAGAATTCATGAGCCGGACTACCTCGATCAGGTCGGGTCGGGGTCGACGTCGAGTCGCTAGGGGCTGATGGCCTTGCGTTGCTGTCCTGAGGTCAGGACACCTGTGGGGCGCGATTGGTTCTCGTGGTTCCCGGATTGCGCGGAAGACGGCAGAGCGGAGGGTGACGGCGATTCCAGAAGGGGCGCGGAGCAGAACCCGCAGCGGTCGCCGATGAGTTCAAGTCCGCACCAGTGGCATTCCTCGCGTTTCACGGAGGAGACCAGCTGGTAGAGGACGGAGATATCGGGGATCGCGGCGGCGAATTCGATCAGTTTGCCGGTGCCCCACCAGCGGGCGGATTCCGCGGGGAGCGGGGCTTCGGCGACGCCCTGGACCTGCCAGGAGCGGGCCAGCGAACCCGTGGCCCAGTCGGACTGCAACTGGCCTTTCGCCACGAGCAGCCGGGTACCGAACCCGGGCCCTTCGAGCTTCGCGCCCTGTCCCGCGCTGCCGAGGCGGATGAGCTGGGCCTTGGGGTTGGCGAGGACCGCGAACTGGGAGCCGGGGACCCAGGACTTGGCGTGCTGCTTGAGGCTGACGGGGACGCGGTCGAGTTTGGTGACCGAGTTCAGGACCGCGCCCGCGTAGATGTAGTGGGAGAGCAGCCGGGCCGCCGAGGCGAGGACGCCCGGGCTGAAGTCGCAGAGCGAGAGCTGCCTCAACTGCAGGGCGAGGACGGCGAGTCCGAGCGGGGGCAGGTCCAGGTCGAGCAGGGCGATCCGGTCGGATTCGAGCACGCTCCGGACCGTATGGAGGCGGTGCAGGGCCTGGGAGGGGAGCGAGGCCGGGCAGAGGACGATCACGTAGCCGTGCTGTTCGAGCAGGGCGTGCGTATCGGAGAGCGAGGCCTCGAGCGGGCGGGTGGTGCGGCCCTGGGGCGTCTGGAGTACCGCGGCCGGCGGAGTGTGCTGATCGGGCGGCGGAAGGACCAGGTCGGGAGCGGTCACGGCTATGACAGTCGGCACATCAAGACCCCCCGATCGCTTCCGACCATGTGCAGTCACTCGCGGCCAATTGCGGCCGCTCACGGTCTTCCTGCATCAGCACCATATCCACGTCATGCCCAGCTCAACACTGGATCGACGTAACTCCTGGTGAGATCTTGATCGACACTGAGTGAAGATCGACGGGAGCGTCCGCTTCGCGTGCTCAAGTCTGCTCTCCCCAAGGGGAGTTGCCGCTTCCAGAGGTCTTGACAACCTGAATGGTCTGGACCAGATTGCGCGGCAGTACCGAACGGTGGCCGCCGTCCCGTCTTCCTCACCCCCCTCACGCAATGGGAGGCACGTTGTGGGCTCCGTAAGACGCATGCTTCTGGTCGCTCTGGCCGGTGGTGCGCTCGCGGTCGGTGGTCTCACCGGCAGTGCGCAGGCTGCCGATGTGAACGTGGCGAAGAACGCCGGCTTCGAAAGCGGCCTCGCCAACTGGACCTGTACGGCCGGGTCCACTGTCTCCTCCCCCGTACACGGCGGCGCGTCCGCCCTGAAGGCGACGCCGGCCGGGCAGGACCACGCACGGTGCAGCCAGACGGTGGCCGTGCGGCCCAACTCGACGTATCAGCTCAGCGCTTGGGTGCAGGGCGGCTACGCCTACCTCGGCGCCTCCGGTACGGGGACGACGGACGTGTCCACATGGACGCCCGACTCGTCCTCCTGGAAGGAGCTGAAGACCTCCTTCACCACCGGCGCCTCGACGAGCTCCGTGACGGTCTACACGCACGGCTGGTACGGGCAGCAGCCCTATCTCGTCGACGACGTGTCGGTCGTCGGGCCCGACGGCGGCGGTGGCGGCGACCCGGACCCGGTGATCCCGGTGTCGCCCTCGGGTCTCTCTGTCTCCGGTACGACCTCGTCGTCCGTGTCCCTGGCCTGGAGCCCGGTGGCGAATGCGACGGGCTACAACGTGTACCGCGACGGCACCAAGGTCCAGTCCGTGAGCGGGAGTTCGGCGACCGTGACGGGTCTGGCCGCCGACACCTCGTACACCTTCCAGGTGACCGCGACGAACGCGGCGGGCGAGTCCCCGCGTACCACCTCGGTGAACGGCCGGACGGCCACCACCGGCGGCGGGGGCGGCGGCGATGTGCCCGCGCACGCCGTCACAGGCTACTGGCAGAACTTCAACAACGGCGCGGCCGTGCAGCGCATCTCGGATGTGCAGGCGCAGTACGACATCATCGCGGTCGCCTTCGCGGACGCCACGTCCACACCGGGCGCGGTGGACTTCGCGGTGGACTCGGCCGGGCTCGGCGGGTACACCGAGGCGCAGTTCAAGGCGGACGTCGCGGCCAAGCAGGCGGCCGGCAAGTCCGTGATCATCTCGATCGGCGGCGAGAAGGGGACCGTCGCGGTCAACTCCGCGGCCTCGGCCACGGCCTTCGCGGACTCCGTGTACGCGCTGATGCAGGAGTACGGGTTCGACGGGGTCGACATCGACCTGGAGAACGGGCTCAACTCCACGTACATGACCCAGGCGCTGCGGTCGCTGGCGGCCAAGGCTCCCGGGCTCGTCATCACGATGGCGCCGCAGACGATCGACATGCAGTCCACGTCGAACGAGTACTTCAAGACGGCGCTGAACATCAAGGACATCCTGACCGTCGTCAACATGCAGTACTACAACAGCGGTTCGATGCTGGGCTGTGACGGCAAGGTCTACTCGCAGGG
The DNA here is from genome assembly GCF_011044995.1 of Streptomyces mesophilus. Classification (GTDB taxonomy): domain Bacteria; phylum Actinomycetota; class Actinomycetes; order Streptomycetales; family Streptomycetaceae; genus Streptomyces; species Streptomyces mesophilus. The sequence goes on along the minus strand of NZ_JAAKZW010000117.1, from coordinate 19,952 downwards.
CTCGGTGGACTTCCTGACGGCCCTGGCCTGCATCCAGCTGGAAGGCGGGCTCGCCCCGTCCCAGGTGGGCCTCGGACTGCCCGCGTCGACGCGGGGCGCGGGCTCCGGGTACGTGGCGCCGTCCGTGGTGAACGCGGCGCTCGACTGCCTGACACGCGGCACGTCGTGCGGCTCGTTCAAGCCCTCGCGTACGTATCCGTCGCTGCGGGGCGCGATGACCTGGTCGACCAACTGGGACGCCACGGCGGGCAACGCGTGGTCGAACGCGGTGGGGCCGCACGTGCACAACCTGCCGTAGCCGCCCGCCCCTTGAAGACCGGAAGGTCCGTCCCACCGCTCCCCCGGCGGGACGGACCTTCCGTATGACGCTCCGTACGGCGTTCCGAATGGCGCTCCGTATGACGCCCTACAACGTGACCGCGATCCCGGCCACGATCGCGGCGAACGTGGCCAGGAAGACGGCGATATGCCTGGCGGTCGGCTGCTCCGGCGGCTCACCCGCCTCGTGGCGCTCCCGCTGGCGGCGCAGCCACCCCGCGAACACGAGGCGCAGGATCGCCAGGGACAGCGTGCCCAGGATGTACAGCTGGAGCGCCTGCACGGCTCCGTCGCCCGTGCCCTTCAGGCCCGTGTAAAGGCCCGTGACCGCGGTGACGGTCACGGCCCCGGCCACTTTGGCCCTGCGGGTCGTGGCCAGGGTCGCCACCGCCGTCGCGAGCGCGAGGCCCGAGACGACGGCGGCGATCCACCAGTGAGTCGTGGTGAAGTGCTCGGTGAGCATCGGGGTCCTTACCAGTCGAAGATGTCGGTCACGCCGCCGACCACGCCGCTGACCACCCCGGAGATCTTCCCGCCGAGCTCGGTCTTGAGACCTGCCTTCGAGATGACCGAGCCCACACCGGCGAAGATACCGCCGACGATGAACATGCCCATGTCCTCGCTGAACTGCTCGGAGCCGAAGCCGTAGGACGTGCCGGCGAGGATGGCCGAGACGCCGCTCAGCCCCCAGGACACCAGGCCCACCGCGCCGGCGACGCCCAGGATCACCGGGGCGGCCGGCGGGAAGAAGAAGGCGGAGGCGGCGATGCCCACGGCGGCCACACCCGCCACCGTCGACCAGTGGCTGACGGTCTTGTGCCAGTCCTTCTCCCGGCCGACGTCCTCGGGCCACATGCCCCAGTACTCGGTGTTGCCCTCGCTGACCGGGCTCGTGCCGTTGGTCTCGTAGGCCGCGGCCTCCATCGCGATGGTCTGCGCCTTCGCCTCGGCCTCGGCCCTGCGCTTGTCGGCGACGATCTTCTTGGCGGCGCTGGACGCGGCCGCCGCCTCCGCCTTGCTCTTGCCGGCCGCCAGGGAGGCCGCCTGCGCCTGGGAGGCGGAGACCTGCGCTTCGTTCGCGAAGGACACGGCCTCCCTGGCGGAGACGAGGGCGCGGCTCATCGCGTAGTTGGCGGTGGCGGCCGCGGCCCGCGCCGTGCGCGCCGCGTTCTTGGCCGTCGCGGCGGACTGGGCGGCCTTGGTGGCGGAGGCGTCGGCGGCGTCCGCGTTCCGGCGCGCCTCGTCCTTCGCGAGCTCGGCGTCCTTGGCGTACTCGCCCGCCTTGTTCGCCCAGTCGGTCGCCTCCTCCGCCGCGTTGCGTGCCTCTGCCGCGGCCTTCTGCGCGTACGAGGCGTCCTCGAGCGCCTTCAGGGCGACCTTCGACGCGTGCGCGACGGCGGCACGTACCGCCGACACGTGCGTGGCGTGGTCGTGGTCGAGGCGGGCGGCGTCGAACTGCCCGGAGGTGACGAAGCTGCGGCGCATCTTCGCGGAGCCCTCGAGGGCGATCTGTGCCGCCGCCTTCGTGTACATGCCCCCCGTGTTGAGCAGCCGCAGGATCTCGACGTTGTCGTCCTCCTTGACCGCCTCGGCGAGTTCAAGCGACAGGAAGCGGTGCATGGCGACGGCCGTGCCCGCGTCGAGGGCGGCCTGCGCCTTGGCCTTGACGGCGGGGCCCGGGTTCTCGTTCAGAACCCGGAAGACCCTGACCCGGTACGTCTCGGCGCCCGCCGTGACGAAGCCGCTCGACAGGAACCGGGTCGGCGCCTCGTCGTCGGTGCTCGCGAGTGCGGTGTGGGCGGCCTCGGCGATGGCCGCCGTGGACATCCGCGCCACGCCGAGCACGGTCTCCCGGTCGTCGGCCTTCTGCGCGAGGACGCGGTCGGCGTCGAGCCAGTTGAGGACGTCCTCGTCGTTGCCGGCGAGGGCGAACTCGGCGGCCTCACGGGTCCAGCTGCCGGTCACCGTGAGGAGTTCCGCGGCGGCGACGCGCCCGTCCGTCACGGCCTTCGCGGTGTCGCCGGACGCCATGGCCGACTCGGCGGCGGCGATCAGGTCCTTGATCGCCGAGGAGGTCCGGTCGACCTCGGTGCGCTCGCGGTCGGCGGCGAGGGCGGCGTCGGTCTCGGCCTTCGCCTTCAACCGGGCCTCGGTGACGCAGAGTTCGACCTCTTCGGCGAGGTGCGCGGTCTCCGCGGTGCGGGCGGCCTGCTCCACCTCCGAGGCTTCCTTGACGGCGTCGTGCGCCTTGGTGGCGGCATCGGTGGCGGCGTTCGCGTACTCGGTGGAGCGCTTGGCGTACTCGACCGCCTCGCCGGCGTGCTTGTAGGCCTCCTCGGCGGCGGCCGCGGCGGCGTAGGCGTGGTCGGCCGCGCTGTCGGCCGCCGCGGCGGCCAGTGCGGCGGCGTCGGCCGCGCGGTTGGCCAGCGTCTGGGCCGAGTTCGCGGCCTTGGTGGCGCGAGCGGCCGCGGCGTCGGCCTCGGCGGCGGCGCGGCGGGCGGCGTTGGCCTGGGCCTGGGCGGCGCCCGAGGCGGCTGCGGCGTCGGCGGAAGCGGCGGCGGCGGCAGCCGCGTTCTGGGCGGCGGAGGCGGCGGCGCTGCCCGCGGACGCGGCGCTGCGCGAGGCGCTCGAGGCCTTCCTGGCGGCCGCCGCGGCGGTACGCGCCTTGGCGGCCGCGGCCTTCGCCCCCTGGGCGGCCAGGTTCGCGGCCTCGGCCTTGTTCGCGTCCTTGGACGCGGCGATCGCGGCACCGTACGCACGGGCCGCGGCGTTGCCCGCCGTGGCGGCGGCGGCAGCGGCCGCCTGGGCGGCCAGTGCGGCGCGCTGCGAGGCGTTCTGGGCCATACGGGAGGCGGCGATCGCACGGTTGGCGGCGGAGGCGGCGCCCTGTGCGGCGGACGCGGCGGCGTTCGCCGCCTTCGCCGACCTGGCCACGTCGTTCTGCGCGGCGCGCGCCTCCTCCGCCGCCCTGAGGGCGGCGGCCTTGGCCTTCTCGGCAGCGTCCTTGGCCTTCTCGGAGGCGGCGACGGCCTGCTCCGTCTGGAGGCCGGCGAGCTTGCCCTCACGCTCCACGATCGCGACCAACTGGTCGATGGTCGCGGCCTCTTCGTCCCTGGCACGGGCGATGTACTGGCCCGAGGTCAGGAACGTGCGGATGGCGTCGGGCGAACCGTCGCTCAGGGCGCGCTCGGCGTACTTCTTCACCTCGGGGGTCGCGGTGTTCAGGATGGTGAAGACCGCGACGCGGTCGTCCTCCTGCTGAGCCTTGACCACGCCTTCGGTCAGGAAGGTCTTGAGCGCGGCGTCCGTGTCCGCGGTGAGCGCCTTGTTGGCCTCGCGCTTCACGGCGTTGCCGCTGTTGTTGAGGACGGTGAAGGCCGCCTGGCGCAGGTCCTCGTGGAGGTCCGCCGAGTAACCGCCGGAGAGGTAGGCGGCGACCGCCTGGTCGCCGCCGCCGAGCGCCGTGTTGGCGGAGGTGCGGACGGCGCGGCCCGCGAGCGGCAGCGCCGCGAGGACGCCGAAGCGGTTGTCCTCCGCCGTCAGGACCGGCAGGTCCTGGGTGAGGAACCTGGTCAGGTCGGCCGGGGTGCCGGTGAGCGCGCGCGCCGCACCGTCGCGTACCGCCCGGCCGCCGGTCTTGAACGCCCAGACCGCCTTGCCGCGGTCGGTGTCCGGCAGGCCCGTGCCGTCGGCGGGCTCCTCCGCGGCGCGGGCGATGCCCGGGCTGAGCACGAGGCTCGACGTGGCGGCGACGGCCGTACCGGCGGCGAGCGTGGTGAGTACGCGCCGTCTGCTCCAGAAGATGGTGTCCAAAACGGTCCTTCAGGAAGGGAGTCGGACCTTTACGGGTTACGCGGAAATTCGGCCACCATTCAGGACAGGCAGGCGGATTGGGCCCGTAAAGGAAGAGCAGGATTGGCCCGCAGGGAAGGGCGGAGGCGACATTAGACAAGGAATTGCCGTACGGCCACCGAAGAGCGCACCTTAATCAATTGCAGATACATCGGATACGGAGTCGAAACCGCTTTCCGTACAACCTTTTCCGCACATGGCGCACATCACAGCAGGTACTCGCCGGTTACCCCGGTTGCGACCGATTTCAGCATTGGACGCAACCGGAACTCCTGTGTTGCATACGGGAGTTGGGCCGCAGGGGGCGGTACATCTCTCATCTCCGCCGGCTTCGTACCGGCGGTCGAGTTCTAGGACTGTGATGAAGCCACGCAGCGCATTGATGCGCATTCTGGGCGCCGCCACCGCGGCGGGCGCCCTGGCCTGGGCCGTGATGGCGGGGGGCCAGACCTCCGGCACAGGTTCCACCGGCGGGCACGCCGAAGCGGTCGCGGATGCGGCACCCGGGTACGCCGTCGAGAAGTACAACTACCCGTACGCCGAAAAGATCTTGGCCGAAAAGAACATCGTACTCAAGCGCGGTGACGGCCGTATCACTCTCGCCGACTGCGCAAGTGAAACGGGTCTGCTCGAAGTGTGGGCGCGGTCGAACGACAAGGTCTGTTTCAAGGTGACCGGAAACAGCGGTTGGCTGACCCTTGAAATTCCCTCCGTGTACGGCATCAAGGGATCGGCCGACCAGTCGGCCCAGGTGGATATGACGGTCGACGCCGAAGAGGTGTCGTTCGATGTCGCGAAGGGCGCTTACACGGCGGTCGGCGAAAGCGCGGACCCCGGCGGCCGCGAGCACATGCTCGTCGAGATCCGGACTTCCAAGTAGCCGTCGCCGACCCCGTGATTGAGGAAATGATCCCCATGCAGCACTCCACCAGGCGCCCCCGCCTCGCCGCGCTCGGCGCGGCCCTGGCCGGCGGGTCGCTCGCGCTGTGCGCCGTGCCCGCGTCGGCGGTCACCGGCACCCCCGTGGCCGATGCGGACACCACGTACGCCTACACCGCCCAGATCACCGTCGGCCCCCACGACCGCGGCTGCTCCGCCGTCCTCGTGGACACCGAATGGCTGATGACGGCGGCCAGTTGCTTCGCCGACGACCCGGCGGTCTCGCTCGCGGTGCCGGCCGGAGCCCCGGCGCAGCGGACCACCGCCGTGATCGGCCGCGCCGACCTCTCCGGTACGCAGGGCGCCGAGCGCCGCGTGGTCGAACTCGTGCCGCGCACCGACCGCGACGTGGTCCTGGCCCGCCTCAGCCGGCCGGTCACCAATGTCGCTCCGGTCGCGCTCGCCACGGCCGCGCCCGTCGCCGGCCAGGAGCTCACGTTCGCAGGGTACGGCCGTACGAAGACCGAGTGGGCGCCGCTGCGGCTGCACACCGGCACGTACGGCGTCGACGCGGCGGCGGCCACCACCGCCACCGTGACCGGCAAGAACGGTGCGGCCGCCTGCGCGGGCGACACCGGCGGCCCGGTCATCAGTGCGGGCAAGCTCGTCGGGCTCAACAGCCAGTCCTTCCAGGGCGGTTGCCTCGAAGTGGCGGAGACCCAGACCAGCACGGCCGGTGTCATCGCCCGTGTCGACGACCTCGCCTCGTGGGTGAGTTCCAAGGTGGGCGCCACCCGCATTACCGACTTCAACGGTGACGGCGCCGAGGACATCGCGATCGGCGACCCGGCGGCCACCGTGGGCAGCGTGACCAGCGCCGGCGTGGTGCGGATCTCGTACGGCGGCGGCAAGGGCACCGCCGAGATCAACCAGGACCTCGACTGGGTGCCGGGCAGCGCCGAGCAGAGCGACTGGTTCGGTGAGCAGCTCGCGACCGTCGACTACAACGAGGACGGCTACACCGACCTCGTCGTCGGCACCCCCAACGAGGCCGTCGGCACCGCCACCGACGCCGGTTTCGTGGACGTCCTCTACGGCGCCCCGGGCGGTCTGGGCACCGGCGCGGTGAAGAACACACACCTCGAACAGGGCGCGGGCACCGCCGCGATCAAGGCCTCGGTGGCGGAGGCCGGGGACCGGATGGGCCACGCGGTCGCCGCGGGCACCACCCGGGCCGGTGAGCCGTTCCTCCTGATCGGCAACCCCGGCGAGGCGCTGGGCACGGTCAAGACCGCGGGCTCCGCGTTCTATGTCACCAACGCCAACAACGTGGCGGTCCACCAGGACAAGACCGGTGTCCCGGGCGATCCGGAGGAAGGCGACCGGTTCGGCGCCGCGCTGGCCGCGAACCCCAACCACGTCGTGATCGGCAGCCCCAGCGAGGCCATCGGCGCCGACAAGGAGGCCGGCAGTCTCGCGGTGTTCGACCCGAACAAGCTGAACGCGGACAGCAGCCCCACCCCGCTGTTCGCTCTCGACCAGGACCTGGAGACGATCTCCGGTGGTGCCGAGGCCGGTGACGACTTCGGTGCGTCCGCCGCGCTGGTCGCTTTCCGGCCGACCGCGGCCGCCACCGGCGCCACGGACTCCCTCCTGGCCATCGGCGCCCCGGGCGAGGCCCTGTCCGTCGACGGCGGCGCCACGCAGCGCGCCGACGCGGGCATGGTCTTCTTGGTGCACATCAAGGCGGACGGCACCTGGACGCAGAAGACCTCCCTGCAGCAGGGCACCGGGGACGACGACGTCGTCGGCACCTCGGAGGCGGGCGACCGCATGGGCGAGCGGGTCACCGCGGTCAACCTGTCGCCGCGCGCGGTCGGTACCGCGGCCACCTTGAGGATCGCCGTCGGCACGCCCAACGAAGCCGTCGGTACCGCCACCAAGGCGGGCGCCATCCACACGTTCGCGCTGCTCGGCACCCCGGGCACCAACGACAAGTGGCTGGAGACCGGTGACGGCGACGGCATCCCCGGCACCGCGGGCGCCGACCAGTACCTGGGCCGCAGCATCCACTACACCGGCACCAAGCTGTACGCCGGTATGCCCTACGGACCCGGCGCCCAGGGCGCGCTGTACGCGCTGCCCATGGCCAACACCGTGATCGGTGGCACCAACGCCGCCGTCACCACGTACAAGCCCGGATCCGGCGGCTTCCCCGCCAGCGGCTCCCGCTTCGGGTACAACGCGCGGTAGCCGGCGCGCGACGGGTGACACCCGGCGGACACGTTCCGTCCGCGACGGGTAACACGCACCGGAGCCCCCGATGGCACTCGCGCCATCGGGGGCTCCGGCTGTACGGGAGTACGGAAGTACGGAAGTACGGAAGTACCGCGACGGGAGCCGTCAGAAGAAGCTGCCCCAGTCCATGTCCCAGATCTGCTTGACGCACAGGACCAGGAACAGCGCCCCGGCGACGAACAGCATGCCGTTGCTCAGCCAGCCGTTGCGCCACTCGGCCGGGGTGCGGGAGGAGTTGAGGAGCCAGATCAAGGTGAGGGCCAGGAACGGCATGAAGGCCGCGCCGAGCACCCCGTAGATGATGATCAGGCGGAACGGGTCCTCGAAGGAGAGGCCGAGGACGTCCACGCCGAACACGATGAGCAGCGGCGGCACCGTCAGCCACAGCAGATACGCGCGGAACGGCAGCGAGCGCTCGCGCCGTCCGGCCGCCACCTCGGCGGCGGAGTGGGCCGCCGCATCGGAACCGGCCCTCGACCGGCGGTAGTTCGCCACGAAGTCGGCGAACATCAGGCTCACTCCGTGCCAGACGCCGATCAGCGAAGTGAAGGACGTCGCGAAGAAGCCGACCAGGAAGAGCTTGGCCGTGGCCGCGCCGTACTCCTTCTCCAGGATGCCGCTGAGCTGGACGAGACCCTGGTCGCCCTTGGCGAGGGCTACGTTCGCGGAGTGCAGCAGCTCCGCGCCGACGAAGAGCATCGCGACGACGAAGATGCCGGTGGTGATGTAGGCGACCCGGTTGTCCAGGCGCATCACCTTCATCCAGCCGGAGTCGGTCCAGCCCTTGGCGTTCACCCAGTAGCCGTACGCGGCCAGGGTGATCGTGCCGCCGACGCCGCCGATCAGGCCGAGGGTGTTGAGGACCGAGTCCTTCGCGTCCGGCACCACCGGGAGCAGACCCGCGAAGGCGTCGACGAGGTTCGGGGTGACCCTGATCGCCAGGTAGACGGTCACCACGAACATGACGCCGACCAGGACCGTCATGACCTTCTCGAAGACCGAGTACCGGTTGAACCAGACGAAGACCAGACCCACCAGACCGCAGGCGAGGGCCCACCACTTGAGGTCCATCACGTCCGGGAACAGCGCGAAGAGCGGCAGCCCCGAGGAGGTCATCGCCGTCGCGCCGTAGACGAAGCCCCACGCGATGACGTACACGACGAAGAAGGCGGTGGTCCACGGGCCGAGACTGCGCCAGCCGTCGAACAGCGTGCGCCCCGTGGCCAGATGCCAGCGTCCCGCCGCCTCCGCCAGGGAGATCTTGACGACGCAGCCGATGATCGCGGCCCACAGGAGCGTGTAGCCGAAGTTGCTGCCCGCGATCAGGGTGGCCACCAGGTCACCGGCGCCGACGCCGGTGGCGGCGACGACGATGCCCGGGCCGATGTACTTCCAACTGGATTTACGTGGTGCGGTGTTGGTGGTCGTGCCGTCCGTTTCGGCCATATGGCGCCTCCCCGCTCGTCCCCGATGATCGAGATCACCGGTCACCATCGGCTGTTTCCGGCCGTGACACAAGGGGGCGTGCCGGAGTCGCTATTGACGAGGCCATGCCACTGCCTCACGATGACCCCGCACAACCGCACCCGACTCACCGCATAGCGGACAGGGCATCGGAGTCACCCGCCTCACCGCCTTGCGGACACCGCACCGTCGCACTCGCGTCGCCATGAGCCACCCCCACCACGCTTACGGAGATGTCATGCGTCTACGCATACGCGGAACCACCGGAAAGAGAACCGCGGCCCTCGCCGCCGTCGTGGCCCTCGCGCTCGCCGCCCCGCTGACCGCCGACGCCTCGCCCGACAAGGCGCGCGCCGAAGCGGTCGCCCAGGAGGAGAGCCGGCAGCAGTACGAGATCCATGTGCACAGCAACAAGCTCGACCGGGCCGCCGTCACGAAGATCGCCCGGTCCGGCGTGTCCATCGACGAGAGCGACGGGCACACCGTCGTCGTCACCGCCAACGCCACGCAGGCCAAGCAACTGCGTGCGCAGGGATACGAGTTGGAGCCACTGGGCGCCGTACCCGAGCGCCTCGAAGGAGCGGCTGTCGAGCCGCTCGACTTCCCCTCGGCCGACTCGCGCTATCACAACTTCGCCGAGATGAACGCGGAGCTCGACCAGCGCCTGTCCGCCTATCCGTCGATCATGAGCAAGCGCGTGATCGGCAAGTCGTACCAGGGCCGGGACATCACCGCCATCAAGATCAGCGACAACGTGGCGAGCGACGAGGCCGAGCCCGAGGTCCTGTTCACCCACCACCAGCACGCCCGTGAGCACCTGACCGTCGAGATGGCGCTCTATCTCGTACGCGAGCTCGGCGCCGGATACGGGGCGGACTCGCGGATCACGAACATGGTCAACGGCCGGGAGATCTGGATCATCCCGGACGTCAACCCGGACGGCGGCGAGTACGACATCGCCACCGGCTCGTACCGCTCATGGCGCAAGAACCGCCAGCCCAACTCCGGTTCTTCGTACGTCGGCACGGACCTGAACCGCAACTGGGCGCACCGCTGGGGCTGCTGCGGCGGCTCATCGGGCTCGACCTCATCGGAGACCTACCGCGGTCCTTCGGCCGAGTCGGCACCCGAGGTGAAGGTCGTCGCGAACTTCGTGCGCAGCCGGATCATCGGCGGCAAGCAGCAGATCAAGGCGTCCATCGACTTCCACACGTACAGCGAACTGGTGCTCTGGCCGTACGGCTACACGTACAACGACACCGCGACGGGCCTGACGGCGGACGACCGCAACGCGCATGCGGCGATCGGCCAGAAGATGGCCGCGTCCAACGGCTATACACCGCAGCAGTCCAGCGATCTGTACATCACGGACGGGTCGATCGGTGACTGGATGTGGGGATCGCAGAAGATCTTCCACTACACCTTCGAGATGTACCCGAGGTCCTCGAGCGGCGGCGGCTTCTACCCGCCCGACGAGGTGATCGAGCGGGAGACCTCACGCAACCGGGACGCGGTGCTCCAGCTGCTCGAGAACGCGGACTGCATGTACCGGTCCATCGGGAAGGAAGCGCAGTACTGCGTCTGACCTCTCAGCCGCGGCTAGCGAGTTGGGCCTGGTAGTACGCGGCTACCGGGCCCAGCTCCGTGAGCCACTGGATCATCTTCTGCTGCTTCTTGGCGTTCACCACGCACTCGTGGAACCAGCCGGCGGAGTGGGTGATGCCGACGCGCAGGAGCGTGCCCTGGGCCGTGTAGTGGAGCTGGGCCACCTGCTCCCAGGGGAAGTCGGCGACCTGGCCGCCGAGGTCGAAGGAGATGCCGGCGCCGTCGATCACCAGGGCGTTGCTCTTGTCGAAGGCCACGAACTCCGGTGACATCGGGGCGGGTTGCGCGGGCGCGTACGAGGGCGGAGGGCCGAAGCCGCCTTGGTCTGTCATTCCAGCTCCCTCTGCACATGCGCCCAGGGCTGTCCGCCCCCGGGCACACACGATCTCAGTCGCCGTCGGGGTCGTACAACCCGGAGAGGATTCTCATCTGCTGGCGGCCGTACTCGCGATGGGACAGAGGGAGGCAGAAGCGGTCCGTGGCGTCGGACAGGACGATCGACGAGCGGGCCAGGAGGTCGAGTTCGCCGTGGACGTCGAAGAGCAGCTCGACCTGGTCGCGGGTGAAGGAGCCGCTGAACGCCGAGAGACACGCCCACATGAGACGCTCGCCGCGGCCGCACAGCTCATGGCTCCACTCGATGGCCTGCCACAGCGTGCGGTGCCGGGCGGGTTCGGCAGGGCCGTCGGTGAGGACCGTGAAGCGGCCGCCGGACGTGGTCAGATGTCCGAAGAGCCGGCGCGGCCCCGTCTCGCGCAGGGCGCGCGCGATGAGCACGACGCTCAGCGGATCGCCGTCGATGTGCCGGGCAAGCAGGTGCGCCCAGGGCTTGTCCAGCTGCATCCCGTGCGCGGCGGTCTGCTCCAGGAGCAGCTCCTCGGTCCGTTCCGGAGTCATCGGGCGTACGCCGACGAGCAGTTCGTCCGCTGTGTCCAGGGGCCGTCGGCTGGTGGCGAGCAGCTGGATCCCGGGGCAGGCGTCGCGCAGCCGGGCCACCAGCTCGGCGCAGCCGGCCGGTACGTGCTCGCAGGTGTCGAGCACGAGCAGGCCGCGCTGCGGGGCGAGGGCCCGCAGCAGTCCGGGGAGCGGATCGGGGCCGGGCCCGGTGTCGATCCGCAGCGCGTCGGCGACCGCGCGCGGGACCTGGGCGGGGTCCCGGCAGACGGAGAGATCGGCACGCCGGACCGGGAGCCGGGTGGTCCGCGCCACCTGGGCCGCCAGATACGACTTGCCGACGCCGGGCGGCCCGGTGAGGGTCATCGGCCGGCCGGAGCCGAGCAGTTCGGCCAGTTCGGCGGGGGCGGGGGTCCGGCCCAGGTCGCTCACGTTGCGCATACGGACAGCGTGGTGCGGGGACGAGAGGGTGCGCGCATGGTGTGACGGGATCTCGGGATACCTATTGTTCCCCGTGGGGTTACCTAGGTGCGAGCCGTACGCAGGAGTGCGCGGCAGGCTACGTACAGGATCCGCCGATCTGCGCGCGGGCTGCCGGACGGGACCCTTCGTTCTGCGCGTTCTCCGCCTTCTCGGCGCGGACCAGTGCCGCGATCTCGCCGCGGGAGGCGACGCCCAGTTTGGCCAGGATGTGTTCGACGTGGGCGTCGGCGGTGCGCTTGGACACGACCAGTTTCTCGGCGATCTCCCGGTTGGACAGGCCCTGGTGGACGAGGGCGGCGACCTCGCGTTCGCGGCGGGTGAGGGCGTCGAGGGTGGGGGGCCGGAGAGCGGGCGTGTCAGAGAGCGCGACGGGCGGCTCGCCGAGGGCGAAGGCCACGGCGGGGCCCAGGCCGAGACGCTCACCCTTGGCGTGCAGGCGGTCGAACTCCTCCTTGCCCAAGGCCTGTTCGGCCACGCCGCGGAACTGCGCGTGGAGCGCGAGCAGGTCGGGAGCGTTGATCAGGAGCGGTGCGACCCCACGGTGGATGCCGGCCGAGGCGCCCACGAGGACGGCCGCGTCGGCGCTGCGCCCCTGGGCGGCCGCGATCCAGGCCATCTCCGCCAGGCCGTTGCCGACGCCGACCACGTCCGACAGCCGGGCCATGTCACGCACTGCCTGCCGGACCTCGGCCAGGGCACCGTCCAGATCCCCTTTCATGATCAGCACGATGCCGAGGAAGTACCGGGTGACGCTGGTCGTCCACGCCTCGCCCGGCGGCAGGGTGTCCAGGGCCTGCCTGAACAGCGTCTCCGCGGCGGCCGCGTCGCCGAGCAGGAAGTACCGGTCGCCTTGGTTACGGCGGTGCATGCCGAGGACGCAGGGATCGCCGAGTTCCCGTACGACCGGTTCGCTCTCCTCGTCGACCCGCCGGGAGTCCTCGATCCGGCCGAGGTGCGCATGGACGGCGGACAGATAGATCATGCTCAGCGACCAGCGGTACCGGTCGCCCGCCTCCGCGCTGAGCCCGGCCGCTTGGACGAAGCCCTCGACCGCCGCCTCCAGGTCCCCGTTGAGGGCCAGGCACATGGCGCGAAGGTAGTCCAGCATGCCGCGGTCGCCCGGGCTGCCCGCCCCTGTAGCCCGTGCCCAGTCGCTCCAACGGATCCCCTCGAGAAGCCGGCCGCGCCCGATCCACAGTCCGGTGAGAGCCCCCGCGAGGGCCACCGCCCCCGCCTCCTCCCCCGGCGTGGTGAGCGACCATTCCATGGCCGTACGGAAGTTGTCGCTCTCCCGGTCGAAGCGCTGGGTCCAGGCGACCTGCTCGGGCCCGAACCAGACCGCGTTGCCCTCGCGCGCGAGCCGTAGGCAGTGGTCGCGATGACGGCGCGCCAAGTCCTCCCGGTCCCCCGACTCGGCGAGGCGCTCGACGCCGTACTCGCGGATGGTGTCGAGCATCCGGTACCGGTCGTCCCCCTCGCCCTCGTCCCGGATGACGATCGACTTGTCGACGAGCCCGATGAGGTGATCGACGAGGTCGTAGGTGTCCAAGTCGCCGTCCGCGCAGACCTGTTCGGCGGCAGCCAGGTCGAACCCGCCCGCGAAGACCGAGAGCCGCGCCCACAGGGTGCGCTCCTCGGGCGTGCACAGCTCGTGGCTCCAGTCGATGGCGGTCCGCAGCGTCTGATGGCGCGGATGCGAGCCGCGGCCCACGCCGAGCGCACGGAAGCGGTCCTCCAGCCGGCGAAGGACCTGCTCAAGGGGCAGTGCGCGCAGCCGTACGGCGGCCAGTTCGAGCGCGAGCGGGATGCCGTCGAGACGCCGGCACACGGCGGTGACCTGCTCCTCGTTCTCGGGCGTGAGCGCGAAGCCGGGGCGGGCGGCCGCGGCTCGTTCGGTGAACAGCCGTACCGAGTCGGCCCGTTCGAGCGGGGCCACGGCCAGGGTGTGCTCGGCGGGCACGTCCAGGGTCTGCCGGCTGGTGAGCAGCAGGCGCAGGCCCGGGCAGGAGCTCAGGAGGATCTCGGCGAGCATCGCGCAGGAGTCGACCAGATGCTCGCAGGTGTCGAGGACCAGGAGGGACTGCTCCTCGCGCAGGAACTCCACCACCGCGTCCAGCGGACTGCGCCCGACCGCCTCGGGCAGCCCGAAGGCCGCTCCGACCGCGTGCGGGAGCAGCTCACCATCCTTGACCCCGGCGAGCTCCACCAGCCGTACGCCGTCCCGGAACCGGCCGGCGAGCAAGGCGGCCGCGCGGACCGCGATCCGGGTCTTGCCCACACCGCCGGGTCCCAGGAGCGTGACCATCCGTGCGCTGCCGAACAGCATGCGCACGCCTTCGACCTCGCGGTCGCGTCCGATGAAACTCGTTGTCTCACTGGGGAGTTCACCCCGTCGGCAGTTCCACGGGATGTCCACCACGGCCGCCTCGCTTCCCGCCCTGCCGGATCGCCCTGCCGGATGGCCTTCATGGTACGGAGCTTGCTCCGGGCAGCGAGGGGAAACAGCCGCGAAGGCGCCCCCGGCCGAAGAGGACCGGGGGCGCCTTGCGTGCAGCCGTACGGCTGGACCGACGGGCCCGGCTACACGAAGAGACTCAGCAGAGCCGCCACCGCGAAGCCCGCCACCGAGAGGACGGACTCGAGGACCGTCCAGGACTTGAGGGTGTCGCGCTCGGAGATGCCGAAGTACTTCGCGACGATCCAGAAGCCGCCGTCGTTGACGTGCGAGGCGAAGATCGAACCGGCCGAGATGGCCATGATGACCAGGGCAAGGAAGGCCTGCGAGTGGTCGCCGCCCTGGACAAGGGGGACGACGATGCCGGCCGTGGCGACGATCGCGACGGTGGCCGAACCCTGGGCGACGCGCAGGACGAGGGAGATCAGGTACGCCAGGACGATGATCGGCAGACCCATGTCGTCGAAGGTCTCGGCCAGGGCGTCGGCGATGCCCGAGCCCTTGAGCACCGCGCCGAAGACACCGCCGGCGCCGACGACGAGCAGGATGTTGCCGACCGGCTTCAGGGACGCGGTCGAGACCGTCTCCAGGGACTTGCGCGACCAGCCGCGGCGCAGACCGAGCAGGTAGTACGCCATGAGCAGCGCGATCGTCAGGGCCACGAACGGGTGGCCGAAGAACTCGATGACCGAGCGCAGGGTCGAGGGGTCGAGCGCGATCGAGGAGAAGGTCGCGGCGAGGATGAGCAGGAGCGGCGTACCGATGATGGTGAGGACCGTGCCGAGCGGGACGGGCTGCTCCGGCGGCTGCACACCGGCCTCGCGCTGCTCGGTCGCGACGGCCTCCTTGGCCTCCTCGGCCGCTTCCAGCATGTCCTGCGGTACGGGCACGAAGATGCGGTTGCCGATCCAGGCCGAGTAGGCCCAGGCGGCGAGCACGGCGGGGATACCGCAGGCGATGCCCATGAGGATGACCCAGCCGAGGGAGACGTTGAACAGGCCTGCGGCGGCCACGGGGCCCGGGTGCGGCGGAAGGAACGCGTGGGTCATGGACAGACCCGCGAGCAGCGGCATCGCGTACAGCAGGATCGACTTGCCGGAGCGCTTGGCGGCCGCGTAGACGATCGGCGCGAGGACGAAGATGCCGACGTCGAAGAAGACCGGGATACCGAAGATCAGACCGGTCATACCCATGGCGAGCGGGGCGCGCTTCTCACCGAAGAGACCGAGCAGCCGGCGCGACAACACCTCGGCTCCGCCGGAGACTTCGAGGATCGCGCCGAGCATCGTGCCCAGACCGATGATGATCGTGACGTGGCCGAGGATGCCGCCCATGCCTGTCTCGATCATGGAGACGGCATCGGACTTCTGGACCGTGCCGAACAGCTGCGTGACGCTCAGGCCGGCCGACAGGCCGACGGCTATGGAGACGGCGAGCAGGGCCACGAAGGGCTGCAGCCTGACCTTGATGATCAGGAAGAGGAGCAGGGCGATACCGAGGACCGCGACGGTCAGCAGACCTCCGGTGCCGCCGATGAAGGGCAGGATTCCACCGGTGGGCTCCGGTGGTTCGGCGGCGGGCGCGGCTGCGGCGAGTGATATTCCGGGCAACATGGGGGGAACTCCATTGTTCTGTGCGTGTGTTGCGGCGGTTCCGGGCAGAGCGGGTCACGGCAGGGCGCGCCGGGCAGGCGGCGCACCCTGCCGGTGAGGGGGCCGGGCGGGGTTAAGGGCACGTACGTAAGGGAGTCGGCCGGGTCTCAGCCGAGGACGGCGAGGGCGTCGATCTCGATGAGGAGGCCCTTGGGCAGACCGACGTACACCGTGGTGCGCGCGGAGGCCGGGGCCTTGAGGCCCTGCTCCTCGAAGTACGCGTTGTAGATCTCGTTCATCTCCGCGAAGTGGTCCACGTCCGTGAGGTAGACGCGCATCATCATCACGTCGTCCCAGGTGGCGCCGCCCTCTTCGAGGATCGCCTTGACGTTGGCGAAGGTCTGAAGGGTCTGCTCGCGCAGGGTCGGGCCCGCCGGGGTCGGGGCCTTGCCCTCCTCGGCAGGCAGGAAGCCGACCTGTCCTGCGACCTGGAGGATGTTGCCCTTCTTCACGCCGTGCGAGAACTTCGCGGGCGGTGCGGTGTGGGTGGACGGCGTGAGCTGGATCTTCTCGGTCATGAACTTTCCTTGCTGTGTGGGGTGTTGAGGGGTTCTTCCGCGACTGCGGGCCTAGGTGGGCGCGTTGCCCGAGTACTCGCGGCTGATCGCCTCCGCGGTGCGGCGTACGACCGGGAGCAGCGTGAGGAGTTCGTCGGCGGTGACCACCACGCTGGGCGCGGACACCGACATCGCGGCCACGACCCGGCCGTCCGCGCCCCGGATCGGGGCACCGACGCAGTTGATGGACTCCTCGTGGCCACCGAGGTCGGTGGCCCAGCCCTGTTCGCGTACGACCGTGAGCTCCTTGAGGAACGCGGCCGCGTTGGGGGTCGAACGGGACGTGTACTGGGGGTAGTCGAGCTTCTCCGCGATCGCGCGCCGCTCCGGCTCGGAGAGGTCGGCGAGCAGCAGCTTGGCGACCGCGGCGACCGTGATGGCCACGGGCTTTCCGATACGGGAGTACATCCGCACCGGGTAACGGCTCTCGACCTTGTCGATGTAGAGGACCTCGTTCTCCTCGTACACCGCGAGATGGACCGTATGCCCGATCTTGGAGTTGAGCTCGACGAGATGCGGGTGCGCGATCTCGCGTACGTCCAGGTTCTCGACGGCTTCCTGGGCGAGCGCGAAGAGGCGGGCGCCCAGGCGGTAGCGCTGGTCGGACTGGCGGTAGACGAGGCCGTGTTCGTGCAGGGTGCGCAGCAGCCTGAGCGCGGTGGACTTGTGGACGTCCAGGCGCTCGGCGACCTGGCCGAGGTCGGCGGGCCCTTCGGCGAGCAGCGGAAGGATGCTCAGCGCGCGGTCGACGGTCTGGCTCATGAGGTGATGACCTCCCCTTTCGACCCGGTGGTGGTCCAGCCGGGGCCGAGGCGCAGTGTGCCCCATTCGTTTTCGGGCAGGGCGGCAAGGCGGTCGGCTTGGGCGCGGCTCGGGGGATGCGCCATGTCGCCGGGGTCGGTGAGGGCCGCGGCGGCCCACAGGTGGCCGTGCTTCAGGCGCTGCGCGACGGGCAGATCCCGCAGGGTCGCGGAGAGGAAACCGGCGGCGAAGGCATCGCCTGCACCGACGGCCGCGACGACGTCGACCTTCAGCGCCCGTACGAAAGTGCCGGTCCCGTCGGCGTCCGCAACGTCCCCCGGGTCCTTGTCGAAGACAATGGCGCCCCCCTTGCCGTGCTTGAGGACGAGCAGTTCGGGCTCCCAGAGCGCGTCCCGGATCGCCCGCCCGCCGTGCAGCCCCCAGGCGTCAAGGGCCTCGTCGTCCCCCACGAACACGATGTCCGCGCCACGCGCGAGTTCGAGCAGCACGCGCGCGTCCTCGGGGGTGCGCCACAGACCCGGACGGTAGTTCACGTCGAACGAGACGAGCGGCCGCCCGGCGCGGGGCGCGGTCAGCTCGCGCATGAGGGCGAGGCAGTCCTCGGAGAGTGCCGCGGTGATGCCGGACAGGTGCACGATGCGCGCGGAGCGCAGCGCGTCGAGGTCCACGTTCGCGGGGGACATCGCGGACGCGGCGCTGCCCGCGCGGTAGTACGCGACCTCGTGGGCGTCGGTGGCACGGTCGCCGGCCGTACGGAAGTAGATCCCCGTGGGCCGCTCGCCGTCCCTGCGTACCGCCGAGGTGTCCACTCCGCAGTGGGCGATCTCGCGCGTGAGGTACTCGCCGAAGCCGTCGTCGCCGACGCGGCCGATCCACCGCGCGCTGTGGCCAGCGCGCGCGAGCGTGCAGGCCACGTTGGACTCGGCGCCGCCGATTCCGCGGTCGAAGCCGGGCACGTCGGCGAGGCGCCCGGGCTGCGTGGGCCGGAACGTGACCATGGACTCGCCGAGGCAGGCGACGTCGAAGCGCGGGGCTTCGGCGGCGGCTCCGGGGCCGGGCACGTTCTGGTGGGGCACGTCGGCTCCTTCTCGGGGTGGTTCCTTTTGGGCCCGGCGGGAAGGCCCCTTTGGGCCCGTGGGCCTCAACTGGGCACCGTTTCAGGGACTTTCGTCCTGGCCGGGCCCGGCCCTCCAGCGGGCGTTGACCCGGTGTTGGGACGGATGTTAGACAGAGGTAAGCGCAATACGCAATGGCCGTTGCAGAGGATGCAACAGGCCAGGAGGAGGGTTCCATGGCAGCCGACAACGTGGTCGGAACCGGCGCCGGCAAGCGTGCGGAGACCGTCGCCGCCCTCGCTGACGAGAAGGTCGCCGCGCTTGCGGATGAGAAGGTCGCCGCGCTCGCGGACGAGATCGTCGACTTCCGCTTCAAGGGGCTGCCGCCGAACGCCGAGGGTCTGACCGTCGGCGAGCTGGCCGCCGAGCGGCGCAACCTCTTCACCGGCGGGTTCACCACTCCGGTGCTCGCGCTCTCCGCCGAGCGCGTGGAGCACAACCTGCGCCTGATGGAGACCTACTCCGAGCGCCACGGCCTCGCCTTCGCGCCGCACGGCAAGACCTCGATGGCCCCGCAGCTCTTCGCCCGCCAGGCCGAGCACGGCGCCTGGGGCATCACGCTGGCCAATCCCCACCAGGCACGCGTGGCCCGCGCCTTCGGCGTGCGGCGGATCTTCGTCGCCAACGAGATCGTGGACGAGGCCGGACTCGCCTGGCTCGCCTCCGAACTGGCCGCGGACCCTTCCTTCCGCTTCGTCTGCTACGTCGATT
Source organism: Streptomyces mesophilus (assembly GCF_011044995.1). Lineage (GTDB taxonomy): Bacteria > Actinomycetota > Actinomycetes > Streptomycetales > Streptomycetaceae > Streptomyces > Streptomyces mesophilus. The sequence goes on along the minus strand of NZ_JAAKZW010000117.1, from coordinate 907 downwards.
CCGTACGGGGAGTGCAGCTGATGCACTCCGCTCTCGCCGCGGCCGGGGCTTCGCGTCCCGTCGACGTCGTGATCGAACTCGGCGCCGGTGACGGAGCGCGCACCGGCGTCCGTACGGAATCCGAGTGCGTCGAGATCGCGCTGGCCGTGTCCGCGGCCGACACCCTGCGCCTGGTGGGCGTCGCCGGCTACGAGGGCGAGGTGCCCGACGCGTCCCTGGCGTCCGTCACGTCATGGCTGCGGCGCCTGGTCGCGCTGGCCGTGGACCTCGACAAGGCCGGGCACTTCGCCGGGCTCGACGAGATCGTGGTGAGCGCGGGCGGCTCCGCCTGGTTCGACGCGGTGGCTTCCGTGTTCGCCGAGATCCCCTCTCTCTCCGCGCCCGTCCTGAAGCTGCTGCGCTCCGGTGCGTACGTCTCGCACGACGACGGTCACTACAAGCACCTCACCCCGTTCAACCGGGTGCCGGCCGAGGGTGCCCTGGAGCCGGCGTTCCGTCTCTGGGCCCAGGTGATGTCGCGTCCGACGCCGTCACAGGCGTTCGCGAACGCGGGCAAGCGGGATGCGGCCCATGACTTGGACCTGCCCTTCGCCCAGGTCATCCGGACCTCCGACGGCGAAGTCCGGCCCGCGGACGGGGTCACGGTGACGGGTCTGTCCGACCAGCACACCTGGATGCGTACGGAGTCCTCGGACGCGGTGTCGGTGGGCGACTGGGTCGGCATGGGGCTCTCGCACCCGTGCACGTCGTTCGACAAGTGGCAGCTGATTCCTGTGGTCGAGTCGGACGGCACGGTCGTGGATTTCGTCCGGACGTACTTCTGATTCAGCCCCTGCGGCGCTTGAGCAGACCTTTCAGCCCCTGCGGCGCTTGAGCAGATCCGAGCGGAGCTCGGATGCCGGGGTCC
>NZ_JAAKZW010000116.1 GCF_011044995.1 Streptomyces mesophilus | reverse complement strand
CTCCCCCACCACCCCCGGCCGCCATCACCTTCGAGGGCAAGGCGGGCAAGAACCCCCTGGCGGACGCCGGTTTCGGCGCCATGTGCCGACGGCTTCCCGCAGTGCTCGGACACACCGCGCGCCGGGCCTGGGCCGTCGACCGTACCGGCGCAGTGCTGCTCGTCGGCTGCCAGCTCCTGACCGGTGTCTCGGCCGCTGTGGTGCTGGCGTTCACCGCCCGGGCCATGACCCACGTACTCGGCACGGGCAGCGTGTCCGAACGTCTGCACGCCGCACTGCCCGCCCTCATCGCGGTGACGGCGGCCGCGGCGGTCGGCCGGGTCAGCGGCGCGCTGTCCTCGTACGCCGACGGGCGGGTCACCCCGCTCCTGACGACCGAGGCCGATATCGCGCTCGTGGAGGCGGTCTGCCGGGTGGAGTCCTCGGCGTACGCGCAGGACGGGTTCGCCGACCGGCAGGAGGCGGCCGAAGTCGGCGTCACCCGCACCCGGTTGATGGTGCAGGACGCCCAGCGCTTCCTGTCCGCCCTGATCCGGATGCTCGCCGCGAGCGGCGTGATCACCGCGCTGCATCCGCTGATGCTGCCGCTGCTTCTGCTGGCCGTGGTGCCGGCGGGCGTGGGGGCGGTGCTGTCGGCGCGCGTCGACTACGAGACCCACTATCTGAACGTCGGCGACCGCAATGTCCGTTCCATGATGCGCTGGTGGGCCACGTACTCCCGACACGGCGACGAGGTCCGCGCCAACGGCATGACCGGCTATCTCGTCTACTGGTACCGCGCCCTGTCCCGGCGGATCGACGAGCGCACCCTCGCCGCGGCGCCCCGGCTGCTGCGGATCGTCCTGGCCTCCAGTGCGCTCGGCGGCGTCTTCCTGCTCGGCACGTGGGCCACGCTCGCCTGGCTCGCCGCGACCGGCCGGGTGGCGCTGCCGGTGGCCGCGACCGCCGTGGTCGCCGTCCAGACCACGCTCGCCGCGCTCTCGCAATTCGTCATCCACGGGGCCGCGATGTTCCACACCTCGCTCTATCTCGCGGACATGCGCTCCTTCCTCGACATGGCGGCCGAACGGGCGCCCAAACGCGGTGACTTGACCATTGACGAGCAGGTGGACGAGATCCGTCTCGACGAGGTCGTCTACCAGTACCCGGGCAAGTCCGAGCCCGCCGTGGGGGGCGTCTCGCTCACGCTGCGCCGCGGCGAGATCCTGGCGATCGTGGGCGAGAACGGGTCGGGCAAGTCGACCCTGGCCAAGCTGATCACCGGCATTCTGCTCGCCGACAAGGGCCGCGTCCTGTGGGACGGTACGGATCTGGCGGGGGCCGACCCCGACTCCGTATGGCGGCGCACCGCGCTCGTCCCGCAGAACTTTGCCTGCTGGCCGCTGCGCGTACGCGAGAACATCACGCTCGGCCAGCCGCGGACCTTCGACGACGAGCCGGTGTGGCAGGCGATCGACGCGGTGGGCATGCGCGAGGCGATCGAGAAGCTTCCGCACCAGCTGGACACCCTGCTTGCCAGGGAACTGTGGGGTGGCGCCGAGCTGTCGGGCGGTCAGTGGCAGCGGCTCGTCTGCGGGCGGATGCTGTACCGGCGCTCGCCGCTGCTGGTCCTCGACGAGCCGACCTCGCAGATGGACGCGCGCGGAGAGCACGCGATCTTCCTGGAGGTCAAGCGGATCGCCGCCGAGCGCATGACGATCGTCGTCACCCACCAGCTCGAGAACGTACGCCTCGCGGACCGGATCCTGGTCATGGACAAGGGGCGCGTCATCGAGCAGGGCACCTACGAGGACCTGGCGCACGCGGGCGGCCTCTTCGCGGAGCTGGTGGCTCTGTCCCAGGACCGGTGACCTTCGTTACGGGACAGGGCCGGCACTTGCGGGCCCTGTTGCCGTAGCGACGAAAGGGACATCCGAGGCGCGCACTTAACCGCTTCTGAGTGCTTCCTTAAAGGGGCCATAAGGATCACCCTCAGGCGGCCTCAGCAGGCGAAATCGTGGATCTCAAGGGCTAACTTCGTGTCCGCCGGGGCGGGTTCGACCCGCCGGTGCAGCAGTTGTTCGGGGGGCCGCACCGACGGTACGTACCCGCCCCGTATCCCCCACGCACCCCCAAGAAGTCGCTCAAGGAGATCCACACATGACCGCTCGCCGTAAAGTCGCCTACGCCGCAGCCGCCGGTGTCGCCCCGCTCGCGCTGACCGCGCTGGCGATATCCCCGGCCGCCGCGCATGGTTCGATGACGGACCCGGTGAGCCGCGTCGCCGCCTGCTACGCCGAGGGTCCCGAGTCGCCCGACTCGGCCGCGTGCAAGGCCGCCGTCGCCGCGTCCGGTGTCCAGGCCTTCTACGACTGGAACGGCGTCAACATCGCCAACGCCGCGGGCAAGTCGAAGGAGATCATCCCCGACGGCAAGCTGTGCAGCGCCGGCAACGACAAGTACAAGGGCCTCGACCTGGCCCGCGGCGACTGGCCGTCCTCGAAGCTCTCGGCGGGCAGCCACACCTTCCGCTACAAGGGCACGGCCCCGCACAAGGGCTCGTTCGAGCTGTACATCACCAAGGACGGGTACGACCCGTCGAAGCCGCTGAAGTGGTCGGACCTGGAGGCGAAGCCGTTCGCCAATGTCACCGACCCGAAGATGGAGAACGGCGACTACGTCTTCTCCGGGAACATCCCGGAGAAGTCCGGCCGGCACCTGATCTACTCGATCTGGCAGCGCTCGGACTCCCCCGAGGCCTTCTACACCTGCTCCGACGTGGTCTTCGGCGCCGACAACGGCTCGGCGGGCAGCGGCAGTTCGTCCTCGGACGAGAAGCCGGCGGCCGAGCCGTCCGCGCCGAGCGAGGAGCAGATCACCGACGGCCAGGAGCAGTCGACGGTCGAGCACCAGGGCCACGGCGACCAGGACGCGGAGACCAGCGCACAGGAGACCGCCCCCGAGGCCAACGCCCCCGAGGCGGCCGGCTCCGCCGACCAGCCGGTGGCCGCCGACGAGAACCTCGCGGAGACCGGTGGCGACTCGACCACCCCGTACATCGCGATGGGCGGCGCGGGCGTGCTCGCCGTCGGTGCGGCCCTGCTCTTCGGCACGGTCCGCCGCCGCGTCTCCACGGGCCGCCACAGCCGCTGACCCACGGGGCCGCCACAGCCGCTGACCCACGGGGCCGCCACGGCCGCTGACCCAGCGCGTCCCACGGGCCGCCAGTCGCCGACCCACCGCGTCTCCAGGGTCCGCGCAACCGCCGGCCCACCTCCACTCCGGCATCCAGAATCCGGGGGCCCGGGACATGACCCCCGGAGCCGGCCCCGCCGCCACCGCTCCTCCCCCACCTCAGGGAGCGGTGGCGGCGGTGTTTCGCGTCCCGGACCCGGGCCCCACGTCCTACGATCCCGCCGTGCCCGAATTCCGTATCGCCCACCGCACCCCGCTCCCCGTCGCCGAGGCATGGCGGCGGGTGACGGACTGGGAGCGGCATGCCGCGCAGGTGCCGTTCACGTCCACGACGGTCCTCACGGACGGCCCCAACCGGGAGGGCACCCGCTTCGTCGCGCGCACGGGTCTGGGCCCGCTCGGCTTCGACGATCCGATGGAGATCACGCTCTGGCAGCCGCCGTCCCCCGAAGCCCGCTGCCGCCTGACGAAGACGGGCAAGGTCCTGACGGGCTGGGCCGAGATCGAGGTCCATCCGGCGGTCCGCGGCCCCGGCTCGTACGTCGTCTGGCGCGAGGACCTGCGCCTCACCAAACTCCCGCGTTTCCTGGACGCGGCGACGGCGCGGGCCGGGCGGGTCGTCTTCGGCTACGCGCTCAGGCGACTCCTGAAGTAACGCGTTCAGGCAGTAACCGGCGCCAGTCGGGGCACTCGGTCCTCGACCGTGAGCCGCGCCATCGGGGCGGGCTCGACGACATGAGGGGCTGCAATGCTCGGTATCGCTGCGGCAGTGCTGTTCTTTCTTGCGTTTCTCTTCAATGCGACGGACCTCGACGGAAACGACGTCTTCAGCTCGACGAACCTGATGCTGCTCGGCCTGATGCTGCTCGCCCTCCAGGTGGCGGGCATCGGCTCCGGCTGGGGAGGCCGCGGCCGATCCCGCCGGTGAGCCACCGGTGACCCAAGCGCCCTGTGCCCCCGCCACGAAGGCGGGGGCACAGGGCGCTCCACAGCCGTTGAGCCGCCCCTTGCCACCCGCCGCGTCCCCACCATCAGGCGAATCGCAAAGATGTTCGATACAGTGGCCTGACCAGGCCACTGAGGCAGGCGTGGTCGGCAGTAAGGGCAGGGGGCAGCAGTGGCGAGGTGGTACGGATGCGCGGCTTTACGCATCTGCACACCGTCTCCGGGTTCTCTCTGCGCTACGGCGCATCGCACCCCGAGCGGCTCGCCGAGCGGGCGGCCGAGCGCGGGATGGATGCGATCGCGCTGACCGACCGGGACACCCTCGGCGGATCGGTGCGCTTCGCCAAGGCCGCGAGCCGCGCCGGGGTGCGCCCGCTGTTCGGAGTGGATCTCGCCGTCGCGGCACCCGAGGAAAAAGCACAGCGCACCGAACGGCGGCGCACCCCCGCACGCGGCGGCGCCTTTGTCGACGAGTCGGCCCAGCGCGTGGTGTTTCTCGCGCGCGACGGGGCCCGCGGCTGGGCCGAGCTGTGCCGCCTGGTGACCGCCGCGCACGCGGACGGGCAGCGCCCGCTGCTGTCCTGGGACACCGCCCTCGGCGAGCACCTCACCGTCCTGCTCGGCCCCGGCTCCGACGTCGGCCGCGCCCTGGCGGCGGGCCGCCCCGACCGCGCGGCCCGCCTGCTCGCGCCCTGGCGGGAGCGGTTCGGGGACGGGGCGCTGCGGATCGAGGTCGTCTCGCACGGGCTGAGCGGCACCGGTACGGGATCGCTGCGGCACGCCGCCCGCGCCCTCGGCTTCGCCGCCGAGCAGCGCATCCTGCCGGTGCTCACCAACTCCGTGCGCTACGCCGACGAGGGCCAGGGCGCGGTCGCCGACGTCCTCGACTCCGCGCGCCGGCTCGTCCCCATCGACCGGCGCGGCCCCCTCGACCCCGGCGAGCGCTGGCTCAAGCCGCCCGCCGACATGGCCCGGATCGCCGAGCAGGTCGCCGAGGCCGCCGGATACCGGACCAGCACCGCGCACCGCCTGCTCGAAGTCACCGCGGACACCGCCGCCGCCTGCCGGGTCGACCCCGAGGACGATCTGGGCATCGGCCGCGTCCACTTCCCCGAGCCGGGTCTCGTCGGGGCCTCCCGCCGCACCCCGGAGCGGGTGCTGCGCTCCAAGTGCGCGGCCGGGATGGTGCTGCGCCACTACGACCGCAAGCCCGAGTACTGGGGGCGCCTGGAAGAGGAACTGCACCTGATCGACCGGCTCGGCTTCGCCTCGTACTTCCTCACGGTCGCCCAAGTCGTCGAGGACACCAGGGACTTGGGGATACGGGTCGCCGCACGCGGCTCCGGCGCCGGCTCCCTGGTCAACCACCTCCTGGGCATCGCGACCGCCGACCCCGTCGAGCACGGCCTGCTCATGGAGCGCTTCCTGTCCGACAAGCGCGCCGAGCTGCCCGACATCGACATCGACGTGGAGTCCGCCCGCCGCCTGGAGGTCTACCGCGCGATCCTCGACCGCTTCGGCCCGGCGCGGGTCGCGACCGTGTCCATGCCGGAGACGTACCGCGTCCGTCACGCCGTACGCGACACGGGTCTGGCGCTCGGCCTCGACCCGGCCGAAGTGGACCGGCTCGCGAAGTCCTTCCCGCACATCAGGGCGCGCGATGCCCGCGCCGCCCTGGCCGAGCTGCCGGAGCTGCGCGGCATCGACCCCCAGGCGTACGGGCCGCAGATGTGGGACCTCGTCGAGGCGCTCGACGCCCTGCCGCGCGGCATCGCCATGCACCCGTGCGGCGTGCTGCTCTCCGACACGACGCTGCTCCAGCGCAGCCCGGTCATGCCGACCAGCACCGAGGGCTTCCCCATGTCGCAGTTCGACAAGGAGGACGTCGAGGACCTCGGCCTGCTCAAGCTCGATGTGCTCGGCGTGCGGATGCAGTCCGCGATCGCGCACGCCGTCACGGAGATCGAGCGCTCCACGGGCCGCCACATCGACATGGAGGACCCCGAACAGGTCCCGCCCGCCGACCCCAGGACGTATCAACTCATCAAGTCCTCCCAGACCTTGGGCTGCTTCCAGACCGAGTCGCCCGGCCAGCGCGATCTCATCGCACGGCTGCAGCCCGAGACCTTCCACGATCTGGTGGTCGACATCTCGCTGTTCCGGCCGGGACCCGTGGCGGCGAACATGGTCGACCCGTTCATCAAGGCCCGGCACGGCAAGCAGGCACCCGACTATCCGCACGACGACCTCAGGGAAGCACTCGAGGACACGTACGGCGTGGTCGTCTTCCACGAGCAGATCATCAGGATCCTGAACGTGATGACCGGCTGCTCCCTCGCCTTCGGCGACTACACCCGGCGCGCCCTGTCCAACCCCGAGCTGATCGGGCGGGTGCGGGCATGGTTCGCCCAGGAGGCCGGCAAGCGCGGCTACACGCATGAAGTCATCGAGCGGACCTGGGAGATCATCGAGGCCTTCGGCGCGTACGGCTTCTGCAAGGCGCACGCCGTCGCCTTCGCCGTTCCCTCGTACCAGTCGGCCTGGCTGAAGGCCCACCACCCGGCGGCCTTCTACGCGGGGCTGCTCACGCACGACCCGGGGATGTATCCGAAGCGGCTGCTCCTCGCGGACGCGCGCAGAAGAGGCGTGCCGATCCTGCCCCTTGATGTGAATGCCTCGGACTCCACCTATCTAATCGAACTGGTGTCTGATCCGGCGGTCGCGAAGGGCACTCATGGCGTACGGCTCGCGCTCAGCGATGTCCGCGGGATGAGCGAGGCCGAGGCGGCACGGATCGTCGCGGGCCGTCCGTACACCTCGCTGCAGGACTTCCTCTCGCGGGCCCGCCCCTCCCGCCCGGTGGCCGAACGGCTCGCGCAGGTCGGCGCGTTGGACGCGTTCGGCCGTAACCGGCGCGATCTGATGCTGCACATCGCCGAGCTGCAGAAGGGGCAGAAGGGCGCCGCCCAGGGCCAGTTGACGCTCGGCGAGAGCGACGACGCACCGGCCGAGGTCGCGCCCGCCCATCTGCCCGACCTCGACGACGTCGAGCGGCTCGGCGCCGAGCTCGGCATTCTCGGCATGGACACCTCGCGCCATCTCCTTGGCGATCACCGGGAGTTGCTGGACGAACTGGGCGTGGCGACCGCCCAGCGCCTGAAGGACCTGCCGCACGGACAGGTGGTCCTGGTCGCCGGCGCGAAGGGCGCCGTGCAGACCCCGCCGATCCGCTCGGGCAAGCGCGTCATCTTCACCACGCTCGACGACACCTCGGGTCTTGTCGACTGCGCGTTCTTCGAGGACAGCCATGACGCCTGCGCGCACACCGTCTTCCACTCCTGGCTCCTTCTCGTACGGGGAGTGGTGCAGCGCCGCGGCGGCGGCAGCGGCAAGGCGCTCTCGGTGACCGGCTCGGCCGCCTGGGACCTGGCCGAACTGGCCGAACTGCGCCGCACGGGAGGGCTCTCGGCGGTCACCGAACGGCTCACCGCCGACCGGCCGGGCGCGGACCCCGCCGGGGACGGCCGCAGCATCCGCCTGGAGACCGGTTACGAGCTGCACCCGTGGGCGGATCTTCAGCCGCCCGGCGAATCGGTCAAGCAGAGCCGCAAGTTGTGGCACCAGAGCCCGGGGAGCGCGGGATGAGCGGTCACCCGAAGGAGGGATCAGGGGTGCAGATCATGTACATCCACTTCCACGACCTGGTGGACGAGCCGGTCTACCACCATCTGCTGTCCCTGCTCGCCGAGTTCACCCCTCAGGTCCAGGCCCTCCCCCCGGACGCCGCGCTCGCCGACGTCTCCGGCAGCCTGCGCTACTTCGGCACGGACGCCCCCGGTCTGGCCGAACGCATCCGGGCCCGTACGGGCGGTCTGTACGGCCTTCGCTCGACCGTCGGTATCGCCGCGAACCCGATGCTGGCCCGGATGGTCGCGGCCGACGGACCGCCCTCGGCCGTGCGCACCCTGCCCGACGACATGGACGCGGTCGCCGGGTTTCTCGCGCGCAAGCCCGCCGCCGCGCTGCACGGAGTGGGCCCGGCGACGACCCGGACCCTGTCCTCGTACGGACTCGACAGCATCGGCAAGATCGCCGCAGCACCGCTCGGCACTCTCCAGCGGATCCTCGGCGCCGCGGCGGGCCGCCGGCTGCACGACGCGGCCCGCGGCCTCGACCCCACACCGGTCATCCCTGCGGGCCCGCCCCGCACACTGCGCGTCGAACACCGTTTCCCGCAGGACGAGTTGGACCGCGACCGCCAACGCGCCGCCCTGCTCGCCCTCACCGACCGCCTCGGCCTGCACCTGCGCGCCGAGGCCCAGGCGGCCCGCGCCCTCACCCTCACGGTCCGCTACGCCGACCGCTCGACCACCACCCGCACCCGCACGCTGCGCGAGGCCACCGCCCACACGCCCCCGCTCACGGCCCTCGCCTACGAGCTCCACGACAAGCTCGCCCTGCAACGGGCCCGGGTCCGCTCCTTCGCCCTGCGCGCCGACGACCTCGTCCCCGCCGAACACACCTCCCACCAACTGCTCTTCGATCCCGTCGACGAGAAGGCGCGCCGGATCGAGGAGGCCGTCGACCGGGCCCGGAACAAGTACGGGGCCGCCGCGGTCGGCCCTGCCGCGGCACGGCCGGTTCCCGCGCCGCCCCACGCGGCGTGACGGGTCACCCGTTCGGTCCCGTCCCCCTGCTGCCCCGACCCGCGCGGCCGAGACTGGCGAGGACCGGTCGGGAGTGAAGAGGAGCATGGCAATGGCGAAGGCATACCTGGTGGGAAGCGGCATCGCGTCCCTGTCGGCGGCGGCGTTCCTGATCCGGGAGGGCGGGTTCTCCGGGTCGGACATCGTGATCCTGGAGGAGCAGGACCGCGAGGGCGGCAGCCTCGACGCATCGGGGTCGCCGGAGACCGGGTACACCATGCGCGGCGGCCGCATGTTCGAGATCCACTTCGAGTGCACCTACGACCTGCTGAGCTCGATCCCCTCGCTCGACGATCCCGCGAAGTCGGTCACCGAGGACACCTTCGCCTTCCACGAGGACTTCGCCTGGGACGACCACGCCCGGCTCGTCGACAAGGACGGCAAGGTGGTCGACGCCCACTCGATGGGCTTCTCGGAGCGCGACCGCCTCGAGCTGGTCAAGTGCGTGGGCACCCCGGAGAAGCTGCTCGACGGCAAGCGGATCGTGGACTGCTTCAGCCAGGAGTTCTTCCACACGAACTTCTGGTGGATGTGGTGCACCACGTTCGCCTTCGAGCCGTGGCACAGCGCGATCGAGTTCCGCCGCTATCTCAACCGCTTCGTCCATCTCTTCAAGACCTTCGACTCCATGTCGGGGATCTACCGGACGCGCTTCAACCAGTACGACTCGATCGTGCGCCCGCTGATGAAGTGGCTCACCGACCAGGGTGTGACGGTCCAACTCGGCACCACCGTCACCGACTTGGACCTGACCGACGGCGAAGAGCTCACCGTGCGCGCCCTGACCTGGACGCGCGGCGGCACCGAGGAGACGGTGGACCTCGCCCCGGACGACCTGGTGATGGTGACCAACGGCTCGATGACGGCGGACTCCACGCTCGGCGCCACGGACCGTGTCCCCGCCCTGGACACCTCGGGGACGGCCGGCGCCTGGCGGCTTTGGGAGACCCTCGCGGCCAAGCGCACCGACGGCCTGCTCGGCGACCCTTCGGTGTTCAACTCGTCGATCGACGACTCCACTTGGGAGTCGTTCACGGTCACCACCAAGGACCCGACGTTCTTCGGGCTGATGGAGAAGTTCTCCGGCAGCGAGGCCGGCAAGGGCGGTCTGATCACCTTCAAGGACTCCGGCTGGCTGCTGACCATCGTGCTCAACCACCAGCCGCACTTCCACGAGCAGCCCGAGGACACCTTCGTCTGGTGGGGTTACGCCCTCTTCCCCGACAAGCCCGGCGACTTCGTGCGCAAGCCGATGCGCGAGTGCACCGGCCGGGAGATCCTCGACGAGGTCCTGCACCACCTGCGCTTCGAGGAGGGCCCGCAGATCCTGGAGAACTCGATCGTGCTGCCGGCCCTGATGCCGTACATCACGAGCCAGTTCCTCGTCCGCAAGGCGGGTGACCGTCCGCAGGTCGTCCCGGCGGGCTCCACGAATCTCGCCTTCATCGGGCAGTACGCCGAGGTCCCCGACGACGTCGTCTTCACCGTCGAGTACTCGGTGCGCACCGCCTGGACCGCGGTCGCCGGACTCCTGAAGCTCGACAAGCAGCCGCCGCCCGTCTACAAGGGCGGCCACGACCCGAAGGTCCTGGTCGACGCGCTGCACACGATGCACCGGCGCTGAGCCTCTGCCCGCTCACCCGATCGGCCCCGCCGCTGCTGCGCACAGCACGGCGGGGCCCGAGCGTAGGGGCATGAGCCCACGTGGAGGACTGGACGGCGATCCGGGTACCGGATTCCTGCAGGAGATCAAGGACGCCGTGAGCGTACGGACCGCGCTGCTGGTGCTGGGCGTGCTCGCCGTACAACTCGCGTTCATCGCCTCGTACATCGGCGCGTTCCACAACCCGAAGCCGCACGAGATCCCCATCGCGGTCACGGTCGCCGTACCCGCCGCGCAGGCCAAGGCCGAAGCCGAGGCCGATCCGGCGCGGGCCTCGGCGGAGCAGAAGCAGATGGAGGCGGCGACCGATCAGGCCGTGCAGCGTCTGAAGGCACTGCCGGGCAAGCCGCTCAAGCCGAGCTCCAGTGATTCCGAGGCCGATGCGCTGGCGCGGATCAAGGACCGGGGCGTCGACGGCGCGCTGATCATCAACCCGCAGGGCACCGAGGACAAGCTCCTGGTCGCCAGTGGTGCGGGGGCCTCGCTGTCCCAGGCCCTCGAAGAGATCATGGTCAAGGTCGAGGGCGCGGAGAAGCGGACCTTCAAGGTCGTGGACGTGGTGCCCGACGCGGAGGGCGACGCGCGCGGTCTGTCCGCGTTCTACCTCGTCGTCGGCTGGTGCGTGGGCGGTTATCTGTGCGCGTCGGCCCTCGCCATCAGCGCGGGCGCCAAGCCGGCCAACCCGGCGCGTGCGGTGATCCGGCTCGGCGCGATGGCCGTGTACGCGGTCGTGGCGGGTCTGCTCGGCGCGGTGATCGCGGGCCCGGTCCTCGGCGCGCTGCCCGGCAGCGTCATGGCGCTGTGGGGTCTCGGCGCCCTCCTTGTCTTCGCGGTCGGCGCGATCACGCTCGCCTTCCAGGGCCTCGCCGGAATCGTCGGTATCGGTCTCGCGATCCTGCTCGTGGTGGTGCTCGGCAATCCCAGTGCCGGCGGCGCCTATCCGTATCCGCTGCTTCCGGGCTTCTGGCGGCACATCGGCCCGATCCTGCCGCCGGGCGCGGGCACCTTCGCGGCGCGCTCCATCGCGTACTTCAAGGGCAACGGCGCCGGCGGCGCGTTCCTGACGCTGGCCGGCTGGGCGGTGGGCGCGGCGGCCGTGGCGATCGTCATGTCGCTGCTGCGCCAGGACAAGAAGGAGCTCCAGGCGGAGGCCGAGGAGCAGCGCTCATGAACCTTCTGCACCGTTCGGGCCCCATCGCCCAGGCGCTGTCCGTCAAGCGCATGGAGCCGTCCGCGCAGGCCCAGTTGGGTCCACTCGGGCTCACCGGGTTCATCGTCGTCACGACGATCGCCACCGGTATCGACGCGGGTGTCTTCCCGGAGAAGCTCTCGCACCCCGTGCTGCCGATGGTGGGGTTCTTCGTCGGCGGTCTCGCGCAGCTGATCGCCGGGCTGTTCCAGGCGCATCGAGGCGACACCTGGCACGCCACGGTGTTCGGTTCGTTCGGGCTCTTCTGGATGGCGAAGGGGCTGATGCTGCAGTGGGTGACGCCGGGGCTCGATCCGGCGCTGCGCGGCGACACCATGGGCCTGTTCACGCTGCCGTGGGTGTTCGTGGTGTTCGTGCTGTGGCTGGGCGCGCTGCGTATCCATATCGCCCTGCTCTTCACGTTCACCTGCGTCCTGATGGCCTTCATCGGCATGACCGTGGTGGGCTTCACGGGCAGTGTCGGCTGGAACCGCATCACGGGCTGGTCGGGTCTGCTCGCCGCGCTCGGCGCGCTGTATCTCCTCGCGGGCCAGATCCTGGCGTCGACGTGGGGCCGCAACGTCCTGCCGATGGGCCGCTTCATCGCGCCTCGGCTGGAGGAGGAGCACCCCGAGGAGTAGCTCGGCGAAGGTGGCTCATGTAGAGGGAAAGGGCCCGCCCCCGGTGTGAACCGGGGGCGGGCCCTTTACTTCGGCGGTCAGGCAGCCTTCGGCTGACCCTCGACGTTGCCGTAGTACGCCTGCTTCATGAGCTGCTGCATGTCGTCGATCATCGGCATCCGCGGGTTCGCGGGCGCGCACTGGTCGGCGTAGGCGTTCATGGCCTGCTGCGGCAGGGCCGCGATGAACGCGTCCTCTTCGACGCCCTCGGCCTGGAAGGAGGCCGGGATGCCGCAGCGGTCGCGCAGCGCCTCGACGGCGGCGGCGTAGGACTCGACGCCCTCCTCGGGGGTGGAGGCCTTGAGGCCCAGCATCTTCGCGATCTCCTGCAGACGCTCGGGAGCGCGGTAGACCTCGGCCTTCGGCCACGGGGTGGCCTTGTGCGTCACGGTGCCGTTGTGGCGGATGACGTGCGGCAGAAGGAGCGCGTTGGTGCGGCCGTGCGGGACGTGGAAGGTGTTGCCCAGGGTGTGGGCCATGGCGTGCACCAGGCCGAGGAAGGCGTTGGCGAAGGCCATGCCGGCGACGGTGGACGCGTTGTGCATCTTCTCGCGCGCCTCGGGAGCCTTGGCGCCGAGCTTCACGCAGTCCTCGAGGTTCTCGAAGATCAGCTTGATGGCCTGCAGGCAGAGGCCGTCGGTGTAGTCGTTCGCGTACGCCGAGATGTACGCCTCGGTGGCGTGGGTCAGCGCGTCGAAGCCGGAGTCGGCGGTGACGGAGGCCGGCAGGCCCATCGGCAGGTTCGGGTCGACGATGGCGACGTGCGGGGTCAGCGCGTAGTCGGCCAGGGGGTACTTCTGTGCGGCCTTCGGGTCGGAGATGACCGCGAACGGGGTGACCTCGGAGCCGGTGCCCGACGTGGTCGGGATGGCGACCATCTTGGCCTTCTCGCCGAGCGAGGGGAACTTGAAGGCGCGCTTGCGGACGTCGAAGAACTTCTCCTTCGTGTCGGCGAAGGCGATCTCCGGGTGTTCGTACATCAGCCACATGATCTTCGCGGCGTCCATCGCGGACCCGCCGCCGAGGGCCACGATCGTGTCGGGCTGGAAGTCGCGCATCATCGCGGCGCCGGCCTGCACGGTGTCCAGCTCGGGGTTCGGCTCGACGTTGTCGATGACCTGGACAGAGACGCCGCCCGCGCGGGACTGCAGGATGGTGGTGACCTTCTCGACGAAGCCGAGGGCGACCATGGTCTTGTCGGTGACGAGCGAGACCTTCTTGATGCCGTCCATCTCGCCGAGGTAGCGGATGGAGTTGCGCTCGAAGTAGATCTTCGGCGGGACCTTGAACCACTGCATGTTGGTGTTGCGCCGTCCGATCCGCTTGATGTTGACGAGGTTGACCGCGGTCACGTTGTTGGACACCGAGTTGTGGCCGTACGAGCCACAGCCGAGCGTCAGCGAGGGCAGGAAGGCGTTGTAGACGTCGCCGATACCGCCGAAGGTCGAGGGCGAGTTGGCGATGACGCGGATCGCCTTGACGCGCTTGCCGAACTCCTCGACGAGCTCCTCGTCCTCGGCGTGGATGGCGGCGGAGTGGCCGAGGCCGTGGAACTCGACCATCTGGGCGGCCAGTTCGATGCCCAGCTCGGTGGAACCAGCCTTGAGTGCGGCCAGGACCGGGGAGAGCTTCTCGCGGGTCAGCGGCTCGTCGGCGCCGACCTCGGCGCATTCGGCGAGGAGGATCGAGGTGGACTCGGGCACGGTGAAGCCGGCCTGCTCGGCGATCCACTGCGGGGACTTGCCGACGACGTTCGGGTTCAGCTTGGCGCTCGCGGCGTTCTCGGCGAAGGCGCTGGTGCCGAAGATGAAGTTCTCCAGCTGGGTCTTCTCCGCCGCGGAGACAACGTACGCACCCAGGCGCTCGAACTCCTCGATGCCCTCGGCGTACACCTCCTTGTCGAGGATGACGGCCTGCTCGGAGGCGCAGATCATGCCGTTGTCGAAGGCCTTCGACAGGACGATGTCGTGGATGGCGCGCTGCAGCTTGGCGCTCTTGTGGACATACGCCGGGACGTTGCCCGCACCGACGCCGAGGGCCGGCTTGCCGCAGGAGTAGGCGGCCTTGACCATCGCGTTGCCGCCGGTGGCGAGGATGATGGAGACGCCTTCGTGGTTCATCAGGAGACCGGTGCCCTCCATGGAGGGGGTCTCGATCCACTGCACGCAGTTCTCCGGGGCACCGGCCTCGATCGCGGCGTCGCGCACGATACGGGCGGCCTCGGCGGAGCAGTTCTGCGCGGAGGGGTGGAAGGCGAAGATGATCGGGTTACGGGTCTTCAGGGCGATCAGTGCCTTGAAGATCGTGGTCGAGGTCGGGTTGGTCACGGGGGTCATGGCGCAGACGACGCCGACCGGCTCCGCGATCTCGGTGATGCCGTTCAGCTCGTCGCGGGAGATGACGCCGGCGGTCTTGAGGCCGCGCATCGAGTTGACGACGTGCTCGCAGGCGAAGAGGTTCTTGACGGCCTTGTCCTCGAAGATGCCGCGGCCGGTCTCCTCGACGGCCAGCCGGGCGAGTTCGCCGTGCCGGCTCAGCGCCGCGAGGGAGGCCTTCTTGACGATGTGGTCGACCTGCTCCTGGTCGTACGTCTCGAACAGATCGAGAGCCTTGAGCGCTCCCTGGACCAGCCCGTCCACCATCTCATTCGCCTGCATGGCAGGTACTCCTTCACTGCGGCTGCGACCGATTGCCGAAATTTCCTCCGGCTCCTCAATTCGACACCCGCACGGCTGTCCAGGACGGCCGATAAAGGCCTGAGCGGCCAGGCATTAAGTCCCTTCAAGATCAAAGTGCACCCATGGAAACCCACTCCGACCTGCGCATACGCGACGGGACCAAAGTCCCTTGCGAGCTTGTGAAAACTTTCACAAGAATTTCGCGAGATGGACCGTAAGCACGAGGGAAATACGTGAGCCCCGCTTCCCTGAGGGGGAAGCGGGGCCTTTATCGCCGTACGTGAAGTGCTCAGCCGATCTCTGCGCCGAACACCTGCAGCGCCTCGGTCACCGGCTGGAAGAAGGTCTCCCCGCCGGAGCTGCAGTCACCGCTGCCGCCCGAGGTGAGGCCGACGGCCTGGTCGCCCGCGAAGAGCGAACCGCCGCTGTCGCCGGGCTCGGCGCAGACGGTGGTCTGGATCAGGCCGTTCACGATGTCGCCGTTGCCGTAGTTCACGGTGGCGTCCAGGGCCACCACCTCGCCGTCGTGCACCTGCGTGGTGGAACCGCTGCGCTGGACCTGCATGCCGACGGTCGCCTCGGCGGCCGCCGTGATGGCCTGGCTGCTGCCGTTGTAGAGGTTGACCTCGCTCGGGTGCTCGACCCCGTCGGCGTACTTCACCAGGGCGAAGTCGTTGTCGGGGAAGGAGGACTCGACCATCTCGCCGAGCGCGCCGCCGTTGGCGTCCTCCCAGGTGGAGCCCGCCTGACCGCAGTGGCCCGCGGTGATGAAGTGCGGGGCGCCGTCCTTGACGACGTTGAAGCCGAGCGAGCAGCGGCCGCCGCCGCTGAGGATCGCGTCACCGCCGGCGGCGAACTTCTTGAACTCGCCCTTGGTGCGCTGCAGTTCGGCCTTGCCGCCGAGCCCTTCGACGACCTTGCCGAGCTTGGCCCACTCGGCCTTCGAGACCGTACGGTCGGCGGTGACGACGACCTTGTTGGTGGTCGGGTCGGTGGCCCAGGACGTGCCCGGGATGGTGGCCTTGTCGGTGAGCGTCGCACGGGCGCTCTTCAGCTCCGCGAGGGAGTTCTGTACGACTCTGGCCTTGCCGCCCGCCTTCTCGACTAGGCCGGCCGCGGCCTCGTCGAGCACGTTGACGACGAGCGTCTTGCTCGCCGCGTCGTAGTACGTGCCCGCGGCGTCCGTGCCGAGATCCTCGCCAAGGGTGGAGGCGAGCTTTCCGGCCGCAGTCGCCGAAAGGGGCTTGAGCTCAGGTGTGGGGGTTTCCTGGCTCGCGTTCGCAGTCTGGAACGTCAATCCCGCGGTCACCAGCGCGGCGATGCCCGCGCCTGCTATCGCGGCCCGCCGCTTGGGTATGCGTCGGTGCTTCAACTTCACGACCTCCTGTGGGGGGGTCGGTCCCGGTGCGTGGGGGCCACCGGGACCGGAAGGCGTACGGGTCAGGGCCCGGCTCAGTGGAAAAAACCGTGTCCATGCCCGTGTTGTGGCGACCACTATTCCGATACCGACTGGTAGCACACAAGGTCGACTTCAGGACTCGCGCACGGCAACGGGCGTACGCCCCCGGCGCGTTGTATCCGCGGGTCACCCCATGTCGCTTTCCGCTGCAAACACCGCGTGCGAGCAGACCGTCACCAGCGCGTAAGGACTAGTCCTGTCTTGAAATCGCCCCCGTGGTCCAGACTTGGACCAGGCCGGTGCACACGATTCGGCCTGCTCACGGCCGCACCTACGTGGAGGGCTTCTCCTCGCCCCGCTCCGTCACGGCCTGCGACAGCCGCGTCTCGGACACCGCGGATCCTTCCTGCTGCCCCTCGTCCAGGGCCGCCTGCCGCTGCACGCCCGCGTCCTGAGTGCCGGGGGCCTGAGCAGGGGCGGGAGCGGGAGCGGCCGGCAGATTCTGCTGCGCCCGCTCGAGGAACCGCAGCAGCTCCACCGGGAACGGCAGCACGAGCGTCGAGTTCTTCTCGGCCGCCACCGCCACCACGGTCTGAAGCAGCCGCAGTTGGAGCGCCGCCGGTTCCTCGGACATCTCGTGCGCGGCCTCGGCGAGCTTCTTCGAGGCCTGCAGCTCCGCGTCCGCGTTGATGATCCGGGCCCGCCGCTCACGGTCGGCCTCGGCCTGGCGCGCCATGGACCGCTTCATGGTCTCCGGCAGCGATACGTCCTTGATCTCGACCCGGTCGATCTGCACACCCCAGCCGACGGCCGGGCTGTCGATCATCAACTCGAGCCCTTGGTTGAGCTTTTCGCGGTTGGAGAGCAGATCGTCGAGGTCGCTCTTGCCGATGATGGACCTGAGCGAGGTCTGGGCCATCTGCGAGACGGCGAAGCGGTAGTCCTCGACCTGGACGACGGCCTCGGCCGCGTCGATCACCTTGAAGTAGATGACCGCGTCCACCCGGACCGTGACGTTGTCCCTGGTGATGCCGTCCTGTGCGGGCACGGGCATCGTGACGATCTGCAGATTGACCTTCCGCATCCGGTCGATGAACGGCACGATCATCGTGAACCCTGGTCCCCGCACCTGCGTCCTGAGGCGGCCGAGCCGGAACACCACACCCCGTTCGTACTGTTTGACGACGCGTGCCGCGGCCATCACATAGACGGCACCGGCGGAAGCCACCGCCGCGCCCGCCGCTACCAGTTCCTCGACCATCGCGGCCCCCCAGGGTCCGTAAGGGACGTGTCTTGGGATCCTTTCGACGGTAACTCCCTTACCGGGGCGAAGGGGAGGGGCAGGCATTGAACGGAAAAGTGAGGACGCCGGACGGACGGACGCTCACCGCGCAGGACTGGGGCGACCCGCACGGCCGGGCGGTCCTGCTGCTGCACGGCACCCCGGGCAGCAGACTCGGGGTCGCGCCCGCCGAGGTGCTCGCCCGGTGGCCGGGGGTGCGCTTCTTCGCGTACGACCGCCCGGGGTACGGCGGTTCGGACCGCGCCGAGGGACGCGACGTGGCGCACTGCGCCCGGGACGCGGCCGAGGTCGCGGACGCCCTGGGGATACGGAGCTTCGCGGTGCTCGGCCGCAGCGGCGGCGGCGCGCACGCGCTGGCCTGCGCGGCGCTGCTGCCCGAACGGATCACCGGGACCGCCGCGCTGGTCGCCACGGCGCCCCGGGACGGCGCGGGTCTCGACTGGTTCGAGGGGATGACTCCGTACAACGTGCGCGAGTACTCGCTCGCGCTGCGGGGCGCCAGTGTGCTCGCCGCCTCGCTGGTGCCGCAGGCCGAGGCGATCCGCGCGGACCCGTCCCGGCTGCTCGCGGGGATCGCCGAAGGGCTCTCCCCCTCCGACGCCCAGGTCGTCGCGGACCCGGCCGTGCGCGCGATGCTGCTCGCCAACTACCGCGAGGCGCTGGCAGCTTCGGCGTACGGGTGGATCGACGACTGCCTCGCGCTCTCGCGGCCCTGGGGGTTCGACCCGGCGGACATCCGCGGGCGTGTGCTGCTGTGGCACGGGGCCGAGGACACGTTCTCACCGGTGGGTCACTTCCACTGGCTCGCGCACCGCATCCCGTCCGCCGAGGCGGTGCTCGCCGAAGGGGCGGGGCACTTCGGCGCGATGGCCGCCTTCGACTCCGTACTGGAACGGCTGCTCGCCGGCTGAAGGCCGCCCGGCACCATCCACAAGACAGGTCCTAGGCGGTCCGGTCCACGTCGGGGCGGGTCAGGCGGGCGCCCTTGAGGCAGTCCACGATGCGCTCGTGCGTGTCGCCGACGGTGTCCACGACCCGCAGGCGCAGCTGGAGCGCGTCGACTTCGGTGACGAAGCGCTTGGAGAACTCACCGGCCCGCACCGTTCCCACGTCCACCCGGCCGATGAGCGGGCTGCCCGCGCCGAACAGCTCGAGACCGTAGTCCGTCCCGAACTCGACTCCTGCGGCGGACAGTTGCGCGAGCGCCCCGGCGAAGTCCGTCCACTCCCCCGCGTCCGCACCGGGCCGGACCACGCGGTAGTCCACGCTCTCGATCACGGCCGTGCCCTGACCGCCGTTGACCAGGCCGACCCGCCAGCCGTACTCGTCCGCGGTGATCAGGTCCCGTACCCACTCCGCACGCCAGCCGAGCGCCGGCCGGACCGTACGGGCGTACTGCGCGCGGGCGAACACCGCACCCGAGGCCACCGCGAGGAGGCTGCCGAGCGGCTCCATGTCGAGCAGTTGCAGCCGCCACGGCCAGTGCGCGCGGGCGTCGGCTGCGATATTGCCGCGCACGACCTCCCAGCCGAGCACGACCAGGAGCAGACAGAGCAGCACCAGAGGTGCGGTGAAGAGCAGCGGGCTGCGGCGCACCCGGCGCTGACGGTCGTCCAAGTCCTGTTCCCCCGTGGCGAGTTGCCCGCTCTCGCGGGCGATCCGTACAGGTGATCCAACCGTACGAGGACGGCAGAGGCGAGCCCCCGCCCGGGATCCGGACGGGGGCCGCTGCTGCTGGCTGCAGAAGAACCGTACGTGGTGCCTAGTAGACGCTGACCCCATAGGCGCTCAGGGCCTCGGTGACCGGCTGGAAGAAGGTCGTACCGCCGGAGGAGCAGTTGCCGGAGCCGCCGGAGGTCAGACCGATCGCACGCGTGCCGGAGTAGAGCGGCCCGCCGGAGTCGCCGGGCTCGGCGCACACGTTGGTGCGGATCATGCCGTAGACGACGTCTCCGCCGCCGTAGTTCACGGTGGCGTTGAGACCGGTGACCCGGCCGCTGTGGGTGCCGGTGGTCGAACCGCGTCGGGTGACCGACATGTTGACCGTGGCGTTCGCGGCGCTGGTGATGTCCTGGCCGCCGACGGTGCCCGGGTGCGCGATCGCGGTGTTGGAGTAGCGCACGAGCCCGTAGTCGTTGCCCGGGAAGCTGGAGCCCGCGGTCGGGCCGATCTGCGTGGTGCGGCTGGAGTTGGTGTACCAGGTGCCCGCGCCGTCGGTGCAGTGACCGGCGGTCAGGAAGTAATAGGTGGTGCCGCTGCGGACGTTGAAGCCGGCCGAGCAGCGCCAGCTGGACGCGTAGATCGCGTCGCCACCGGAGAGCAGCTTGCTGAACTTGCCAGGAGTGCGCTCGATCTTCAGGGCGCCGGCCTGGGCTCCCGCGGTGCGCTTGATCTCATTGATCTCCGCCTGCGAAACGGTCGAGTCGGCCGTCACGACCAGGCGGTTGGTCTTGGAGTCGATATGCCAGGCGGTACCGCCGACGTCCGCCTTGAGCAACGCGCTGCTCGCCGTGCTGAGCTGTGCGGCGCTGAAGGTGGCGGTCTCGCCGGCGCTCGCACTGGGCACGGCGAGAGCCGCCGCTGCCACGAGTCCGGTGCCGACGGCGAGCACGCGGGTGCGTCTCGCTATACCGGTGCGGGGGGTGGTGCGCTTGATCCTCACTTGTCGTTCCTCCCGAGGGGAATCGGGGGCCCGTGTTGTGGGGTCGGGCCCGTGAGGCGCAGCCAGGGGAAGTGTCCGCATTCCGAACACGTTGTGCCCCTGACAAGCGCTGTTCGGGAGTATTCGGCTAGCGAGTTGACGGCACAAGGGCGCGTTTCGGCCGTATGCCTCAGCACGCACTTCTGCCCCGGCGGCTCCTGTCGTACGTGAGGAGGCCGCCGGGGTCGCGTCGGTGGATCAGACGGATGACCGGCCGTCGAGGTTCCGTTCGCCGGCATCGACCGCGAACGGAAGGGTGTTGCCGGGCGGCGGGAACGGGCAGATGAAGTGGTCGGCGAAGGCGCACGGCGGCAGCGTCACGCGGTTGAAGTCCACGCTCACCTGCCCGTCGGCACCCGGCGCGGGCGTGCGCAGGAACCGGAAGCGATAGCTGCCCTGCCGGCTCGAAGCGTCCGCGAACACGGCCCACAGCGAGCCGTCGTCCTCGACCGTGACCTTCAGGGTGTGTCCGACGCCCTCGACGGTGAAGGCCAGTTCACCGCCGAGCCCGAGGCCGCGCGCCCGCCCGTCGGCGTTCTCGACCTGAATCGTGCTCCTGCTCTCGTACGGGGTGAAGCGACCCGGCACGGACCAGTCTGCGTCGTACGGCGTGGCCTCGATGCCCTGGAACGCTCGGCGGGCGGGCGAGCCGGGGTCGAAGTCCCGTACCGCCCACTCCCCTTCGCGCCGCATCACCATCAGCCGCCGCTCCCCGAGCGCGACCCGCGAGGCGGCCGGACCGGAGTCCGCGCCGAGGCGCACCTCGCCGCCGAACGGGTCTCCGTCCAGGGTGAGGCCGTCCTCGGCCACGGCACGCAGCACCACCTCGTCGCCGTCCTCGGCCCACTGCCCGGGAATGGCCGGAAGTTGTCCTTCCGGATAGTCCGCCAACCAGTGCGTACCGGTCAGGGACAGCGGGCCGTGCGGGGCGGAGACGGTCTCGACGCGCTGCTCGTGCCAGCGCTTCCAGTCGTCGGCGGCGGTGGGGTCGGTGCTCATGGGCGGTCGGCCTTCCTGCGGGGCGCGTGCGGGGTGTTACGGCACGAGACCAGAGCGCAAGATCACGTGCCGGTATTCCCGCGGGCCCCGCCATGGCAGCGCGCGCACCGTGCAGGCCGGCCGCCGACGGCAGCGCGTCAGCAGCCGTCGCAGGGGCAGCAGCAGTCGCAGCTGCCGCAGTTGCAGTCGCAGCTGTGACAGCAGCCCTCGCGCTTCTTTCGCGTCCACGGGCCCTCGTACGACTCGGCGCAGCACATCTGGCAGGTGCAGCACACCACGAAGAACATGCCGCAGCCCGCCCAGAACCCGCGCCGCCCCTTGGGCTGCTCGGGCGCGGGACCGCCGCCGAACCCGCCGGGACCACCAGGACCACCAGGACCGACCGGGCCGCCCGCTCCCCCGCCGTACGGGTTCCCGGGGCCGCCACCGTACGGATTGCCGGAGCCGCCGCCGTACGGACCGTCGCCCGGGTGCTGGCCGCCGAACC
Organism: Streptomyces mesophilus; assembly: GCF_011044995.1. Lineage (GTDB taxonomy): Bacteria > Actinomycetota > Actinomycetes > Streptomycetales > Streptomycetaceae > Streptomyces > Streptomyces mesophilus. The sequence goes on along the minus strand of NZ_JAAKZW010000116.1, from coordinate 3,124 downwards.
CCGAGGGCGGCGGCCCGAACCCCTGCGGACCACCGGCGCCCGGCTGCTGATGCGAGCAGGTCGTCGAGCCGAACGTCCGGTCCACGGACCGCCGCAGCTCGTGCGCGAGCAGCATGTGGGCGAGCCGCTGCTCGGTGAACTCCACATCGTTCAGGGCCAGCCGGATCCCGTGCAGCGCGTCATCGGCGAGCCGTCGCGCCTCGGCAATCGAGGTCCCGGTGGCCGTCAGCGGGTTCCACGCGCCGGCCTCGGCATCGGCCGCCTGGTCCTCCACCGCGTCGAGGAGATGCGCGAGCCGGCCGAAGAGCCGGCCGGCCTCGGCGAGCGGTCCGGCGTTCCCCGGCCGGCCCGCCAGCCATGCGGTGTGCGCGAAGGCGGCGGCCGTCGCGGTCTCGGTCGGCTCGGTGACGGTGAGCAGGGAAGTCCCGGGCCCGGCAAGGGCCTCGAGCTCCAGCTGCCGGTCCACGGCGTCGACCAGGACGGCGGTGTCGAAGCCGACCGCCGAGCCGACCTTCGCGCCCGCGCGGTCCCAGCCCTTGGCCACGCGCCGCGCGGCGGCGGCCACCGGCCCCCGCGCAAGGAGTCCGTCACCGTCGGCCACGTGGTCGCGCACCTTGGCCGAGGCGAGGACCAGCGAGACGGCCGCGGCGAGCCGCGCCCCCTCGCCCTGCGCGACGGACGCGGTCCGCATCCCGCGCAGGGGACAAGGCCCCGCCGTACGCCGCCAGTCGGTGCTGCGCTCGGCCTGAGCCTCCGTCAGAACCGAGATGAGCAGGCCGTCGTAGTTGGTGACGATCCGCGAGAACTGACCATGGTCCTTGCGCAGCGCGAGACAGAGCCCGCAAAGGTGCGCCATCCATTGGGTCTTGAGGCCTTCGCCGAGGTGATGGCTGCAGGGCCGCACGATTCCGAACACGTCGACTCTCCCCCGTGAGGTCGCTTGGAGTCGCCTTGATCAGGCTGCCGCATCGTATCGGCCAGGAGGCATCGGCCACAGGTTCTCCACGACACGCCGGTATCACCCGTACGCCACAACAAATACTATTTCACTCACTGTCAGCAGCTGTGCCCGTCAGGACCCTTGGGGAATGGGGAGTACGTTCTGCACCAGTACCGTCACAAACCCCTCGCGCAGCGAAAAACGGCTCGGTCAACGCGGAGCCCGCCGCGCATCATGGACGACCATAGGGGCACGTGCGGAGTTGAAGAACCGCTGTGAGAGGAGGCGTCCATGGGATCGGTACGTAAGGCAAGCGCCTGGCTTGGCCTCGTCGACGACAACGATGATGAGCGTTACTACGACGGATACGACGACGACGCGGTCGACTCGGTCGAGGAGTCCCGTACGGACAACTCCTGGGTCACGGACCCACGGGTCCGCGTCGCTTCGCAGACCGCCGAGGAGCAGGGCCGGCGGATCGGCACCATCACCCCGGACAGCTTCCGCGACGCCCGCGGCATCGGTGAGCTGTTCCGCGACGGCGTCCCCGTCATCATGAACCTCACGTCGATGGAGCCCGGCGACGCCAAGCGCGTCGTGGACTTCGCGGCCGGCCTGACCTTCGGTCTGCGCGGCTCCATCGAGCGTGTGGCGGGCCGGGTCTTCCTGCTGACCCCGGCCAACACCCAGATCGTCAACGGCGAGGCCTCGGCCCGGCCGGCGGACGGTTTCTTCAACCAGAGCTGACGCAAGGCCTGCTCACCGGAGAGAACCGGCCACCGACCCGGTTCACCACAAGGTGCCGTTTCCGGTTTCACCGGAAGGCATCGAGCCCGGTGAGCGCCTTGCCGAGCACCAACTGATGCATCTCGACGGTGCCTTCGTACGTGAGCACCGATTCGAGATTCGTCGCATGGCGCATCACGGGGTACTCCAGCGAAATCCCGTTCGCACCGAGGATGGTGCGCGAGGTCCGGCAGATCTCGATGGCCTCGCGGACGTTGTTGAGCTTGCCGAAGCTGACCTGCTCGGGCCGCAGCCGCCCGGCGTCCATCCGGCGGCCCAGATGGTGCGCGAGCAGAATCCCCTTGTGCAGCTCGACGGCCATGTCGGCGAGCTTGGCCTGGGTCAGCTGGAAGCCGCCGATCGGTTTGCCGAACTGCTCACGGGACTTGGCGTAGTCGAGCGCCGACTCGAAGCTGGCGCGGGCCGCGCCCATCGCGCCCCAGACGATGCCGTACCGGGCGTGGCCGAGGCAGCTGAGCGGTCCGCGCAGGCCGGTGACCTCGGGCAGTACGGCGTCAGCGGGCAGGCGCACCTCGTCCATCACCAGTTCGCTGGTGACGGAGGCGCGCAGCGACCACTTGTGCTTGATCTCCGGCGCGGAGAATCCCGGGCTGTCGGTCGGTACGACGAAGCCGCGCACACCGTCGTCGGTCTGGGCCCAGACGACGGCGACCTTCGCGACCGAGCCGTTGGTGATCCACATCTTGCGCCCGGTGAGCACCCAGTCGGTGCCGTCCTTCTTCGCGTACGTGCGCATGCCGGCCGGGTCGGAGCCGTGGTCGGGTTCGGTCAGGCCGAAGCAGCCGATCGCCTCGCCCGCCGCCATCCGCGGCAGCCACTGCTGCTTCTGCTCCTCGGAGCCGAACTTCCAGATCGCGTACATGGCAAGGGAGCCCTGCACGGAGACGAGGGAGCGGATGCCCGAGTCGGCGGCTTCGAGTTCCAGGCAGGCGAGCCCGTACTGGACGGCGCTCGCGCCCGCACAGCCGTAGCCGGAGAGCGACATCCCGAGGGCGCCGATCGACCCGAGCTCACGGGCGAGTTCATGGACGCCGGGCAGCTCGCCGCGCTCGTACCAGTCGGCGATATGCGGCAGGACGCGGTCGGCGGCCCAGGTGCGGACGGTCTCCCGGATCGCGAGGTCCTCGGCCTCCAGGAGGTCGTCGAGCCCCAGAGGGTCGCGGGGGTCGAAGGGGGGTGCTGCGGCTGCGGACATGACCGGCCTCCGGGGGGTACGGGCAGCGAAACTAGCGCTGATAGTCACGGTGCGCCGCCGACGTTAGCACTCGGGCCCGCGGGCCATCGCGGCCCGGTCGGCCCAGCCCCTGCGCGATTGAGCAGACCATCCAGCCCCTGCGGCGATTGAGCAGATCCGAACGAAGTTCGGATGCGGGGGTC
>NZ_JAAKZW010000115.1 GCF_011044995.1 Streptomyces mesophilus | reverse complement strand
GCCGCCGCTCCCCGCCGACCGTAGGGCCAACGCTGAACGTGTCCGCAGATGCACGTGCGCCGCCGAACCACGAGAGCAGGCCCGGCCATGACACAGAGACGGTCCGCATCAGGCCGGCCGCGCAGGTCGGTGCACGACCGCGGGCGGGCCCCGCCGGGACGACCGCAGGAGCCGGTCGGGCCTCACTGGTGTGGCCACGGGAGCCGATTGGGCCTCACCGGTGCGGCCACGGGAGCCGATCGGCCCTCCCCCGGTCCCCGAACGGCCCCTGCCGTCCACCGGAGCGCCGACGGACGCTGAGGGTGACAGCACCGAAAGGATGAAGACGATGACGATCACCACCGCCACCCCCCGCATGGTGCAGGCCCTCTCGGCCGACCACCGCGGCCGGCTGATGGGCATCGCCCGTGAGGTCGACTTCCCCCAGGAGACCCGCCTGTTCAACGAGGGCCGGCGAGCGGACCACTTCTGGATCATCCGTACCGGCACCGTGGCCCTCGACCTGTCCGTCCCGGGCCGACGCGCCGCGATCGTCGAGCGGCTCGGCTTTGGCGAACTGGTCGGCTGGTCCTGGCTGTTCAAGCCGTACATCTGGAAGCTCGGCGCCACCGCCGAAACACCGGTGCGCGCCTACGAGTTCGACGCGACCGCCGTCCGTGCCATGTGCGCGGACGACCCCGAGCTCGGCCGCGAGGTGGGCCGGTGGGTGGGCAACGTCCTCGCCCACCGGCTGCACTCCACCCGCATCCGGCTGCTCGACCTGTACGCGCCCTACGGCAGCGGGGGCCTGCGGTGAACCCCGCCCCGTACCGCGTGAACGCCCGCTGGCCCGAGACGCCCGCCACCGCCACGGTGCGCCTCGACCCCGTCGGTGAACCGCTGCCCGGTTTCGTGCCGGGGCAGTTCGCCCGGATCGGGGGGCGCTCCCTGCCGGTCAGCGCCCTGCCCACGAACGGCGGCCTGGGCGTGACCGCGCGCCGCATCGACGGACCGGCGTACACGACCCGGATCGGTGACCGCCTGGAACTGACCGGCCCGTACGGGAGTGGCTGGCAACTCGAGAAAGCCCTCGGTCATGACCTGCTGATCATCGCGTACGGCATCGGACTCGCCACGCTGCGCCCGCTGATCCGGGACGCGGTCGCCGATCCCAGGGCGTACGGACGCCTGAACGTCCTCATCGGCGCGCCGGATCCGTCGACGCTCATGGCGCGCCACGAAACGGCTCACTGGCCCACCGCGCTCACCGCGCTCACGGTGGACTGCCCCGGCCCCGGCTGGTACGGCGCCGCAGGGCCCGTGCACACGCTCCTCAGCCGGGCCCACTTCGATCCCGGTCACACCACCGCGTTCCTCTGCGCACCCCGCCACCTGCTGCGCGCCACCGCGCAGCAACTCCTGCGCCACGGCCTGCCACCGGACCGGATCGTCACGGGTTCACTCACCGACGGCCGGCCCACCGCACCCGCGCCCATCCGCACCTGGGAAGAATCCGATGCCTGACTCACCGCCCGACGCCAGTTCCCCGTACAAGGTCAGCGACGTGATGACGCACACCGTGATCACCGTCGGCCGCAAAGCCCCGTTCAAAGAGATCGTCGAACTCATCGACGAGTGGAAGGTCAGCGCCCTGCCGGTCCTCGAAGGCAAGGACCGCGTCGTCGGCCTGGTGTCGGAGGCGGACCTGCTGCCCAAGGAGGAGTTCCGCGACGACGATCCCACCCGGATCGATGTCGCACGCCGCCTCGCCGATCTGGCCAAGGCGGGAGCCGTCTCGGCCGAGGAGCTGATGACCAGCCCCGCGGTCACCGTGCACGCCGACGCCACGCTGGCGGAGGCGGCCCGCGTCATGGCCCGGCGCCGCGTCAAACGCCTTCCGGTCGTGGACAACTCCGGTCTCCTGCTGGGAATCGTCAGCCGGGCGGACCTCCTGAAGGTCTTCCTGCGCGAGGACGAGCACATCGCCGACGAGATCCGCGGCACCGTCCTGGCCGAGCTCCCGGCGGTGTCCGAAGTGACCGTGTCCGTCACCGGCGGGGTCGTCACGGTCGGCGGCGCGCTGCGCGACCGGGCGTTGGTTCCCGTGCTCGCGCGGGCGATCCGTGCGGTCGAAGGTGTCGTGGACGTCGAGATGGACGTGACGCAACCTTGAACTCACGGTGCGCACAGGGCCGTTCGGCCCCTGGCACGGGGGCGCGCCCGCACGGCAGTCTCGTTCCGAACTGCCGAACTGCCGAACTGCCGAACCGCCGCAGTGCCGAACCGCCGCAGTGCCGATGCGAGCCACCGACAGCGTCGCCCGTGAGGGAGCCCCGATGAACCAGCCGACCTCCGGCCCACCGAAGACTCCGATACGGGTCTTCCTCCTCGACGACCATGAAGTCGTCCGCCGCGGACTGAGCGACCTTCTCGGCGCCGAGGACGACATCGAGGTCGTCGGTGAGGCCGGCACCGGAGAACAGGCCCTCGTCCGCGGCCCGGCCCTGCGCCCCGATGTCGCGGTCCTCGACGTACGCCTGCCCGACAGCGACGGCATCACGGTCTGCCGCGAACTGCGCTCCCACATGCCGGACTTGGCCTGCCTGATGCTGACCTCGTTCGACGACGAGGACGCACTCCTCGACGCCATCATGGCGGGCGCGGCCGGCTACGTCCTGAAGCAGATCAAGGGCTCCGACCTCGTCTCCGCCGTACGCACGGTCGCCGCGGGCCAGTCCCTGCTCGACCCGGCGACCACGGCCCGCCTCATGCGCACACTGCGCGGCCCGGACGAGACCGCACAGCCGGCCTCCGACCCCCGCCTGTCGGACCTCACCGACCGCGAACACGCCATCCTCGCCCTCATCGGAGACGGCCTCACGAACCGGCAGATCGGCAAACAGCTCTACCTCTCCGAGAAGACGGTCAAGAACCAGATCTCCCGCCTCCTGGCCAAACTGGGCGTGGAACGCCGCATCCAGGCCGCGGTCATGGCGGCCCAGGTACCACCTCAGCCGGACGCTTCCGGCTAGGACGGGCCCGACCGCTCGGGCAGATGACAGGCCCGGCCGCTCGGGCAGCTTCAGCCGGCCGGCACAGGCCTGATCCACAAGACCACCCCGCTGTCACCAACGTCCCCGGACAGCACACCTAGGGCAGATCCGACCCGGAAAGCGGCACCCGCCATTCAAATCGCGCGCCACCCGACTTCCCTGAGCCGACGATCAGTTCGCCGCTGAGCTCCCCGGCCCGCTCGGCCAGGTTCCGCAAGCCGCTCCGCGCGCCTCCCCCGTCCCGTATGCCCACGCCGTCGTCCTCGACCGCCAGCACGAGCAGGCCCTTGCGTACGACGAGCGACACTTCGGCCCGCGTGGCCCGCGCATGGCGGGCCACGTTCGACAGCCCCTCGACCACGACGGCCACCACGTCATCGGCCACCGTGCGCGGCACGTCCGTCTCAAGGAGTCCCTCCATGCGCAGCGCCGGCGTGAATCCGAGGCCCGGCGCGGCCTCTTCGGCCGCCCGCACCAGGCGCATCCGCAGTCCAGGGGGCACTCCGGGCGCCTCGTGCTCGCGCAGCCCGAAGATCGTCGATCGGATGATCTTGATGGTGGTGTCCAGATCGTCCACGGCCCTCTGCAAGCGCTCCACCGCCTCGGGATGCTCCACGAACCGCAGCGCGCTCTGCAGCGTCATCCCGGTCGCGAACAGGCGCTGAATCGCCAGATCATGCAGGTCACGGGCGATACGGTCGCGGTCGGCAAGCAGGCTCACCTGCTCGGCATCACGCCGCCGCTCGGCCAGCTCCAGGGCGAGCGCGGCATGCCCGGCGAACCCCATCAGCGGCGCCGTCGCCACCGGCCCGAAGGCCGGCCGGCCCGCCTCCCGCGCGAGCAGCAGCACGCCCCGTACGCCGTCCCCGGTACTCATCGGCACAGCCACCACCGGGCCCATGCCGTCCCAACGCTCGGGCCGGAACGTCAGCCGCGGATCCTTCCCCACCTCGGTCGTCTCGATCAGGGCCCCCGCGTCGAGGGCCGCGCCCGCAAGCGTCCCGTCCCGGGGCAGCAGCACATTCGCGTGCGCCTCACCGCCCCGGCCCTGCGCAAGCACCGGCTTCAACTCGCCGGAAGGCTGGACGAGTTCGACCACTCCCAGCTCGGCAGAGGTCAGCTGCCGCGCCCGCTCGACCATCAGCTCCAGGACCCGCGCCTCCGGAGCCCCGGACAGCAACTCGCTCGTGACCTCGGCACTCGCCTCAAGCCATCGCTGCTGCAGCCGGGCCTCCTCGTACAGGCGCGCCTTGTCGATGGCGATGCCCGCCGCGACGGCGAGCGTGGAGAGCACGGCCTCGTCCTCGGCATCGAACTGGCCCCCGGACCGCTTCTCCGTCAGATACAGATTCCCGAACACCTTCTCCCGCACCCGGATCGGCACGCCCAGGAACGAGTGCATCGGCGGATGGTGCGCCGGAAACCCGGACGACGCCGGATGCCCGGACAGCTCGGCAAGCCGCAGCGGCTCCGGATTGCGGATCAGCTCGCCGAGCAGCCCGTGGCCGGACGGCAAGTCCCCGATTTCCGCACGGAGTTCATCGCTGATGCCCACGGGCAGGAACTCGTCGAGCATCTGCCCCTGCCCGATCACCCCCAGCGCCCCGTACTCGGCGTCGACCAGGGCCACCGCGGTCTCCACGATCCGCCGCAACACCTGCGCCAGATCCAGCTCACGCCCCACCGAGAGCACCGCTTCGAGCAGCGTGCGCAACCGATCCCGCGTCCCACGTACGGCCCCGATCCGCACCTGTAACTCTTCCAGCAGTTCATCCAGCCGCAAGCGGGCCAACTGCCCGGGCTCCCGCGCCTGCTCTTCGCCCATCGACGCCTCCCCCGGTGCGGCCGCGACGAACCACGAAGCTCAACGTAGCCGGAGAAGCTCACCGGTGGCCCGCTCGCGGCCGAGAAGGTACGACTGCAGGCAGCGGGCCCCTTGCCTGCGGACGGCACAGGCTGAGCGCGTACGAGCGTGAGGAGCATGTAGCCCTCGACCGGGGTACTCGGGTGACATGAATACTCACCACCCGCACGACACCGGCCAAGGCGTCGGTTCGATGGAACGCGGCACTCCGCACCGGCTTGCGGCACGTCAGCGGATGTGGCTGCAGGCATGGACGGCGCTCTCCGTCCTGGCCGCCCTGTGGTCGCTGGCCTGGGCAATCGGCTGGATCACCGGCGCAGCCGACAGCCTGGCCTTCGCCGTGGCCGGCCTTCTCATCCTTGGCGCTGCGCTGTGGGCCCGGCGCTCAGCGATACGGAACTCTCCGCCGCGTCACCTGTGACGAGACGGCTTCACTGTCCTCTGACGCATCCGTCGTGCGGACGCCGCCGGCACGCATGAGGTCCTCGTGGCCGCACAAGACCACGAGGACCTGACTCACGATCGCCTCGTCACACCGTCTCAGCGTCTCAGCGTCTCAGCGTCTCAGCGGCGCACGCGCGGCATCCCGAGACCGATCCAGGAGATGATCTCCCGCTGGATCTCGTTGTTGCCGCCGCCGAAGGTGAAGATCACGGCGCTGCGGTAGCCGCGCTCCAGCTCGCCGTGGAGCACCGCCCCCGCCGAGCCCTCCTTGAGCGGGCCTGCCGAGCCCACGACCTCCATCAGCCAGGCGTACGCGTCCCGGCGCGCCTCGGATCCGTACACCTTGACGGCCGAGGCGTCCTGCGGGGTGAGCGTGCCGTTCTGGACGGCGTTCACCATCTGCCAGTTGAGCAGCTTCATCGCGTCGAGCTTGGTGTGCGTCATCGCGAGCCGCTTGCGCACCCAGCCGAGGTCGAGCACACGCCGGCCGTCGGCGAGCTTGGTCTCCTCGGCCCACTTCTGTACGTCGTGCAGGGCCCGGATCGCCATGGTGCCGTGGGCGGCGAGCGTGACGCGCTCGTGGTTGAGCTGGTTCGTGATCAGCCGCCAGCCCTTGTTCTCCTCGCCGACCCGCCGGCTGACCGGCACCCGGATGTTCTCGTAGTAGCTGGCCGTGGTGTCGTGCGAGGCAAGGGTGTTGATGATGGTGCAGCTGTAGCCGGGGTCGCTGGTCGGCACGAGCAGCATGGTGATGCCTTTGTGCGGCGGCGCGTCCGGGTCGGTGCGCACGGCGAGCCACACCCAGTCCGCGGTGTCGCCGTTCGTCGTCCAGATCTTCTGCCCGTTGACGACGTACTCGTCGCCCTCCCGTACGGCCCGGGTCTTGAGCGCGGCGAGGTCCGTCCCCGCGTCGGGCTCGCTGTACCCGATCGCGAAGTCGATCTCCCCGGCCAGGATCTTCGGCAGGAAGTACGACTTCTGCTCCTCGGTGCCGAACTGCATGATCGTCGGGCCGACGGTGTTCAGACCCATGATCGGCAACGGCACATTGGCCTGCGCGGCCTCGTCGAAGAAGATGAACTGCTCCATGGGGCTCAGCCCACGGCCGCCGTACTCCTTCGGCCAGCTCACGCCGAGCCAGCCGTCGCGGCCCAGCCGCCGGATCGTCTCGCGGTAGTACCGCTTCTGCTCGGCCGGGTCCTCGTACCGGGAGTAGGCGTTGTCCGGCACCAGCTCGGCGAAGTACGCACGCAGCTCGGCGCGCAACTGCTGCTGCTCAGGCGTGTATTCGAGGTGCACGGCCCCTCCTGGATCTGGCTGTCCTTGGCGGCGCACACAGTAGAACTTGTTTCAGTAATGGGGAAGAGACAGCGACACACGGGCTGCCTCTTTCCCCTTCTTTCCGCTGCGTAGGATGCGAAGAGCGCCTGCCGAGCGCTGACAGGAACCATGAATCGCCCCTCACATACTTCCCTCACACACGCCCCTCACGAGGAGTCCCGATGAGCCTGTACGACATCCCGCTGCGCACCCTCACCGGCGCGGACACCACCCTGGCCGACCACAAGGGCAAGGCGATCCTGCTCGTCAACGTGGCCTCCCGCTGCGGCCTCACCCCCCAGTACGAGGGCCTTGAACGCCTCCAGAAGCGCTACGCCGACCGCGGCTTCACGGTCATCGGCGCCCCGTGCAACCAGTTCGGCGCCCAGGAGCCGGGCACGGCCGAGGAGATCGAGACCTTCTGCTCGACCACGTACGGCGTGACCTTCCCGCTCCTGGAGAAGCTGGACGTCAACGGCGCCTCCCGCCACCCCCTGTACACGGAGCTGACGCAGACGGCGGATGCGGAGGGCGAGGCGGGCGATGTCCAGTGGAACTTCGAGAAGTTCCTGATCAGCCCGTCCGGCGAGATCCTGGGCCGCTTCCGCCCGCGTACGGAACCGGAAGCGGAGGAGCTCGTGGCGGCGATCGAGGCGGCACTGCCCGCCTGATCCCCGCCCGACGGAGCCGCCCCGGCCGCGGGACCGGGGCGCCCGGTAGCCGACCGACCGGCACGAACGGACGGGCCGTCACGGCCCGTCCGGCATCTCGATGGCGAGCCCCTCTGTCGCCCAAGGGCCGATCCAAGACTCATCGGACAGCTTCAACGAGTTGATGGCCTCGGTTGCTCCGCGCTCCGACCAGCTCCGCCCACTCAGCCAGGACTCGAGCCACTGAGGGAAGGTCAGGTCCAGTTTGTAGCGGTCTCCCTCTTCCCACCACCACATCTGGCCGTCAGGGTGGCGGCAGTCGAGCAGGAACCACTGCGCGCACCCCATGTCGCAGAAGAACAGCACTCCGGCGGGGGGCGGCGGTGGGTCCTCGGGATCCAGCCTGGCCGTGAGGTACTCGACATAGCCGTCTAGCATCCCTTCGTCCTCAAGCGCACAAATGCCGCCGAAAGGACCGATCCCACCGTCGGCCATCTCCAGATATATGCGCCGCACCAGAGGGGGCATCGGACGACCGACGATGCGTTCAAAATCCTCTACTGCCGCCAAGGCAGCGGGACCGGGGAGCGGGAGCTGTTGTGGGAAGTCAGTCGGCCGCCCTTCCCTCACCCGGGCTTCGACGGCATCGAACAGTTCGTCATCAGTCATGTGGGCGCTCCTCTTGGCAGTGCGCACATCCTCCAGGACCCCACTGACACTTCACCCGGCACGGTGTGCAGCAGCGAAGAGCAGCAACTGCTCGCGCAAGATTACGCACCGGGCGTGGCAGGGTTCGGAGCAGCGCACGCAACTTCGAGAAGTTCCTGATCAGCCCGTCCGGCGAGATCCTGGGCCGCTTCCGCCCGCGTACGGAGCCGGAGGCGGAGGAGCTGGTGGCGGCGATCGAGGCGGCACTGCCCGCCTGATCGACCCACCACCGAAGGCGCCGCACTCACCGAGTCGGCGCCTTTCGCATGTACGCGCTACGTGCGCAGGAACGGCTTCAACGCCTCGGCGAGATGGGGGAGTTCGGCAAGCACGGCGGGTGTGGCGTACTCATGATCGGCGTAGTCGAATCCCGGGGTGACGACCTCCGCGACCAGCGCATGGCGCGCGCCGCCGAGCAGCCTGCTGGCCTTCCACCATCCTCCCGGCACGGGTAGGAACAGGGCTGCGCCCCCAAGCCGGGACCGGGTGAGGCCGCCCTCCGGATCCACGGTCACATACTCGACGGGCCCACCGTCCAGCAGGAAGTGCAGGATGTCGCTGCGGTTGCGATGCAGCAGTCCGGCCGGCTGGGACTCGTCGAGCAGGTAATAGATCGAGCTGGCAAGCGGACGCTCGCCCCGCGGCCCGGGAGTCGCGTGAGAGCTGGTGTATATACGCCGAAAGTAGCCGCCTTCCCCATGGGGCTCCAGCTCGAGCTCACTGCGCCAGTCGTACGTGCTGTCCTGCATAGGCTTGGTCTCCTCCGCGTCACGTCAAGGCCAGTGGTGTCATGGTCGGTCCGGCACCTTGATGATGAGTCCCCGCGTCACCCAGGAGCCCCGCCGTCACCTATCGGCAGCCGCTACGGTGCCGGCGGCGGGCTGCGCGCACAGGACCGCGAGGTCATCCGCGCGACCGTGGACGATTCCTCTTCCCCCGCGCACAGCGCTACCGACACGGCCGGTACTCCGCCGAAGGCTGCTGCTTCGACGCCCACGACCACACTGCGATGCGCTGCGCCGGGTCCCGCTGGATCTGGACAAGTCCTAGCAATAGCCGTCCACTCCGGACCGGGCTCGCGGAGCGAAGTTGGGGAACGGATGACCTGCGTGGTCGGCGGCAGCAGATCGCAGGACATCGAGAGCGGTGCAGCCTGGATAGCCCCGGAAACTCACATAGGCCCTGCGGTGGTAGCAATTCCAGTAGCTCACGACCCGCCGCTCGATGCGGGCGAAATAGGCAGGGTTGTCCGCGAGGAATCGCCCGTAGGTGAGGTGCCCAAGGGTGTCTGGCGCTGCGAGATCAAGAAGTTCATCGCGGATGACACACACAATCTCAAGAACGTACTCGCCGACCAGCTGCACGACGAACGGAACGACCCAGGGGTCCACAGATCCGACCACCTTTTCCAGGTGCCGCTGCCTGACCCTCCCGTCGCAATGGCGTGTGTACAAGCAGTGCAGCAGCTGGAGTTGACTCGAGGACAGCGAGGCCACTACGTCAGCCGACGGCTCGTCGTGGTAAATCCGCCCGGGGATGGCGACCCGCTGGTCCTGCACAACGACCGAGAACGGGAACGTCGACAGATGGCTCGGCGCAGGCATGACGGCGAGCACTGCCCGGGCATCGTCGGCGAGTTCAGACGGGAACGCCGCGCTCAACGCATCGTTCATCACCAATGGCGACCGCACTAGCCGATCATAAGGGCCGCAGCCATGGGTCAGGCTTCGGCTCTGCCCGTCGTCGCGGACCACCTATGGGATCTTGAGACCACGAGCGGGCCGTGGCAGGCTCGTGCCGCATGATCGATGAGTTCGCGAAGGACAACCTGCACAGCAGACTGCGGCGGGACCGCGAGGCGCTGCTCTGGAAACTCGACGGCTTGTCCGAATACGACGCCCGCCGGCCTTTGACCGTGACCGGAACCAACCTCCTCGGCCTGGTCAAACACGTGGCGACCGTCGAAGCCAGGTACTTCGGCGAGGTCTTCGACCGCCCTTCCCCGGAACCGCTCCCCCGGTGGCAGGACTCCGACGGCAGCGATCAGTGGGCGGCCGAGGACGAGACCCGCGATCAGATCATCGCGTTCTACCGACGCACGTGGGAACACTCGGACGCGACGATCGACGCACTCCCCCTCGACGCCCCCGGCCACGTGCCGTGGTGGTCGGAGCCGTACCCCAACACGAACCTGTTCGCCGTCATGCTCCATGTCCTCAGCGAATCCGTCCGGCATGCCGGGCACGCCGACATCCTGCGCGAAGGCCTCGACGGCCGGACCGGGTTGCGCGCCGAATACGAGCAGCAGATCGACGAGGAATCCCGCGCAGCCCACTACGCGAAGATCGAGCGGGCCGCCAGGTCGGCCGCACCGATCAAGGGCTAGAGGTCGGCTCACGTGACTTGATGTTCTCGCGGCGAGAAACCGGTCGTCGGCATCTCCCTCCCGGAAACAGAGGCGTCGTGAGCAACCGGCGCATGGTCATCCACGTCTTCTTGCACGGCGAAAGCGGCTCGCGGCCGGAGTTCAAGAAGCCCTGGACGCGCACGCGCGCGTTCCCGCCGCACTGAGAACTCGAGCAACAGGTGCCCGCGCGGCCCGCCGGCAAAGGTCCGAGAGTCCATCGAGGACACGGAGCGAGCGCAGGCGAGCAAGAGGGGGAAGGGATGACCACGCCCACGCCGACCAATTGCCCCATTTGCAATGGGCCGATGCCCTGCCTGAAGCATTTCCGCGCATACGCCGCTGCACGGTCCCGGCACGTCGGCACGTCGCCCAAGGCGGCCCGGGAATGCAGGAACCCGCTGGCCCGGACCTGTCTCGTCGGCGTGCGCCTGGCATGATCCGTACGTGAACGGTGAACAGGGGCAGGGCCGCTTCAAGTACGTGCTCTTCGACGTGGACGGCACACTCATCGACGCGGTGAGCAACCAGCGTCGGGTGTGGGCGAGTTGGGCCGAGCGGTACGGGCTTGACGCGGACGAGGTCTATCGCGTGGCGCTGCGGACGCGGCCGATGGAGACGTTCGCCGAGGTTGCTCCGGGGCACGACGCGCACGAGTGCCTGGCCGCCCTGCACGCGCTGGAGGACGAGGACGTCCGCACCGGGGTGTACGCGGCGTTCGACGGCGCCGCCGACCTGCTGCACGCCCTGCGCGCGGGGACCTGGGCCCTCGTGACCTCGAACTACGAGCACCGGGTGCGCGGCCGCTTCCAGCGGACGGGGCTGCCCCTGCCGGAGGTGGTCGTGGACGCGGCGGCGGTCGAGGAAGGCAAGCCCTCCCCCGTTCCCTATCTCCAGGCCGCCGCGCTGCTCGGCGCCGCGCCGGCGGAGTGCCTGGTCATCGAGGACGCCCCGTCAGGTGTGCGGTCCGGGCTCGCGGCCGGGATGACGGTGTGGGGCGTGAACACCGCGATCGCGGTCGACGGCGTCCATCGCCACTTCGCCGAGCTGCGCGAGGCCGTCCCGCACATCCTGGCCGCGCTGCCCGACCCTCAGCGCACCCTCAGGCCGCAGGCCTCTTGATGAAGACAGTGATCTCGATGGCCTGTCCGGCACCCCAGCTCGGCGCCATCGTGCTGACCGCCTCCCAGCCGTCGCGGCCCAGCTCGTTGAGGTCACGCTCGATCTGCTCGTAATCGAAGCCCTTCATGCCGAGCTTGTACTTCAGCACCTTGTGCTCCCACTGCGTGGCCATACGCGAGGTTCCTTTCCCTGGCCGGCACGGGACCGACGACCATCGCGGCCCGAAGCCGAACGCGACCCGGCGCCGAACTCGCCACCGAACTCGGCACCGAACTCGGCACCGAGCCCGCACGCTACCCACCGCACCGCGCGACCCCCGGCTTGTCGCTCCTGGCGTGTCACCGCCCCATGCCAGACTCCCCGTATGACCACCGTCGCCCAGCTCCGCAAAGCCGCTCTCGGACTTCCCGAGGTGGAGGAGGGCACGCATTTCGGGATGGTGTCCTTCGCCGTACGGGGGAAAGGCTTCGCCTCCGTCACCAAGGACGGGCAGGTCCAGCTGCAGCTCCCGGACGCCGCCGCCGAGGAGGCCGTCGCCGCGCACCCGAGCGGCGAGCGTCTCGAGCGGATGGGCAAGCCGATCGGGTTCCGCGTGCCGCTCGAGGACATCAACGGCAAGGACCTCAACGCCCTCGTCTACGCCTCCTGGGCGCACCGGGCCCCGAAGCGCCTCGCGGCCACGCTCACCGACGCGCAGACCGCCGCGGAGGGGCCGGTCGCCGGCTTGCTGACCAGAATCGGCAAACCGGCGACGCGGGCGCTGCTCGTCGCAGGGATCACGAACCTCGAGGAGGTGGCGGGGCGTTCGGCCGCCGAACTGCTCGCTCTGCACGGCGTCGGGCCGAAGGCGGTCAGGATGCTCGGCGAGGAACTACGGGAGCGCGGGCTCGACTTCCAGCAGTGACCGCCCGTCGCCCGGTCCACAGGTACCGGTCCGCGAGGGCCTTACGCCTTACGGAAGATCAGGAACCCCTGAGGCGTCTTCTCCGGGAACGGCCCTTCCTCCTCCCGCTGCTTGACCACCCGCATCCGCTCCTTGAACCCCGCAGCCCGCAGCAGCTCGGCCACCACCTCGGGCGTGCGGCGGTGGAACGTCAGGTCGAAGGTGTGCCCGAGCGCCTCGGTGAGCTTCATGGGCTCCTCGCCGATCTGGAAGCCGAGCAGGAAGTGACCGCCCGGCTTGAGCACGCGGTGGAACTCCGCGAACGCATCCGGCAGTTGGGCGTCGGGGACGTGAATGACCGAGTACCAGGCGAGGGCCGAGCCGAGGGACTCGTCCGGAAGGTCGAGTCCGGTCATCGAGCCCTCGACGAAGCGGAGTTCGGGGTGACGCTTGCGTGCGGCGGCCAGCATGCCCGGCGAGAGATCGATCCCGAAGACGTCGGCGCCGAGTCCGGTGAGGTGGGCGGTGACCCGGCCGGTCCCGCAGCCGACGTCGGCCATCGGGCCCTGCCCCGCGGCCAGTTCGGCAAAGCAGGCCAGCACGGACCGCTCCACAGGCTTGACGGCGAGCTCATCGGCCGCCCACTCCGCATAGGCGTCGGAGATGGTGTCGTACGAGTCTCTGGTCGTGGTCAGGAAGCCCGGTTCAGTCATGAACCGGGACCCTATCGCCGACCCCCGCCCCCGCCCGGAGGCAGGGTCCGCGTCAACGTTTCACGTGCAACATCCACCCATACGGGAAGATTGCCCGACTGGCGCCCACGGGTCAGTACGCGCACCAGACGTCACAGATTGGCCACCGCACCTTCATAACTCCTTCACGAACACCTGGTCCGCAATAGCGTCACTCCCCCGTAAACACCTCAGGGGGAACCATGAGCCACCCGTACCCGCCCACGCCGCCGCCGGGAGCCGGCCACCGGCCCGCACCAAAGTGGGCGCGCAAGCGAGTCATCCTTCCTGCCCTCGGCGTTGCCTTCATCTTCGGCGCCGTCATCACCAGTGCCGGTGACACCACGGCCACGAACGATGCCAAGCCTGCGGCAGCCAGCCCCGGCCCTACTGTCACCGTCACAGCGACCGCCGATCCCAGCGCCGAGCCCGCGCCGACCGTCACCAAAACCGTGAAGGCGACAACCACGGTGCGCGCCACCGTCACCGTGACAGCAGGGAGTGGTGGCTCCGCGGACGACAACTCCGACAGCGGCAGCGGAGGCGGCAGTGTGTACTACGCCAACTGCAGCGAGGCGCGCGCCGCCGGAGCCGCACCCGTACACCGCGGCGATCCCGGATACGCCGGCCACCTGGACCGCGACGGCGACGGTATCGGCTGCGACAGCTGAGCCGAATTGCCGACGTCGTCCGCGACCGCACCCGTGTGACGATCAAGACGGAGAACTTCGGGTCCGTCTGGACCGATGCCGTGCAGGCGCCAGAAGGCGCCCTCGCGACGAACGAGAGGGCGCCTTCCTAAGTCACCGCAACTACGCGTGCCCGCCAGGGAACTCCACCTACCGAATCGGCATCCCCGACAACGTCCGCGCGATCACCAGACGCTGGATCTCGCTCGTGCCCTCGAAGATCGTGTAGATCGCCGCGTCCCTGTGCATCCGCTCGACCGGGTACTCGCGCGTGAAGCCGTTGCCGCCGAGGATCTGGATGGCCTGGCCCGTGACCTTCTTGGCGGTTTCGCTCGCGTAGAGCTTGGACATCGAGCCCTCGGCGTTCTCGAACTTCTTACCCGTCGTCGCCATCCACGACGCGCGCCACACGAGCAGACGGGCCGCGTCGATCTGGGTGCGCATGTCGGCCAGCTGGAAGGCGACGCCCTGGTTGTCGATGATCGGACGGCCGAACTGCGAGCGGGTCTTGGCGTATTCGAGGGCTTCCTCGTAAGCGGCGCGGGCCGTGCCGACCGCCATGGCGCCGACGGCGGGGCGCGAGGCCTCGAAGGTGGCCATGGCCGCGTTCTTCACGCGCTCGCCGCCGCTCTTTGCGCGCTCACGGGCGCGGGCGAGGCGCTCGTCGAGCTTCTCCTTGCCGCCGAGCAGGCAGTGGCCGGGGACGCGGACGTTCTCCAGGACGACCTCGGCGGTGTGCGAGGCGCGGATGCCGTGCTTCTTGAACTTCTGCCCCTGCGCGAGGCCCGGGGTGTTCGGCGGCACGATGAACGAGGCGTGCCCCTTCGAGCCGAGCTCGGGGTCGACCACCGCGACGACCACGTGGACGCTCGCGATACCGCCGTTGGTCGCCCAGGTCTTGGTGCCGTTGAGGACCCACTCGTCCTTGGCCTCGTCGTAGACCGCGCGCGTGCGCATCGCGGCCACGTCGGAGCCCGCGTCCGGCTCCGAGGAGCAGAAGGCCGCGACCTTCACGTCATTGGCGTCGCCGTACATCTGCGGAACCCAGGTGCCGATCTGCTCCTCGGTGCCGTTGGCGAGGACGCCGACCGCCGCGAGGCCCGTGCCGACGATCGAGAGCGCGATGCCGGCGTCGCCCCAGAAGAGCTCCTCCATCGTCATCGGGATGCCGAGGCCGGTCGGGTCGAAGAACTGCTGGGCGTAGAAGTCGAGCGAGTAGATGCCGAGCTTCGCGGCCTCCTGGATCACCGGCCAGGGGGTTTCCTCGCGCTCGTCCCACTCGGCGGCGGCGGGGCGGATCACATCGGCGGCGAATCCGTGGAGCCAGTCCCTGACCTCCTTCTGCTCGTCGTTCAGCTCCATGGTGAACTCGGCCATGACCCCTCCAGCGCTGCACTGCCCAGGCTGCACTGCCCAGAACTTTGTTACTTGCGGTAACGAGAGTCTGTTACTCGTGAGTAAGGGCTGTCAACTCCCGGCAGCCAGTTCGATGCCGGGGTACCCCGGGGTGTTACGTTGCGCGTGCGTCACCGAATCTGCACGGGCGGGGAGTAACTATGGAGACCACTGGGCGGACCGATCAAGAGCGGTCGGCCGAACGACGCCGCCGTGAGCTGCTCGAAGCAGCGGACCGGGTCGTGTTGCGGGATGGTCCCGGCGCCTCCATGAACGCCATCGCCGCGGAGGCGGGGATCACCAAACCCATTCTCTACCGTCACTTCGGTGACAAGGGCGGCCTGTACAAGGCCCTCGCCGTACGGCACACCGACGCTCTGCTCGACGCCCTGCGGGCCGCGCTCGACGCACCCTCGGCGCGGCGGGAGCGGGTGGAGGCGACGCTCGACACGTATCTCGCCGCGATCGAGGCGAATCCGCAGGTCTACCGCTTCTTGATGCACCCCGCCGAGGGCACCTCGCAGGGCGAGGGCGCCTTCGACGTGGGGCTCCACTCCGCTCCCCTGCTGCGGCGCCTGGGCGAGGAGCTCGCCGAGGTGATCGAGGAGCGGGTGGACCTCGGGCCGGAGAGCGCGCTGCTCTCGCGGGTGTGGGGCCATGGAATCGTCGGGATGATGCACGCGGCCGGGGACTGGTGGCTGGGCGAACGCCCTTGCTCCCGGGCGCAGTTGGTGCGGAGTCTTGCGGATTTGTTGTGGGGGCGGCTGGCTGCGGCCGGGGACCGTGTGGGCGGGCCCGGGTTCTAGGGCGTACGGGGCCGTGGTGCGGCGCTCAAGCAAAGGCGGCGTAGCCGTGGGTGGGCACGGCAAAGGTCAGGCCCCACGCCCCCAAGACGCACGCCGCGCCTGACGCAGTACCCGACCCCGTCTGAAGCGGTCGAGGCGCTGCGGGTAGACCATCCCCTCCAAGTGGTCGCACTCGTGCTGCAGGCAGCGGGCGAAGAAGCCCGTGCCCTGGATGCGGACCGCCTCGCCGTGGCGGTCGACGCCCTCGACCACCGCGTAGTCGAAGCGCGGCGTTCCCGCCTCGAGGCCGGGCAGCGACAGGCAGCCCTCGGTCCCGCGGACGGTAACGCCGCCCGTCTCGATCAGGCGCGGATTGATCACGTGGCCGAGATGGCGGTTGTCCTCGTCGTCCGGGCAGTCGAAGACGAACACCCGCAGACCGACACCGACCTGGTTGGCCGCGAGACCCACGCCGGGCGCCGCGTACATCGTCGCGAACATGTCCTCGATCAGCCGGTCGAGTCGGGGCCCGAACTCGGTGACCTCTGTGCAGGGTGTGTGCAGAACCGGATCGCCGAGCAGAGTCATCGGCCGTACGCTTCCCGAGCTGCCCGGGATGGAACCATGTCGCATCCCGTAAGCGTACGTTTCGGGGAAGACCGGCACCCGTGCACGATCGCTGTGGTGGCGCCGTGCAGGGCCGCGGAGGGATCTCGGTAGGCTGGCCCGGACCAGTGCCGAGGGCAGGCGCGGCACACGGTGCAAGGAGGAGCAGGAACGATGGCAGGACACCCAGGCAGCGCGGAGCCGTTGTCGCCCCGGTCGAAGCTCGCCGTGACGGCAGGCAAGGCGGCCGCGGCGGTCTCGCGGGCGGCCGGCCGCGGCAGCGGATCGGTGATCGGCGGCCGGGTGGCTCTCAAGCTCGACCCCGACCTCCTGAGCCGGCTCGCCACCCACCTCGATGTGGTGCTCGTCTCGGCGACCAACGGCAAGACCACCACGACGCGGCTGATCGCCGAGGCGCTGGGCGCCGCCGGTCCCGTCGTGTCCAACGCGCTCGGCGCGAACATGCCGGCGGGCATCACCTCCGCCCTGGCCGGTGGTTCCGACGCCAAGTTCGGTGTGATCGAGGTCGATGAGAAGTACCTCGCCGGCGTGGCCCGTGATGTGACGCCGAAGGCCATCGCGCTGCTCAACCTGTCGCGTGACCAGCTCGACCGCGCCGCCGAGACCCGGATGCTCGCCGAGAAGTGGCGCGAGGGTCTGTCCGGCTCGAAGGCCGTCGTGGTCGCCAACGCCGACGACCCGCTGGTCGTCTGGGCCGCGTCCTCCTCGCCGAACGTCGTCTGGGTCGCCGCCGGTCAGGAGTGGAAGGACGACGCCTGGTCGTGCCCCTCCTGCGGTGGTGTGATGCAGCGCCCCGGCGACGACTGGTTCTGCGGCGAGTGCGGCTTCCGCCGGCCCCAGCCGAGCTGGGCGCTCTCCGGTGACTACGTCCTCGACCCGCACGGCTCCGCCTGGCCGATCCACCTGCAGCTGCCGGGCCGCGCCAACAAGGCCAACGCCACCAGCTCGGCCGCCGTCGCCGCCGTCTTCGGTGTGCCGCCGCAGGTCGCCCTGGAGCGGATGTACCGGGTCCAGGCGGTCGCGGGACGCTATGACGTGGTGAACTTCCTCGGCCGCGACGTGCGCCTGCTGCTCGCGAAGAACCCGGCCGGCTGGCTCGAGACCTTCTCGTTGATCGACCCGCCGCCGACCCCGGTGATCCTCTCGGTGAACGCGCGCGGAGCCGATGGCACCGACACCTCCTGGCTGTGGGATGTCGACTACACGCGCCTGGCCGGCCACCCGATCTTCGTGATCGGCGACCGCCGGCTCGACCTCGCGGTCCGCCTCGAGGTCGCGGGTCTCGACTTCCGCGTCTGCGACACCGTCGACGAGGCCGTGCAGATGGCGCCGCCCGGACGGATCGAGCTGATCGCCAACTACACCGCGTTCCAGGACGTACGCCGCCGCGTCGGCAACTGACCCGCTTAAGGACTGACGAACATGAGCGACAACAGCCTGCGTCTGGTGTGGGTCTACCCCGACCTGCTGTCCACGTACGGCGACCAGGGCAACGCCCTCGTCGTCGAGCGCCGCGCCCGTCAGCGCGGTCTCAATGTCGAGCGCTACGACGTGCGCAGCGACCAGCCGGTGCCCACCTCCGGCGACATCTACCTGATCGGCGGCGGCGAGGACCGGCCGCAGCGGCTCGCGGCCGAACGGCTGCGCCGCGACGGCAATCTGCAGCGGGCCGCCTCCAACGGCGCGATCATCTTCTCGGTCTGCGCCGGCTACCAGATCCTCGGCCACGAGTTCATCAACGACCTCGGCCAGCGCGAGCCCGGCCTCGGTCTGCTCGACGTCATCTCCACGCGCGGCGAGGGCGAGCGCTGTGTCGGTGACGTGCTCGCCGACATCGACGCACCGCTCGGGCTCCCCCAGCTGACCGGGTTCGAGAACCACCAGGGCATCACCCACCTCGGCCCGTCCGCGAAGCCCTTCGCACACGTGCGGCTCGGCAAGGGCAACGGCACCGGCGACGGCACCGAAGGCGCGTACAACGACACCGTTTTCGGGACGTATATGCACGGACCCGTGCTCGCCCGCAACCCGCAGATCGCCGATCTGCTGCTCAAGCTGGCGCTCGACGTGAACGCGCTGCCGCCCACGGACGACCGCTGGTACGAGGCGCTGCGCAACGAACGGATCGCCTCGGCGACGCAGCCCGCCTGACAGCCTGTGAACCGGCCTGTCCGACAGCAGGTGAATTCGTAGGGAACTCCAACGTCCGCCTTACGGACTCGATTCGGCCCCGTCACATCCCACTAGTAGGGTGACGGGGTCTTGTCGTCCGGACAGCGTGGTCCGGTCATCCGTCCACGTTGCAAAGGTTCTTGGGCCATGCGTATTGGTGTCCTCACCTCCGGCGGCGACTGCCCCGGCCTGAACGCGGTGATCCGCTCGGTCGTGCACCGCGCCGTCGTCGACCATGGCGATGAGGTCATCGGCTTCCACGATGGGTGGAAGGGCCTCCTCGAGTGCGATTACCGCAAGCTCGATCTGGACGCGGTCAGCGGCATCCTCGCCCGCGGCGGCACCATCCTCGGCTCCTCCCGCGTCCGTCCCGAGCATCTGCGGGACGGCGTCGAGCGGGCCAAGGGGCATCTGGCCGAGCTCGGTCTCGACGCGATCATCCCGATCGGCGGCGAGGGCACGCTCAAGGCGGCCCGGCTGCTCTCCGACAACGGTCTGCCCATCGTGGGCGTGCCGAAGACCATCGACAACGACATCGCTGTCACCGATGTCACCTTCGGATTCGATACGGCGGTGGGCGTCGCGACCGAGGCGCTCGACCGTCTGAAGACCACCGCGGAATCGCATCAGCGCGTCCTGATCGTCGAGGTCATGGGCCGGCACACCGGCTGGATCGCGCTCAACTCCGGCATGGCGGCCGGCGCCCACGCGATCGTGGTGCCCGAGCGGCCCTTCGACATCGAGGAGTTGGCGACGCGCGTCGGTGCGCGTTTCGAGGCGGGCAAGAAGTTCGCGATCGTGGTCGCCGCCGAAGGCGCCAAGCCCCGCGAAGGGTCGATGGAGTACGACGAGGGCGGCAAGGACATCTACGGCCATGAGCGCTTCGCCGGCATCGCGCGCCAGCTCTCCATCGAGCTGGAGCAGCGCCTCGGCAAGGAGGCCCGGCCGGTGATCCTCGGTCATGTGCAGCGCGGCGGCACCCCCACCGCGTACGACCGCGTCCTCGCCACCCGCTTCGGATGGCACGCCGTGGAGGCCGTGCACCGCGGCGAGTTCGGGATGATGACCGCACTGCAGGGCACGGACATCATCATGGCGCCGCTCGCGAAGGCCGTCGAGACGCTCAAGACGGTGCCGGACGAGCGGTACGCCGAGGCGGAGTGCGTGCTCTGACCTCACCCCGCCTCGCCCTGTGAGCTCCACTCGTTCGCAGAGGTGACCGCCCCCGGCCGCAGACGTGGCCGGGGGCGGTTCTACTCTGGTGCGGACAACGGGCACGAATCAGGAGCGAGCGGATGGATCACAGCGGACACGGCACGATGACGGACCTGCCGCCGTTCACGCTGGGACGAGGTCTTCAGCCGTCGTTCGACGCGTTCTTCGCCATCGGCTGCCTGCTCGCGCTGCTCCTGTACGGGTACGGCGTGCTGCGTCTCGTCCGGCGCGGCGACCGGTGGCCGATCGGCCGCGCGGTCTCCTTCGTGATCGGCGTCCTGTCGATCGCGCTGGTGATGTGCACGCAGCTGAACGACTACGGCATGGTCATGTTCAGCGTGCACATGGTGCAGCACATGGTGATCAGCATGCTGTCGCCGATCCTGCTGCTGCTCGGCGCCCCGATCACGCTGGCGCTGCGTGCGATGCCGGTGGCGAGCCGACGCGGGCGCAAGGGTCCGCGCGAGCTGCTCCTGATGCTGCTTCACAGCCGCTACATGAAGGTGGTCACGCACCCCGCGTTCACCATCCCGATGTTCATCGCGAGCCTCTACGGGCTGTACTTCACGCCCCTGTTCGACTTCCTGATGGAGTCCAAGCCGGGCCATATCGCGATGATGCTGCACTTCCTCGCCGTGGGTCTGGTGTTCTTCTGGCCGATCATGGGCGTCGACCCGGGACCGCACCGCCCCGGATATGTGATGCGGATGCTGGAGCTGTTCGCGGGCATGCCGTTCCACGCGTTCTTCGGGATCGCGCTGATGATGGCGACGGAGCCGATGGTCGGCACGTATATGCACCCGCCCGCCTCGCTCGGCATCGACGCGCTCGCCGACCAGGAGGCCGGCGGCGGTATCGCCTGGGCGTTCAGCGAGATCCCTTCGGTCGTCGTCCTGGTGGCGCTGCTCTTCCAGTGGCGCAAGTCCGAGGAACGCGAGGCCAAGCGCAAGGACCGCGCCGCGGACCGTGACGGGGACAAGGAGCTCGAGGCGTACAACGCGTATCTGGCCTCGCTCAACGCCCGTAGCCAGCAGTCCTAGCGGGGCGTCCCGAGCGTCGCGGGAAATCCCCCGGCACCCGGGAACTCCTCCCCCACGTTGCCCGTTGAACTCGATGAAGCCCCGCAGCGTCCCCCGTCTGCGGGGCTTCACCAGTGCCGTGGACCTTGTCGTGTGGCGGTGCCCGATCTTCGCCGAATGCTGGCGGAAACCGCCCCCGACGAGGGACGATGGCCTCAGCGAAGGAGCCCGGGCATCGGTCCGGCCTGGCGTGAGAGGGTGTCGCGATGCCCGGAACCACGAAGGCGATGGGAGTGCTCACCGTCGGTGCGTTGGTCACGGTGACCGCGTACACGGTGGCACTCGGCAGCAACGGCTGGCTGTGGTTCGGCTGGGTCGTCCTGGGACTGCTCACGCTGGCGATGGTGGTGTCGCGCAACTCCTGAGATCACTTCCCGTAGTTGCTCTGATCATGGCTCTGACCAGGCGTGATGCCAGTCGGTCAGGATTCGAGAAGCCTTCCGGGGTGGGCCGTGGATAGCTTGGCGGCCAGGAGATCCCACCACCTCAGGAGACATCGTGAGCAGCTCTGCAACCCAAGGCATCAAGACCGTGCTGCACCCCGTCGCCGACCTGGCGAAGGCCAAGGACGTGTACACCGCGCTCCTCGGCGTGGCACCGATGGTCGACGAGCCGTACTACGTCGGATACGAGACGGGCGGCCAGCACATCGGTCTGGTCCCGGGCGGCGGCCCCCAGGGCATGACCTCGCCGGTCGCGTACTGGCAGGTAGCCGATCTCGGCGCGAAGCTCGCCGAGCTCACGGCCGCGGGAGCGACCGTCACGGAAGCGCCGCACGAGGTCGGCGGCGGACGTATCGTTGCCGCGGTGACCGACGTCGACGGAAACGTGCTCGGCCTGCTGCAGGACTGAGCCGGCCCGCCTGCCGTCCGCGGCGATCGACGCACACCAGGCGACCATGACGGGCCGAATGCGGGCCCGCCCGGAAGATGGAGAACAAGCAGACATGGCCACGCGGAAGAAGGCGCAGTCGCCCGCGGTGCATGCCGCCGACACCCACGACATGATCCGGGTGCACGGTGCGCGTGAGAACAACCTCAAGGACGTCAGCATCGAGATTCCGAAGCGGCGCCTCACGGTGTTCACCGGTGTCTCCGGTTCCGGGAAGTCGTCCCTGGTTTTCGACACGATCGCCGCGGAGTCGCAGCGGCTGATCAACGAGACGTACAGCGCGTTCGTGCAGGGCTTCATGCCCACCATGGCGCGGCCCGAGGTCGATGTGCTCGACGGTCTGACCACCGTCATCAGCGTCGACCAGCAGCGGATGGGCTCCGACCCGCGCTCCACCGTGGGCACGGCGACGGATGCCAGCGCGATGCTGCGGATCCTGTTCAGCCGCCTCGGCAAGCCGTATTTCGGTCCGCCCGGGGCGTTCTCCTTCAATGTCGCCTCGGTTTCCGCGAGCGGCGGCTTCACGGTCGAGCGCGGCGCGGAGAAGACCAAGACGGAGAAGGTCAGCTTCAACCGCACCGGCGGTATGTGCGTCAACTGCGAGGGCCGCGGCAATGTCTCGGACATCGATCTCGCCCAGCTCTTCGACGACAGCAAGTCGCTGAACGACGACCCGTTCACCATCCCCACGTACACCGGGGACGGCTGGGTCGTACGGATCATCCGCGACTCCGGGTTCTTCGACCCGGACAAGCCGATCCGCCGCTACACCAAGAAGGAGCGGCACGACTTCCTGTACCACGAGCCGACCAAGGTGAAGATCAACGGCGTCAATCTGACGTACGAGGGTCTGATCCCGAAGATCCAGAAGTCCTTCCTGAACAAGGACCGCGAGTCCATGCAGCCGCACATCCGGGCCTTCGTGGACCGTGCGGTCACCTTCCAGGTCTGCCCGGAGTGCGACGGCACCCGGCTCACCGCAGGGGCGCGCTCGTCGAAGATCAAGGGCATCTCCATCGCCGACGCCTGCGACATGGAGATCCGCGACCTGGCGGAGTGGGTGCGGGGGCTCAAGGCACCGGCGATCGCTCCGCTGCTCGCCGCGCTGCAGCAGGCGCTGGACTCGTTCGTGGAGATCGGCCTCGGCTATCTCTCGCTGAACCGGCCGGCGGGCACTCTGTCCGGCGGTGAGGCGCAGCGCGTCAAGATGATCCGGCACCTCGGCTCCTCGCTCACCGATGTCACGTACGTCTTCGACGAGCCGACCATCGGTCTGCACCCGCATGACATCCAGCGGATGAACAACCTGCTCCTGCGGCTGCGCGACAAGGGCAACACCGTGCTCGTCGTGGAGCACAAGCCGGAGGCGATCGCGATCGCCGACCATGTCGTGGACCTCGGTCCCGGCGCCGGCACGGGCGGTGGCACGGTCTGCTTCGAGGGCGATATCGAGGGCCTGCGCGCCAGCGACACGGTCACAGGGCGCCACCTCGACGACCGGGCCGCGGTGAAGGACACGGTGCGCAAGCCGACCGGCAAGCTGTCGATCCGGGGCGCCGGTGCGAACAATCTGCAGGACGTCGACGTCGACATCCCGCTGGGTGTGCTGACCGTGGTCACGGGTGTCGCCGGTTCCGGCAAGAGCTCGCTGATCCACAGCTCGATCCCCACCGACGAGGGTGTCGTCTCGGTCGACCAGAGCGCGATCCGCGGCTCGCGGCGCAGCAACCCGGCCACGTACACCAGTCTCCTGGAGCCGGTGCGCAAGGCCTTCGCCAAGGCCAACGGGGTCAAGCCGGCGCTGTTCAGCGCCAACTCCGAGGGCGCGTGCCCGACGTGCAACGGCGCGGGGGTGATCTACACGGACCTCGCGATGATGGCGGGTGTCTCGACCACCTGTGAGGACTGCGAGGGCAAGCGGTTCCAGGCCTCGGTCCTGGAGTACAAGCTCGAAGGCAAGGACATCAGCGAGGTTCTCGCGATGCCGGTCTCCGAGGCGGAGAAGTACTTCTCCGAGGGCGAGGCGAAGATCCCGGCCGCGCTGAAGATCGTGCAGCGGCTCCAGGACGTCGGTCTCGGCTACATCACCCTCGGCCAGCCGCTGACCACGCTCTCCGGCGGTGAGCGCCAGCGTCTGAAGCTCGCCACGCACATGGGCGACAAGGGCGGGGTGTACGTCCTCGACGAGCCGACCACGGGTCTGCATCTCGCGGATGTGGAGCAGCTGCTCGGTCTGCTCGACCGGCTCGTGGAGTCCGGCAAGTCGGTGATCGTGATCGAGCACCACCAGGCCGTGATGGCGCACGCCGACTGGATCATCGACCTCGGTCCCGGCGCCGGCCACGACGGCGGAAAGATCGTCTTCGAGGGCACGCCCGCGGAGCTGGTCAAGAAGAAGACGACGCTGACGGGTCAGCACCTCGCGGAGTACGTGGGCGTCTGACCTCGATCGATGGGTACGGGGAGGGGCCGGCGGCTCCTCCCCGTACCCGTGTCCCTGGGCGTCAGAAGTCGAAGACCGGATCCGTCATGGCATGCCGCAGGCAGTCGTTCGCATACGTCCGGTGCCAGGCGATGTCCTGGCCGCGGTGGGTGCCCGCGGCCGTCACCGTCACCGGGTCGTACTCCTTGGTGCACAGCGGATCCTTGCCCGGCAGCTCGTCGAGGTCACCGTCCACCGCGTCGATCGCCGCGCAGGCCTCGGCGGCGTGCGGATGGTGACCGGACGGCTCGGGGGCGCACATCAGCTTGAGACCGCGGATCCAGGTGTTGTCCGAGCCCGAGACGGTGAGGAAGACACCTGGGCGCGGCGCCGGTTCGGGGTCGTCGGCCGGGGCCGCGTGTGCGGGGATGGTGGTGGCCAGGGCTGCGGCCAGCGTGACGAGCGCGGCGACGTGGTGACGCATCGAACCTCCGGGGCGGGGAAGGCTTGGGGGATCTTCATGACTCCCCGTCAGCGCACCCGACCCGCACGGCCGGGCCAAGCGGCCGCGCCGTGACGTCCTCCGGATGAGTTGACGGCTGCTGCCGACTGTGGCGCTCGATGGGAGGGGTACGGGTGCTCCGCAACGGTCCGCAGGGATACGGCACGGTCACCAAGCTCCTGCACTGGCTGGTGTTCACCGCCCTGGCCGTGCAGTTCGCGATCGGCTACACGATGGATCCCGACGACTCGGGCCGTGGACGCGGCCGGGGGCGGGGCCGGGGC
>NZ_JAAKZW010000114.1 GCF_011044995.1 Streptomyces mesophilus | reverse complement strand
CCCCAGGAACCCCGCGTACCCCGCGACCCCCTCGAACCCCCCGCCGCAGGACCCTCGTACCCCAAGGAGTCGATCCACCATGGCGAGCGATGTGCCGAACGGCCATGTCTCCGATCTCGACTGGCTGTTGAGCGGCCTGGTGCAGCGAGTACCGCACACCCGCAGCGCCGTGCTCCTCTCCTCCGACGGACTGGTCAAATCCGTCCACGGACTCGACACCGACAGCGCCGACCACATGGCCGCGCTGGCCTCCGGCCTCTACTCCCTGGGCCGCAGCGCCGGCGCGCGCTTCGGTGACGGAGGTGAGGTGCGCCAGGTCGTCGTCGAGCTGGACTCCACCCTGCTGTTCGTCTCCACCGCCGGCTCCGGCACGTGTCTGGCGGTGCTCGCCGGGCGGGACGCCGACGCCGCGGTGCTCGGCTACGAGATGGCGATGCTGGTGAAGAGCGTGCGGCCCTACTTGGTGACACCCGCGCGGCAGGCCGCCGAGTCCGGTCCGAGGCTCTGAACATGGCGGCCCCGCAGGACGGGCCGTGGCTCGACGACGCGGCCGGCCGACTGGTGCGCCCCTACACGGTGAGCAATGGGCGCACCCGGCCGACCGCTGCCCTGGATCTTCTCTCGATGGTGATGACCACCGGCGCCCTGCCGGCCGGTCAGATGGGACCCGAACACACCGACGCGCTCGGTCTGATCGGGGCCCGGCCCACCTCGGTGGCGGAGGTGGCCGCGCACTTACGGCTCCCCGCAGTGGTCACCAAGGTGGTGCTCTCGGATCTCGTCGACTGCGGGGCGCTCACCGCGAAGGCCCCGTCGTTCCGTACGCACAACCCCACCGACCGGTCGCTATTGGAGGCAGTGCTCGATGGCCTACGACGACGGCTCTGATGCCTTCGCCCAGGACCCCTTCCCCACCGCGCTCAAAATCCTTGTCGCGGGAGGCTTCGGGGTCGGCAAGACGACGTTCGTGGGGGCGGTCAGCGAGATCGAACCGCTGAGCACCGAAGAGCTGCTCACCACGGTGAGCGTCGGCACCGACCGGCTCGACGGCGTCGAGCACAAGACCACCACCACGGTCGCCATGGACTTCGGCCGGATCACGCTCGACTCCCGCAATGTGCTGTATCTCTTCGGCACCCCGGGCCAGGAGCGGTTCTGGTTCATGTGGGACGAGTTGTCCGAGGGCGCGCTCGGGGCGGTCGTCCTGGCCGACACCCGCCGCCTCGAGGACTGCTTCGCCGCCGTCGACTTCTTCGAACGCCGCGGGATCGGCTTCGTCGTCGCGGTCAACGAGTTCGACGGCGCGTTCCGCTACGAGCCCGAAGAAGTACGCGCCGCCATAGATCTGCGGCCCGAGGTCCCCGTGGTCCTGTGCGACGCCAGAATCTCCTCGTCCGGCATCCAGACCCTGGTGACGCTCGTCCAGCATCTGCTCACCAAGTCCACTCCGGCCCCGAGCTTTGGAGCAACGACATGACGTACGACCCGACCGGGCATCTCCTGCTCACGCCCATCGACAAGGAGGCGCCGAGCCGGGTGCAGCGCCTGCGCCAGCTCGGCCTCGGCGAACACGCGGACCCGGCCTTCGACGCCTTCGCGGACCGTCTCGCCGAGGTCACCGGGGCGCCGTTCTCGATGGTCAACTTCATCGACGAGAACCGGCAGTTCTTCGCGGGGCTGCACACCCCGACCGGCACGCACTCCGGTTCCGAACTGGGCGCGGCCGCCGCCAGCGCGGGGGTCAGCCGCTATATGGCCCGCGACCACGGCTACTGCCCGCATGTGGTGGTCCGCCGCAAGGCCCTGGTCCTCGAGGACGTCTGCGACTACCCGCGCTTCGCGGGCAATCCGGTGGTCGACGAGATCGGCATCCGCTCCTACCTGGGCGCGCCGCTGATCGACCGTACGGGCATGGCGCTCGGCACCATCTGCGTGGTCGACACCGAGCCGCGCCCCTGGGGGAGGGCGGGGCTCGAGACGATCAAGTCCCTGGCCGCCGAGCTGATCGAGCAGATCCACCGCCGGGAGGACGGACGCATCTGATCGCGGTGCGGTCAGACGAGCCGGCTGGAGGCACAGGTTCCGTTCACGGCAAGGGAGTTCATACCTTGCCGGCACAGTGCGTGCGCTGGGGCGGGACCTGACCCCAGCTCCCCTCCGCCCAGTCCAGGTCCTGATCCGGGCTCGGCGGCTGATTGCGTACGAGCTCACTGAGCCGCTCCGACCAGCTGCCCTTCGCCGTGCCCAGCGCCACCTCGGCCAGCCTGAGCAGTTGGACGTCCGAGGTGCCCGCGGGCGCGAAGATGTGGTGCGCGTCGCGCAGGAAGCGCTCGATGGGCCGGTTGGTGAAGAGGCCGGCGGCGGCATGGATCTCCATCGCGTTGCGCGCCGAGTCCAGGGCCGATTCGACATTGACGACCTTGGCGTTCATCAACTCCGCATCGCAGTCCACGCCTTGGTCGAGCAGATGCACCGCGTGATAGGCGGCGAGCCGTGCGGTCATCAGCCGGGACTGCATCTGACCCAGCTTGATCTTGACGTTGGCGAGCGCGTGCAGCGGCTTGCCGTAGCGCTCGCGCTCCGCGCAGAAGCGGGTCGTCTCCTCCACGAGCGCCTGATGGATCCCGAGCGATACGGCCGTGAGGTTCGCCCGGCCGTACAGGACACTGGAGGAGTACGCGACGGAAAGGCCGTCGCCCTCGGCGCCGAGCCGATTGGCCGCCGGGACACGGCAGTTGTCGAAGATCAGCTCGCCGAAGCTGAAGCCGTGCAGCCCCATCGCCGGCTGCTGCTCGCCCAGTGAGAAGCCCGGACGGTCCGACTCCACCAGGAACGCCGTGAGCCCCTTGGAGCCCGGCCCGGTGCGCACGATGACGCCGTGCAGATCACCGACGTGGCTGTTGCCCACGTACACCTTGCGGCCGTTGAGCACATAGTCCTCGCCGTCCCGTACGGCGCTCGCGGCCATCCCGAGGACGTGGCCGCCCGATTCGTGCTCGGTCACCGCGATCGTGGGCAGGCAGAGGCCGGCGGCCACGGCCGGGAGCCAGGTCTTCTTCTGGTCCTCGTTGCCGAAGTGCACGATCTTGGCGACGCCGAGCTGGGAGGCCTGCACCATCGCGCCCATCGCTCCGCTGACCCGTGACAGCTCCTCGATGATGAGGGTCTTGGCGAGGTGCCCCGCACCCATCCCGCCGTACTGCTCGGGAATGGTCGCCCCCAGCCAGCCCTGCCGTGCGATCAGCCGGGATATGCCATGGGCAGTGGAACGCGACTCCTCCATCGCCGGGACCCGCGGAAGGACCTCCCGTTCGGCGAAACTCCTGACCTCTTCGCGGAGTTGATGGTGCCGTCGGCTGGTGAAGTAGCTGTCCATGGTTCCCATGGTGTCCATCGCGAGCCTTCCTCCGTGAAAAGCCTGCTCGCAGGGTTGTTCGAGCAGGAGTTTTCTTCGAAGTGGTCCCGTCCCGAACAGGCCACCACACCATCTTGTTGAAGCTTGAGGCAACCACAAGATCGTCTCGCAACTTTGGCGCAAAAGCGGACAGTTGACATACGCCGGGTAGGCGTCGGGTGCGGTGAGTCCATCCGGTCCACGCCCGAGGCATTCCCCTCGGCCATCCGCCTGCCACATGCCTCGGGCAACAGTTTCTGCGGCATATGGCAGACCGGGTCGTCGGATCGGCCCGGAACGCTCAGAGTGTCCATCTCGGGCGACAGAATTCGGACACAGTCGCCCTTGTCCGGTCCGGAATTGGACTCACGGAATGAGCCACCCTCGTTCCGCATCCTGAGACGCGGATACGGGAGTGCCGGGGTAGGTCCGGAGTGCCGGGGTTTCGGTCCGCAGACACACCCGTTGCGCAGACCGCCCCCGGACCCGCTCGCCTCAGGTGCCCCGCCGTGAGGGAACGTGTGTTCGCTGTCCGGAAGGGGTGTGGTGCAGGAACGGTTCGGCTACACGTTGGTACGGAGGCGGCGGGGTGGGCGTGTGGGTGCGCGAGGGGGCGTGAAGGGGGCGCGTTTTGTGTGTGTCCTGGTGGGTGTGGTGCTCAGTCCGGGCGTGGTGCTCAGTCCAGGAATTGCGCTTGGGTGATGCATTGCGGTTGGCCCAGGCGCTGCGCTCGGCCCGAGCGTGGATCTCAGTCGCTGAGAGCGAGGCGGACGCCGAAGGCGGCGATGACGGTCCCGGTGATCCGGTCCAGCAGACGGCGGGCGCGAGGCCTGCGCAGCCAGCCGTGCAGCACGCGGGCGAAGCCGATCAGGGCGGCCGACCACAGCAGACCGAGCAGGACGTGCACGGTCGTGAGCACCAGCCCCATCGCGAAGTGGTGGGCGCCGACGGGGATGAACTGGGGCAGGACCGCGACGTAGAAGGCGCCCATCTTCGGGTTGAGGAGATTGGTGAGCGTCCCCTGCCGCCAGCCTCCGGTGACCGAGTCCTCCCCGCCGAGCAGGCCGGGGTCGCCTTCCTCGGCCAGGGGCCTGCCGCGGAAGGTGTCCCGCAGCATGCGGGCTCCCAGCCAGACGAGATAGGCGGCACCGACCCAGCGCAAGGTCGTGTAGGCGAGGTGCGAGGCCGTCAGGAGCGCGGTCACCCCCAGAGAGGTGAGCGCGCCCCAGAGCAGAGTGCCGGTCTGGATTCCGAGGACGACGCCCCAGGCCCGTCTGCGCCGGCCGAGGGCCGAGGTGCGCAGGATCAGGGCGGTGTCGAGACCGGGAGTCAGGGTGAGAAGCCCTACGACGAGGGCGAAGGACCACAGCGAGGTGCTTGTTGCCATGGACGGCCAGCCTACGACACCGGTCCCACGGTCTGAGCACGCGCCCTTCTCCTGCTGGAGCTGCGGCTTGAGAACGGGCCGATGGAGCGGGATCCGTCCTACGCCTGCCGGCCTGCCTCGCCTGCTGGGACGCCTGCCTGTCGGCCCGCCGCGTCTGCCGTGCCGCTGCCGGGCCGCCTGCCGGTCGGTCAGCCGCTCACGCCGAGCCACCGCGTCTGCCGAGCCACCGCGTCTGCCGGGCCGGCCTCGGCGTGCCGCGCCGGCCCCGACGCCTGGAGTTCGCCCCGGTGACTCAGCCTCTAGGCCAGCACGTCCACCGCCAGCTCACGCACCACGTCCTCGTCCACCTCGACCCCGAGCCCCGGGCCCGTGGGCACGTGGGCCACGCCCTTCTCGACCGTCACGGTCGGTCCCGCGTACGGGGAGCCGATGAACTGGCGGCCGTTGAGGTCCACG
Organism: Streptomyces mesophilus; assembly: GCF_011044995.1. Lineage (GTDB taxonomy): Bacteria > Actinomycetota > Actinomycetes > Streptomycetales > Streptomycetaceae > Streptomyces > Streptomyces mesophilus. The sequence continues at coordinate 20,114 of NZ_JAAKZW010000114.1, read as the reverse complement.
GGTGTGTCGATCCCATGGGCCGCGAACAGGTGGAGCGAGGCGGCGAGCCCCAGGTCGGAGTCGGTGAGGCCCGAGCCCATCAGCCGCACCCCGCTGTCCTCGGCGAGCTGGCACAACCGCCGTGACAGGGTGAGCCCGCCGCTGCGCTGCACCTTGGCGATGGCCACGTCCACGGCCTCCAGGCGTACGAAGGTCGCCAGGTCCGAGGGGTGGCGCAGGGACTCGTCCAGGGCGACCGGCAGGGGAGAGGTGTCGCGCAGCCGGCGCAGTCCGGCCACGTCGTTGGCCGGCAGCGGCTGTTCGAAGGCCGTGACGCCCAACTCGTCCAGACGGCGGGCCACTCGCAGCGCACTGTGCACGGAGTACGCCTGGTTGGCATCCACCCACAGCGGCGCGGACGGCGCGTGCTCCCGTACGGCGGCGACCACCGCGAGGTCGGTCTCCTCGTCGTGCAGCCCGATCTTGACCTTGAAGGCCTGGTAGCCGAGCGCGAGCCCCTCGGCGACGCTCTCGCCCACCTGCGACGGCGTCTGGCCCGACACGATCCAGCCCAACCGCAGTGATTCGACGCGCCGTTGACCCCACAGCACACCCAACGGCACCCCGGCCGCACGGCCGAGCAGATCGTGCAGGGCCACGTCCACCGCCGACTTGGCGAGCGGGGCGCCGATGCTGAAACCTCGGTTCACCGCGCGGTCGAAGGCGCGGTCGACGCCGTCGAGGTCCCAGGCGGGACGGCCGGTGATGGCGGGGGCGAGATAGCGGTCGATGGTCGTCACGATCGACTCGGACGTCTCGTACGTCCAGGCGGGGATCGGGGTCGCCTCGCCCCAGCCGTGCACCCCGTCGGCGCTCACCTTCACCAGGACACGGATGCTCGGCAGACCCGCGACGGCCACCGCGCCGCCCGAGACGCCGAACGAGCGGTGCGTGGGCAGTGCCACCGCGAACGTCTCGACGCGGTCGATGACCAGCGAAGCGAGTGCGGCGGGCTGAGAGCTTGCTCCGGTCGGTTCCATGTCCAACACAGGCCTCTCGGTAGGGGAGTTGCGGACGTTCGCCCCCTCCGCCCCGCGGTGGCCGGGACCGGCGGTGCGGAAACCTGTGCACGACCTATTGACCGTGCACTCGGGCGGTCATTAGCGTGACCGGGAGCGTACCAGAAAGCGCTTTCTGAAAGCGTTTCCGATCAGAGCCCGAGCGCAGCCCGACCAAAGAACAGGCCCAGGAACCGATGAAAGATCGGACGAAAGTCCGAGCACCATCCCGAGCAACCAGCTCTCCGTCAACCGCAGTCACCCTCAGGGGAGTTCCTCGTGAGTCAGAGCGCACTGTCCTCGGCACCCGTGAAGACGGCGGGTGTCGCGCTACGTGAAAGCCCGAGCGCGCGTGAGCGGTTCACCGACGCCGCGGAGAAGAGCTGGCGCCCCGTGGCCCTGCTGCTCGCCTGCTTCGTGGCCTGGTGGGTGATCGCCGCCCTGGAACTGGTCGAGCCCTATCTGGTGCCCTCGCCGGGCAAGACCTTCGAGGTGATCGTCGACAAGCCGGACTACCTCTGGCAGCACAGCTGGGTGACCACGTACGAGACGCTGATCGGCTTCGTCGTGGCGGTGGCCATCGGGGTGTTCGCCGCCGTGATCATGGTCTACTCCTCGACCGTCGAGAAGACGCTCTACCCGATCCTGCTCTTCGCGCAGGTCGTACCGAAGATCGCCATCGCGCCGCTGTTCGTGGTGTGGCTGGGCTTCGGCATGGCGCCGAAGATCGTGATCGCGGTCCTCATCGCGTTCTTCCCCGTGGTGATCTCGATGGTGACCGGACTCAAGGCCGTCGACCCGGAGATGCTCCAGCTCTCCTCGACGATGGGCGCGAAGCCCTGGCAGACCTTTGTGAAGATCCGCTTCCCCGCCTCCCTGCCCCATCTGTTCTCCGGCCTCAAGGTCGCCGTCACGCTGGCGGTGACCGGAGCCGTGGTCGGGGAGTTCGTCGGGGCCAACGAGGGTCTCGGCTACGTGATCCTGCAGGCCAACGGCAACCTCGACACCCCGATGCTGTTCGCGGGCCTCCTGGTGATGTCCCTGATCGGCGTCGTGCTCTTCGTCATCGTCGAGATCGCCGAGAAGCTGCTGCTCCCCTGGCACGCGAGCCGCCGGGAGTCCGGCGTCACGACCGCGTTCTGACCGGGATGCGACCCCCGTACCCGCACCGCAAGGATCCGCACCCCCGCACCGCAAGGATCCGCACCCCCCCCGCCACGTATGACCGGCACAACCACCAAGCCCCGTCCCGCACTTCAGGCAAGTGACCCCGACGTCCGCTCGTGAAAGGGCAGGCCACCATGCACCCGCGCAGAACCCTGATAGGCCTCGTCCCGCTGCTCCTGGTCGCCGCCACGGCCTGCGGCGGGGACGACTCCTCCACCACCACCAGCAAGGACGGCAAGAAGCTGGACAAGGTGACGCTGACGCTCAACTGGTACCCGTACGGGGAGCACGCGCCGTTCTACTACGGCAAGGCGCAGAAGATCTTCGAGGACAACGGTATCGACCTGACCATCCAGGCCGGCCAGGGCTCCCAGAAGACCGTGCAGGCCACCGCCGCCGGGCAGACCGACTTCGGCTGGGCCGACACCCCCGCGGTGCTCGCCGGTGTCGAGCAGGGCGTGAACGTCAAGAGCCTCGGTGTCTTCCTGCAGACCACACCGGCCTCCGTGCAGTTCTTCGCGGACCAGAACATCAAGTCGCCCGCCGACCTCAAGGGCAAGGTCATCGCCGGTACGACGGGTGACGCGCTGTCGAAGACCTTCCCGGCCTTCCTCGCGGCCAACGACCTGAAGGAGTCGGACGTCACCGTCCAGAACACCGACCCGGCGGGCAAGATCGCCGCGGTGATCTCCGGAAAGACGGACGCGCTGCTCGGCTACGCGAGCGACCAGGGGCCGACCATGGCCAACAAGGCGAAGAAGGACGTGGAGTACCTCCGCTTCTCGGAGCACGGCCTGAACTTCTACTCCAACGGTCTGATCGCCGGTCAGAAGACCCTCGCCAAGAGCGACTTGGCCAAGCGGATGGCGAAGGCCGTCAGCGAGTCCTGGGCCGCCGCCGAGAAGGCGCCCGCCGACGCGGTGAAGTCGATGGACGGCGCCTCCGAGCAGCTGCCGCCCGAGGAGGTCCTGACCGAGCAGTTCAAGACCACGCTCACGCTGCTGCACACGGACGCCACCGAAGGCCAGGCTCCCGGCGCGAACACCGAGGAGGACTGGCAGACGACCATCGACGTCTTCAAGGACGCGGGTCTGGTCCAGAACGCCAAGCCGGTGGCCGATTACTGGGCCCAGGACCTGGCGCCGAAGAGCTGATCATGCCGGGAGCTCAGATGTCGGAAATCGACCAGCCCGACGGGGCGAACATGACCCAACTCGTCAAGGACAAGACAGCGGACAGCGGACCGGAACCGGCCGTACGGATCCAGGACGTGGCCGTCCGCTTCCGCAGCAAGAAGCGGGACGTCACCGCGCTCACCGATGTGTCGCTCGATGTCACACCGGGCGAGTTCGTGGCCATCGTCGGCCCGTCGGGGTGCGGCAAGTCCACGCTGCTCAAGCTGGTCGCGGGTCTGCTCAAGTCCTCGTCCGGCCAGGTGCGGTTGCAGGGCGAACAGGTCGCCGGACCCCGCCATGACATCGGATACGTCTTCCAGCGGGCCGCTCTGCTCGAGTGGCGCTCGGCGCTGAAGAACATCCTGTTGCAGGCGGAGATCCGTAAGCTGCCGGCCGCCCAGGCGCGGGCCCGCGCGGACGAACTCATCCGGATGACCGGCCTCGAAGGCTTCGAGGACGCACTGCCGCACGAGCTCTCCGGAGGCATGCAGCAGCGTGTGGCCCTGTGCCGTGCGCTGCTCCACCGGCCGCCGGTGCTCCTGATGGACGAGCCGTTCGGTGCCCTCGACGCGCTCACCCGTGAGCAGATGAACGTCGAACTCCACCGGATCTGGCGGGAGACGGGCACCACGGTGCTCCTCGTCACGCACTCCATCGCGGAGGCCGTGTACCTGGCGGACCGGGTGGTGGTGATGAGCCCGCGCCCCGGCACCATCCAGGAGATCATCCAGGTGGACCTGCCGGCCGAGCGGGATTACGCGGAGACCATGGGGCGCGCGGAGTTCCGCGACGCGACCACGCATATCCGCGGACTGCTCGGGACGGCGGCGGAGGACGACTGACGCCCGCCGAAGTCCCGTACGAAAAGCGCCCCGCCCTTCCTGACGAAGGGGCGGGGCGCTTCCACAGGTCCGGGCCTATTCCGTGACCTCCCGGTCGCCCGCGCTGACCAGGCCCGTCTCGTACGCCACGATGACGGCCTGGACGCGGTCGCGCAGGCCGAGTTTGGCGAGGATGCGGGCGACGTGGGTCTTCACGGTGGTCTCGGCCAAGTGGAGGCGGGCGGCGAGTTCGGCGTTGCTCAGGCCCCGGGCCAGCAGTCCCAGTACCTCCACTTCGCGCGGGGTGAGCGAGGCGAGATCGCGGTGGAGGGCGTCGGCGTCGTCGCCGCGCCTGGCGAACCGCTGTACGAGGCGGCGCGTGATCGCCGGTGCGAGGAGCGCGTCACCGGTACGCACGGTGCGTACGGCCGCGGTCAGTTGCTCGGGCGTGACGTCCTTGAGCAGGAAGCCGCTCGCTCCCGCGGCCAGGGCCGCGTACACGTACCGGTCGAGGTCGAAGGTCGTGAGGATGATGACGCGGGGCTCGCCGGGGGCGCCGGTGAGGATCCGGCGGGTGGCCTCCAGACCGTCCATCTCGGGCATCCGGACATCCATCAGGACCACGTCCGGACGGGTCCGGCGGACCGCGTCGACAGCTTCCGCGCCGTTGACCGCCTCGGCGACCACGTCGATGCCGTCGGCGCCGAGGATCAGCCGGAATCCGGTGCGCACCAGGGTCTGGTCGTCGGCGAGGAGCACCCGCAGCGGCTCGGTCACGGTGTCTCCAAGGGGATCAGGGCCTCCACACGGTAGCCGCCGGTCAGCCGTCGGCCGGTGGTCAGGGTTCCGCCGTGGACGGCGAGGCGTTCACGCAGTCCGATCAGGCCTCGGCCGCTTCCGGTGCCTTCGCCCGGGCGCCCGCCGGTGTCGGTGACCTCCACCCGGAGCCGGTCGGGCGCGTGGTCGACGGTCACGTGGGCCCTCGCTCCCGAGGCGTGCTTCACGGTGTTGGTGAGGGCTTCCTGGACCACGCGGTAGGCGGCGAGTTCGATGCCGGGCGCCAGGGGACGCGGCGTCCCGGTCACCGTCAGGTCGACGGCGAGTCCGGTGTCGCGGACCCGTGAGACCAGCGATTCCAGCTGGTCGAGGCCGGGTTGGGGTGCCAGTTCGGGCTCCGTGCCGGCAGGATCCGCGTCGGCGAGGTCCGTGTCGGGCATCGTGAGCAGGCCCATGACGTGGCGCAGTTCGGTCATGGCCGCCCGTCCGCCCGCCTCCACGGCGAGCAGGGCCTCCGCGGCCCGGTCGGGGGAGGTCCTCATGATCTTCCGTGCGGCGCCCGCCTGGATGATCATCACGCTGACGTTGTGCGTGACGACATCGTGCAGTTCACGGGCGATCCTGGCCCGCTCCTGCTCGACGGCCCGGCGCAGGGACTCGGCCTGTTCCCGCTCGAGCGCGGACAGCCGGGTGCGGCTCTCGTCGCTCCGCAGTTTCCAGCTGCGCAGGCCGACGGCGGCCACGGCCATCGGCGCCAGGATCAGCAGGACCACGTACTCGTTGGGAAGGACCGGTGTCACCGAATCCCCCGAGGTGCCGACCAGGGCGACCGAGACCACCAGCGCCGCGAGGGTCGTCATCCGGTACGGGCTGTGGACGGCCGCGCCGTACACGGCGATGACGAACGCGTAGAAGGTCAGCCGCAGGACGCTCGACGGTGTCGCCAGGGTCGCGGCCGTCACGACGCACAGCACCGCGAGCGGACAGCGGCGCCGCAGGGCCAGAGCGCCCGAGGCGATGACGGCGAGCGTGACCATGAAGGCCATGCCGCCGGGGCCGTTCGGTCGCGGCACGACGCTGTGGACGCCGGGTGCGATCTCCCGTACGACCACGTTGCCGGCGTTGTCGATGCCGTAATAGACGGTGGTGATCCCGAGCGCCAGCGCAAGGAGCACATCGAACAGCCAGGCGCCCCGAGTGGGCCGCAGGGGCCGGCGGCTCGACAGCGTCACCTCGTCGGCGGTCCGCCGCACCGCCTCGAGGCCGGCGCGGCGGACCGCCGACGGCAGCCGCTCCAGCGTCGTACGTACGTTCACCACTGATCCATTGTCGCCGCCGTACGGACCCGCCGAGTCCGTCTGCGCGGTCGTTCCCGCCCGGGCGGATACACCGGGCGCCTACTTCTCAGGGATGACGTCTGTACGACTCGTTCCGGCGCGGTACCGCAAAGGGGTCGAAGGGGCGACGCGTGCCGGCCGGTCCCGCTCCTAGCGTTCGAGCAGCCAACCGGCCCTGCCGGGGCCGCAGCGCACGGCCCTGCGAAGGCCGCAGCCGACTGCCCGTACCAGAGGAGCCCTTCATGACCACGCCGGTGATCGAACTGCGCGAGGTGAGCCGCCGTTACGACGACGGGCCGCCCGCGCTGCACGAGGCCTCCCTGACCGTGGGGCGCGGCGAGGCCGTGGCGATCCTCGGTCCGTCCGGCAGCGGCAAGTCCACGCTGCTCAATCTGATCGCGGGTCTCGACCGCCCCGACACGGGGACCGTCACCGTGGACGGGGTGCGGGTGGACCGGCTGGGGGAGGCGGGCTCGGCGCTGTACCGGCGCGCGAAGATCGGGATGGTCTTCCAGTTCTTCCATCTGCTCGACGATCTTTCCGTGGCCGACAACGTGGTCCTGCCCGCACGGCTCGCGGGCATGGCGCGCGGCGCGGCCCGCCACCGGGCGGCGGAACTCCTCGAACTGCTCGGCATCGACCGGCACGCACGGGCCTACCCGGGACGCCTGTCGGGCGGGGAGCGCCAACGCGTCGCGGTGGCGCGGGCGTTGATGAACCGTCCCGCGCTGCTCCTGGCCGACGAACCGACCGGGGCCCTGGACACGGCCGCAGGCCAGGACGTCAGCAGGCTGCTCGCCGAACTGAACGCCGAGGGCCAGACCATCGTCGTGGTCACCCACGACCTTGCGCTGGCCCGTTCCTGCACGAGCCGTACGGTCGAGATCGCCGACGGCCGTATCACCGCGGACCTTCCAGCGGGGACTGTCGCCCCGGCCGCCCCGGCCGTCCCGGCGGAGGGCGTCCGATGAGCGCACTCGGCAAGGTGGTCCGCTCGGGCGTGGGGCGCCGCCGGGTCCAGACGCTGGTGATCGGCCTCGCCGCGATGATGGCGGTGGCCTCCTCCGTACTCGGCACAACCCTGCTCGCGGTGTCCGGCGCGCCCTTCGCCGACGCGTTCGCCGCGCAGCACGGCGCGCATCTGTCGGTGCAGTTCGACGCGGGCAAGGTGAGTGCCGGGCAACTCTCGACGTCACGGGACGCGAAGGGCGTGAGCGCCGCGGCCGGCCCCTTCCGTACGGCGACCGTCACACCAGGGGCGGGCGAGGCGGGCCCCGCCTGGCCGATGCACGTGGTCGGCCGGCCCGGTCCCGGCCGTGACGTGGACGAGGTGGACCTGCTCGAAGGGCGGTGGCCGACGCGCCCCGGTGAGATCGTCCTGTCCAAGGCGTCCGCGGTCATTCCGATCCTGGACACGAAGGTCGACTTTCCCGGACTGCCGGGCGCCCCGACGCTGACCGTGGTCGGAGTGGCCCGTTCGGTCACCGGGACCGCCGATGCCTGGGTGGTGCCGGCCCAGATGACGGCGCTCACGGCGCCGGGCAGCGGCGGCTACCAGATGCTCTACCGCTTCACCGATGCCGCGACCGCCGCGCGGATCACCGCGGGCGGCAAGGCGGTCACCGGCTCCCTGCCGCCGGGCGCGGCCGTCGGCGAACAGTCCTGGCTCACCGTCAAGAAGACCGCCGAACGCGACACCGCGCTCTACGTCCCCTTCCTGATGGCGTTCGGCGCGCTGGGCCTGGTCATGTCGGTGCTCATCGTCGGCAACGTGGTCGCCTCCGCGGTCGGCACCGGCACCCGCCGTATCGGCATCCTGAAGGCCGTCGGCTGCACACCGGCCCAGGTGGTCCGCGCATACGTGGGCCAGGCGTTGATCCCGGCCGGCATCGGCACGGGTCTCGGTGTGCTCGTCGGCCACCTGCTCGCCGTTCCCGTCCTGGCCGAGGCCGGGGAGGTGTACGGCAGTTCGTCCCTGGCCGTCGAGCCCTGGGTCGACGTGGCGGTGGCAGGCGGCGCCCTCGGTCTGGTGGCGGTGACCGCGTGGGGGAGTGCGCTGCGGGCCGGCCGCATGCGTACGGTCGACGCGCTCGCCGTCGGGCGCAACACCTCGGTACGGCGCGGGCGTTGGGCGGCGCGGCTGTCCGCACGGCTTCCGTTGCCCCCGTCGGCGGCCCTGGGTCTGGCCCGGCCCTGCGCCCGGCCCGCCCGCGCGCTGGCCATGGGCGCGGCGGTTCTGTTCGGCGCCGTCGCCGTCACGTTCACCGTGGGGATGGGAGCCTCGCTCGGTGAGGTGATGAAGGCCAGGGCCCATGACGCCGCGGATGTCGTCGTGCCCGCGCCCCGCGGCGCCTTCGGGCCCGGTGCGCCCGGGCCGGGGGAGCGGCCGCCCGAGGTCGACCAGGCGGCGGTCGCCGCGGCCGTCGAGTCCGCCGACGGTACGGAGTTGTACTACAGCGCCACGACGCTACGGGCCACCGTGTCCGGTCTGACCGGCACCGTCGACGTGACCGCGTTCACCGGCGACGCCTCCTGGGGCGGCTACACCATGGTCGAAGGCCGCTGGTTCGATCAGCCCGGCGAGGCGATGGTCCCGACCCCCTTCCTCGCCGCCACCGGCACCCGTATCGGCGACAAGGTCACCCTGGGCGGATTGGCCGAGCCGGTGACGGTACGGATCGTCGGCGAGGTGCTCGATCCCCGTAAGGACGGCATGCAGGTCTTCACGGACGCCGGGACGCTCACGGGGCACACTGACGCCGGAACGCTCACGGGGCACACCGACGCCGGGAGCCTCAACACGGCCGAGACCGGGTCCGCACCCCAGGGCCCGCCGGAGACGAGCCATCACATCGCCGTAGCACCCGGCACCGACGCGGCCGCCTATACCGACGCCCTGAACACGGACTTGGCGCCGCTGGGTGTCACGGCACAGACCGGCGGGCCCGACTCCGGCAGCGACATGGTGATGACCCTCAACGCGCTGTCCGCGATGCTGACGCTGATGCTCGTGGCCGTCGCCGCGCTCGGCGTCCTCAACGGGGTGCTGCTCGACACCCGCGAGCGCGTACGGGACATCGGCGTCCACAAGGCGCTCGGCATGACCCCGCGGCAGACCATCACGATGGTCCTCACCTCGGTCGCCGTGACCGGCCTTGTCGCCGGAGTGCTCGGTGTGGCGCTGGGCGTCGCCCTGCACGGCTGGGTCATGCCGGCGATGGGGGAGAGCGTGGGGCTGCGCCTCCCCGACTCGGTGCTTGCCGTCTACCAGGTGCCCGAACTGCTCCCGCTCGCCTTCGGGGGCCTGCTCATCGCCACGCTGGGAGCGCTGCTGCCCGCAGGGTGGGCGGCCAGGGCCCGTACCGCCACGGCTCTGCGTACCGAATAGGACCGAATAGGACCGAATAGGAAGGGGCCGGCCGCCGAGAGAGCAAGGGGGCCGGCCGCCGACAACGGCGGCCGGCCCCACTTACCGCTCGATCACCTCTGCCTCAATACCTCAGCGCGGCAAGGTGGTTGTAGCTGTTGCGCGCCGTGGCGAACGGGTCGGCCGGACGGTCGTGCTCGACCAGCCACTGCTGGACGCCGCCGATGTGCGCGTTCTCGAACATCGCAGCGAAGTCCAGGACCCCGGAGCCCACATCCGCGAAGTCCCCGTCCGGCGCCATGTCCTTGACGTGCAGGGCGGGGAAGCGTCGCGGGTGCTCGACGAACAGGCGGGCCGGATCAGCGCCGCCCTTCGCCGCCCAGTACACGTCCAGCTCGAAGGCAACCAGATGCGGATCGGTCTCCTCGAGCAGGATCTCGTACAGGTTCTCGCCGTCCACGACCTCATGGTCGAGGCCGTGATTGTGGAACTGCACGGGACCGAGCCCGGCATCCCGCGACGCCTGCCCGATCCGGTTGAACTCCCGTGCCGCCTCCCGGAATCCGGCCGGCGTGTGCATCGAACCGGGCAGGCTCGGCACCACCGGCCACTTGGCGCCGAGGGTGTGCAGGTCCTCCAGTGCCTGCGGGAGTCCGGTACCGGTGAGCGTGGTGTACGCGACGTGCTCCAGAACGGCCCGCAGACCGGTCCGGTCCAGGAAGCCGCGGATCGCCGAGGCGCTGTTGTTGTGCCGCCCGCTCACCCCGACGGTGGCGTACCCGATCTCGGCGAGCTGCTCCAAGGTGCCCAGGAAGTCGGCGGCCAGCGGGGTGCGCATCGTGTAGAGGTGCATCCCGATCCCGCCGCGCGGGATGCGGCGCCACCGGGCCGCATCGCCCTCGGAGGCGTACGCGGGTGCGGAGGCGAGACCCGTCGCGGCCGCGAGCCCCAGCGACGTACCAAGGAAGGCGCGTCTGTTCAGCGTCATGCGGTGCCTCCTTCGGCCACGGTGATCTGCACCGAGCCGGTCGAAGTGTCGCCCTTGTCGTCGGTCACGGTCAGGCGGGCCGTGTACGGGCCTGGACGTGCGTAGGTGTGCTCGGCGGTCGGGCCCTCCTCGCCCGCGGGCTCGGTGTTGTCACCGAAGTCCCAGTGGTACGAGACGATCTGGCGGCCCGCGGCGGGCTTGACGGTGCTGGTCAGCTTGACCGCACCGGCCGTCTGCTCCTTGCCGAGCTCGACCTTCGTACCGCCCTTCTTCTCGACGCCGGGCCCGTTGAAGTGCAGCCAGTCGAGGGTGAGCAGGTCCGCCTTGTCCGGGGTCCACGCGGGGTTGGTGAACACCGCGTACAACTTGGTGGTGTCGCCCAGATCCTCGAGCGCGGTGGTGGGCGAGATGAAGTTGCTGTAGCTCCCGCTGTTGGGGATGGTCACCTTGCCGACCAGCGCCCCGGTGGGCGATCCCGCGCGGAACTCGATGTCGCCGCCGAGCCCGCCGGAGGCCGCGCCGACCGTCACGGAGTCGATGCCCTTGAAGTCGGTCGGATCGAAGGCCGCCCAGTCACCGTGCTCGATCTCGATCAGGCGCTTGCCGGCCGAGGCGTCCGCTCGGCTGCCGATCTCGACACCCTTGTTGGCACCGCCGGTCGTCGTGAAGTGCTCGGCCTCACGGAACGTGGTGCGCAGCGTCAGCGACGACGAACCGGTGAGGGCGGGCACGCCACCGGGACCGCCCTTGTCCTCGTACTGCGCGCTGATCCCGTAGTACAGGTTCTGCCCGGGACCATGGCTGTCACCGGCGTCCGTCGCGATCTCGCCGCGGCAGCCCGTGTAGTTGTCCAGCGGGTGCAGATGCGAGTCGTGGCCGAGCTGGGACTGGACGACGACCCGCGAGCAGTCGATCGTGCCGTCCTCCGGGTCCTTCACCTTGACTTCGAAGGGAATGGTGTCGCCGAAGGAGAACAGGCCGCCGTTCGGGGGCTGTTGGATGGTCACCACAGGCCGGGTGTTGCCGACGGTGATGTCCTGTACGGCGAGCGCGGTGAGATCACCGGGCGCGGTCACCTTCAGCCGCGCGGTGAACTGGCCCTTCTCGGTGTACACATGCGTCGGGTTGGCCTCGGTGGAATCCGTGCTGCCGTTCCCGTCGAAGTCCCAGGCATACGTGACGTCACCGCCGCCCGGAATCCCCGAACCCTCGCTGGAGAACTGCACGGTCAGCGGCACCTTCCCGGTGTCCGGGGTGGCCGTGGCCCGCGCGTCCGGCAGCCTCTTGTCCCCCACGTAATCGATCCGGTAGATGCCCGACCCTTCGTTGCTGCCGCCTCGGCCGGTACCGCTGCCGAGTCCGAAGTCGATGACATAGAGCGCCCCGTCGGGACCGAAGTCGGCGTCGAAGGGCTGGTTCCAGGCCATGTCGCCGAACACGGAATTGATGGAGTGCAGATCGCCGGCCTTCGCCGCGGGGAAGCGCGGATCGGTGAACGACTGGTCCTTCTCCTGGATCGAGAAGGTCTTGAACCACTTGCGGGTCAGCTCGTAATTGAGCCACTTCCCCTCGAAGTACTCGGGGAATTTTGTGCGATACGAGTTCTCCGGGTCGTAGTCGTAGACGGGACCGCTCATCGGCCCGCCGCCCCCGGTGCCGAGCTCCGGGAATTCGGCGGAGGCCGAGTACGCGTACCAGACCGTCGCGGGCTCGGCGTCCGGCAGCTCGGTCAGGCCCGTGTTGTTCGGGGAGTCGTTCTTCAGAGCGCCGCAGTCGAATTTCGCACCGGAGGACTTCGTCGCGAAGTCGTAGTCGTTGAACGGGGTGTTGTCGCCCACGCAGTAAGGCCAGCCGAGATTGCCGGCCTTGGTCACCCGGCTGTACTCGACGGTTCCCTCGGGACCGCGATTCGGGTTGGCGGCGCGTGCGTCGGGCCCGTAGTCCGCCACCAGCAGGGCACCGGAGTGCGGGTCGGTGGTGATACGGAACGGGTTGCGCAGGCCCATCGCATAGATCTCGGCCCGGGTCTTGTCCGTGCCGGGCGCGAAGAGGTTCCCCTCGGGAACGGCGTACGTTCCGTCGTCCTTGGGCGTGACGCGCAGAATCTTGCCGCGCAGATCATTCGTATTGCCCGAGGTGCCCTGCGCGTCCCAGGCGCGGCGGCCCTCCTGCTCGTCGATCGGCGTGAAGCCGTCGGAGGCGAAGGGATCGGTGTTGTCGCCGGTCGCGACATACAGATTTCCGCTCTTGTCGAAGGTCAGCGACCCCGCCATATGCGAATTCGCCCGGCCCTCGCCGCGGAACGTGGGAATCGTCAGCAGCCGCTTCTCGCTGGCCATGTCGACCTTGCCGCCGGCCTCGGTGAACCGCGACAGATTCAGCCGCTTCTCCGTCTTGTCGGAGTGCAGCAGATACAGCCAGTGGTTCTCCTCGAACTTCGGGTCGAGAGCGAGACCGAGCAGGCCGTCGGACTGGCTCGTCATCTCCGGTGTGTACGCGAAGTCGAGCGCCGTGGTGACCTTGAGGTTCTCCTGGTCGATGACCTTCAGCTTGCCGGTGCGCTGGATGAAGAACACCCGGCGGTCCGGGGCCACCGCAAGCTCGAAGGGGTCGGCCAGATCGCTCGTCGCCAAGGGGGTGCGCTGGAAGGCGCTGGTCTTGTTGGCGGTGCAGTCGCCCGGCTTGTCGCCCGCGGCCCACTGGATGCCGCCGAGCAGATGCTTGAGGAAGTACTCCTCCTGGAAGGCCGAGGAGGCATGGCCTCCGGCCGTGAACCAGGAACGCCCGCCGTCATAGTTCTGGCACCACGAGTACGGGTGGTCGACGCCCTCGTCCAGGCCGTCGATGCCGTCACGCACCTTGATCTGCGCGAGGGTGTGCACCTTGCCCGTGGGATTGGTGCGCCAGTTGTACCACTCCTCGGTGCGCTCCCAGAGCTGCGGAAGGCCCTTGGTGGAGGGGTGCGCCTGGTCGAGCACCTTGATCCGGCCGGTCTGCACGGCCGGGTGCTTGTCGAAGATGGCGCCGACCAGGCCCTCGTACCAGTCCCAGTCGCGCTCACTCGCGCTCGCCGCGTGCAGACCGACGTAACCGCCGCCGGCGCGGATGTACTTCTGGAAGGCGGCGCGCTGCTCGGCGTTGAGCAGGTCGCCGGACTCCGGTGTGGAGTTGGTGTTGTTGAAGACGATCGCCTGGAACGTCGCCAGGTTCTCGTCGGTGAAGGCCGCCGCGTCCTCGGTGGCCTCGACCTCGAAACCGTTTTCTGCGCCGAGCTTCTTGACCGCCTCGACTCCGGCGGCCCGGGACTCATGGTCGAAGTTGGTGATCTTCGAGAAGACCAGTACGCGGAACGGGGCCGCGGCACGGGCCTGTTCGGGCATCGACACGACCAGTCCGAGCACCAGCGCGAACAGAGCCGCGAGGGTGGTCAGGGGTCGCAGAAGTCTTCGGAGGTGACTGCCGTTCGGGGGATGACTCATGGGCGCTCCCGCTGTCTAAGGGCACGGCTGCGTGCCGACGGCTCATCGGGTGCTTGCAGTGGAGAAAGCGCTTTCTGAGGTGCAGTCGCTCAGCGTAGGTTCCAGTGATCGGAGGGGTCAATGGGTAGTGGTGGGCTTGTGACGTACGGGAGCCGGGGCCCGGGCAGGTGTCCAGACCTTGTGACGTACGGGAGCCAATGCCCGGGCAGGTGTCCGGACGCCTTCGCTGGGCAGGGGGCCACTCGTGCCCGTATCGCGAATCGAGGAGCGCACCGATGACGACGTACACGACGCAGTCCGTGACCGCGGCGGACGGTCTCCAGGTGGCCGCGTACACCTGGCTTCCGGAGAGCGGGCGCCCCCGTGCGCTGGTCCAGATCGCGCACGGAGCGGCCGAGCACGCCCTGCGGTACGACCGGTTCGCGTGCGAGCTGACCGCGCACGGATACGGGGTGATCGCCTCGGATCATCGCGGCCACGGCGCGACCGCGGTGTCGACCGGCGGGTACGGCGTGACCGAGGTGCCCGGGGCCGAAGGGGACGGCGCGGACAGCTGGCGGGCGATCGTCGGCGATCTCGAGGCGGTCGGGGACCGCGCCCGCGCGCTCTTTCCGGACGCGCCGACCGTGCTGCTCGGACACAGCATGGGGTCGATGCTGGCGCGCGACTACGCGCAGGAGTACCCGGACGCACTGGCCGGCCTGATCCTCTCGGGCACCTTCCGCACGCTGCCCTTCGTGGAGATCCAGGGCGCCCTCGACCGGCTCGACCGCGAGATCGCCGAGGGCGGCCGGGCGGCACTGTCCTCGTTCATCCCGGAGGCGTTCGCCTCGTTCAACAACCCGTACCCCCACCGCACCGGCTTCGAGTGGCTGTCACGGGACGAGGCCGAGGTCGACCGGTACGTGGCCGACGAGCGCTGCGGCTTCCCCTTCTCGGCCGGCCTGTCACGGGACTGGGTGCATGCGATCAGGAAGATCAACGACCCGGCTCAACTCGCCCGTATCCCCTCGGACCTGCCGATCCATGTGGCGGTCGGCACCGAGGACCCGTGCAACCAGTCGATGACACTGGTCCACGACCTCCTGGAGGACTTCCGTTACGTGGGGGTGGCCGACCTGACCTGGAAGGGCTACCAGGGAGCCCGGCACGAGATCCTCAACGAGACCAACCGGGCCGAGGTGCAGGCGGATCTGCTGGCGTGGCTCGACAAGCAGGTGTGACCGGCGCCCCGCGACACACGAACGCGGAGCCCGCCTCGTCGGTGGCGGGCCCCGCGGTGGCCGTACAGGCTCTCTCGCGTGCCGTGGGGACTCTCCCGGCTACTTCTTGGCGGGTTCGTCCTTCTCCAGGCCGGGCTTGAGGGGGAGGGTCTGGTTCGGGAAGATCGAGGCGTTGATCTCCAGGGTGATCACATGCTCGCCCGCGTCGATGTCGGCACCGATCTCCCGCAGCTCCTTGGCGTACGCCTCGGTGATCTTGAACTTCCACTCCTTCGGGCCCAGCGAGATCTTGCCCTGGTTGATCCGGGGGTTGATCAGGTCCGTGTAGAGCTCGACGGTGTTCATGGTCGCCAGCTGGAGCTCGTGCGGGACCGGGTTGTCGTCGACGTAGACGTTCGCGCTGGCCTTGGAGATGAACGGGAAGTCGTGCAGCCAGAACCCGTCGACCTTGTGCGACCTGCCCGTCTTGGGGTTGGTGAACTTCCAGCCGCCCGGATACCAGATGCGCCCGTTCACGAAGTTGATATTGCTGTAGCCCTGCGCGCCGACCGGGGTCCACACGCCCTCGCCGCCCTTGAGGGGGCCGACCGGGCAGACCGCCTCGACCTTGGCGTTCAGGCGCTTGAGCTCGGACTTCGTCTTCTCCGTGAAGGTCAGGGTCCCGGTGCCGCTCTGCGCGAAGAACCAGAAGGCGGTGCCGAGTTCGGGTGCCTTGTCGTAGTAGCCGGGGGCAGCCGGCTTGTCGAGTGCATAGTTGGTGGGCAGGCAGTTGGTGGCCGGCGGGTTCTCCGGCGGCGGGGGAGCGGAACGGTCGGCGGTGGCGGCGGATGCGGCGGTCGCCGTGGCGAGCACGGTCAGGGCGGTGAGGGCCACCGTGGTCTTGGGCAGGTGCGTCTTGGGCAGGTGCACGGACACTCCCGGGGAGCTTGTCCCCCCTAGGACAAGATCAGTGAAAGCGCGGTTCGGTACGCGTGCCAGCAGGCACCGCCGTACGGGGTACCTGCCACTCACGCTGTGTCACAACCTCCAGGTCAGAAGAGCCCGTGCGGCACGGCGAGGTACGGGAACGTGGGCGCGAGCTTGGTGGGCGGCCCGGACGTCGTGAAGCGGAAGAGCGGCGCGTACTCCTTCACCGCCGGCTCGCCCATCGCCACGCGCACCAGCACATGCGTGGGGTCGTCGGTGAGGCGGCGGCCGTTCGGGAAGCCCTGCGGGTCGCCGTCGAGGAAGCCACCCTTGCGGGGCGTCCGGCTCACCGGCGTCGACAGATTCAGGCGCAGCTCCTCGGCCGGCCGGAACGCGCCCGCGTCCGCATCCGCGTTCATCACCTGCGAGTTGAGATCCTCCCGGATCGGGCACGCGGCGCCTTCGCCGACCGGACAGCGGGCCTTGCCCGACAGGCCCGTCATCAGCAGCTGGAACATGTCCTTGCGGGGGTTCGCCTGCGGCGCGGGCAGGCCGGGGTGTGTGGCGTGGAAGGCCTTCGGGCCCCTCAACTTGGTCACCATGTCGATGAGTTGATGATTGTCGGCGTCCTTGGCCGCGTCCCAGGTGTTGAACTGGTCGGCCACGCCGCCGAGCACACCCAGCGGTGATCCGCGGAGCATCGCGGCCGGAGTGAGGTAGTTGTCGGGCGCGAAGGCCTCGTTGACGATCACGTTGCCGACCCGGGAGACCTGCGCGTACCGCGCACCGTCGGCCGCCCCGGGCTGCACGTTCAGCGTCTCGCGGGCCGCGGTCGCCCAGACGCCGACGACGGGGTTACGGGCCGGGTCGCCGTTCAGGGCGAGAGCCTTCTTGGGCACCTGAAGCGCCATGACGGTCACGTTCGTGCCCTGGAGCGGGCTGAACGGGAGTGGCAGTTCCGTACCGCTCTTGAGGATCTCCATCTCGCGGGCATCGTTGAAGAAGGGATCCGCCGCCTGTCCCGTGTAGACCTGCCCGCCGCCCGGCACCGGCAGCGTGGCCTCGCGGCGCAGCCCCTCGTAGTCGGGCATCCCGGCGGCCCCCGCCCGGCTCGGGGCGGCGATCGCGTCCCGGACCAGGACCTTCGGCGGTTTTCCGGGGCGCAGTTCTTCGAGCGTGTAGCGCTGCTTGAACTTCAGGTTCGGTGAACTCACCGAATCCACCTGCCCGTTGAGCACCCCGAGGAACTGCCGCTGGCCCTCGTCACGGAACGTCCAGCGGTACGTGAGATCCGGCCGGCCCGTGCCCCGGCTGTCGATGTTGAGGTCGTAGCGGGTGCGGGTGCCGAAGGTCGCGGGCGGCAGCACACCGTCGACGGGCAGACTCAGCGACTGGTACGTGACGATCAAGGTGGCGGTGTCCGGCGCCTCGGGGCTGGTGAACGCGTACAGATCACCGGCGTTGATCTCCGGGTCGAGCATCGCGCTCGGCGCGTCGATATGGCTGCCGGCCGACGCGCCCTGTGTACCGGGGCCGGCCCAGGCGGCCAGCGCGATCAGTGCCGATGCGGCGACCGCGGCCGTGGGGACACGGCGACGCGATCGGTGCGGCGATGGCTTGTCGGCCATGTCCGGTGCTCCTGGTGTGTGCGGGTCGGGTGACAACGGGCTCAGTGCGGCAGCGCGCGGTAGGGGAAGGTCCCGGTGGACGCCTTCGGCGGGGACTTGATCAGGGAGTTCTCGGTGAGGAAGTCCGTCTTGGCGCCGATGAGGCCGCCCATGAGGATGCGCATCTGGATCGCGTCGGCGTCGTCGACGAAGCGGCGGCCGTTGGGGTAGCCCTGCGGGTCGTCGGCGAAGAGCGTTTCGCTCTGCGGCTTCGAGGTCACCGGGGTCGCCATGTTGAGGCGCAGGACTTCGGCGGCGCGTACGGCCGAGGGGTCGACGTCCTTGTTGAGGGTGTGCACATTGACCTTCTCGAGGCCGTGCAGGTGGTACCGGACAAGATCCGGGCGGGGGTTGGCCGGGGGCTCGGCACCGGTGGCGAAGCCGATGTTGCGCGGTCCGAACGGCTCGCGGATCTGCTTGATCATCGCGTCCCACTCGGCGTCCTGTTCCGGCTTGCGGGCCTGGAACTGGTCGCTCAGGCCCCCGGGCACACCGATCACGGGCAGGCTGTCCGGGAACATCGTCTCGAGGAAGTGCGGCTGTCCCATCCGCGAGACCTGCGCGTACCCGGCGTCCTGCTTGCCCGTCACGTCGAGCGACTGACGCGAAGCCGTCGCCCAGACGCCGATGACCGGGTTGCGCCCCGGATCGCCGCGCAGAGCGAGCGCCTTCTTGGGCAGCTGCAAGGTCATGGTGTTGGAGTTCGTCAGCGCCACGGGGTTGAACTCGGGGACGAGCGGAACCCCGAAGCGGATCTTCGCGTACTGGCCGACGTTGAACAGGAAGGAGTCCGCGATCTGCCCGACGTACGTCTGCCCACCGCCGGGCAGCGGCGCCGTGGCGTCCTTGCGCAGCGCGTCGTAGTCGGGCATCAGCCGGTTGCCCGCGTACGACGGAGCGACCGCTCCCTCCTCGACCAGGGTCCGCGGCTGCTGCCCCGGGCGCAGCTCCTCAAGCGTGTACGTCTGGCGGAAGACCACCGCCTTGTCCTTGAGGGAACGCACCGGGGCGCTCACCGCCGACCTCGTGCCGAGCGGCCGGTCGTCCTGCGTCCGGAACGTGTAGCGGTAGGTCACATCGGGCCGGGCATCACCCGAGGAATCGACATGGACCTCGAACCGGGTGTCGCTCGCGAACGGATAGAGCGCGAGCGGATTCCCGGCGAGCTGCAACGGGTGGTAGTCCGTGGCGATGGTCACCATCTCGGGCGCGTCGGGGCTGGTGAACACGTAGAGGTCGCTGCCGTCGCGCGGAGGGTCGGCGAACGTGGACGGCGCGTCGACATGACTGGCGGCGCCCGCCCGGCCCGATACGGGGCCGGCGAACCAGCCGCCCATGAGCAGGGCACAGGCGAGAGCGGTCCCCGCGGCGGGCTTGGTGAGTTGACGGACCCTCATGTGACGACCTCTCCATGTGGCCCGCGCCTCGACGGGCATCCGAGACCACTGGACGGCACCCACGCGCGCCCGGCGATCCGGGTGCGCCGAGCGAGGGAAGGGGTTCGGCCGGATCGGTGCTGGTCGGCGGCGTGTCCGGGGTGTCGCCCGGCGCGCATCGGCCGGGGCGCCCGGCTCACGGCACGAGGAGGGCTGCGGCGCTGCGCAGGGCCATGCCCGAACCCACCGCGATCACCAGCGCGGCCGTGAGGGCGGGCAGGGCCGCCCGCAGCCGGGCGATGCGCGGGCCGCTGCGGCCGCCTGCAAGCAGAGCCTGCGCACGGTGCCCGCAGCGTGCGACGAGCAGCCCCGCCGCACAGAGCACGGCCGCCATGCCCGCGCCGTACGCGAGCACCAGGAGCACACCGAACGCGGTGCGGTTCAGGGCGATGGCGCCGAGCAGCACCACCAAGGCGGACGGGCTGGGCACGAGCCCGCCGGCGATACCGACACCGATGAGGGTGCGGCGGCGCTCCTGGTGCGGGGTGTGGGGGTGTTCGTGGGTGTGAGGGGGCGCTGCGGGGTGCTCATGTGTTGTGGCGTGGTCGTGAGGAAGCGTCGCAGGGTGCTCATGTGTCGTGGCGTGGCCGTGAGCCGTCGGAGACTTCCCGCCCTGCGGGAGGGCGGTCGCGGGCTGCACAGATCCGACGGGAATCGCCAACTGCCGTACGCCGTCGGGGCTGTGGCTGTGGCTGTGGCTGTGGTCGTGCCCGTGGCTGTGCCCATAGCTGTGC
>NZ_JAAKZW010000113.1 GCF_011044995.1 Streptomyces mesophilus | reverse complement strand
CCCCGGAACTTCGGTTCCGGGGGCCGCCCCTTTGGCGTGCGGTGCCCTCACCTTTGCCGGGCAGGGCGTGGGGTGAGGGTGAGCTTGATGCGGTCGGGGAGGGTCTCGCCGCCCTCGACCATGAGCGTGTCCGTCACGTTCAGCGTTTCCAGCCGGAGGCATTCCGCCAGGGGAGCCAAGTCGATTTCGGATGCCTTGATCACCGAGAGCGTGTCCAGGGAGGGGAACAGTCCGGCCAATGGGCGGGTGTCCACGGCATCCCGGTCACTGCTGACGTAGACGTTGGTGACTCTTTCCAGGGTGATGCCACTCGACGCGAGGGAAAGCAGTTCGCGGTAGTTGAGGGTCAGGAAAGTCAGTTCGGGCAGTTGCGCCAGTACGCGCCAGTCCTTGGCGCCCAGGGGAGTTTCGAGATCCAGGCCCACCTGGTTGAGCCGGGGGAATTCGAGAAGTACGGAGAGGTCCGGCATGTCGACGGGTGGGAAGATGCCCTGCAAAGGGGCGTCCCGGGGGAGGTCGGCCAGATCGCGGGCGGCCGTGATGGTGCGGAGCGTCACGTGCTTCAGCGCCGTGAGGGTGCGCAACGGGCTGGTGTCGACGACCGGGGTCTGGGCGACGAAAAGGCTTTCCAAGGGGAGTCCGCGCAACGCCTCCCATGATGAGACGGCCGGGCATCCATAGAGCGTGAGGGTGCGCAGATCCGGAAAGCGCCCGAGGAATTCCAGGCTGTCCAGGACTGTGTTCGCGGCGAGCCGCAGACGCCGTACGGGCAGGTCCGCAAGATGCTCCACGAGCTCGTCCGCGGTGAAGTCGCCCACGCAGTCCAGATAGTCGTGTCCGCCGAAGCGGCGGAGTGCCGCCAGTTCGGCTGTGGAGCCGACGACGATCGGTATGTCCGGCTTGAAGCGGAGCCGGTCGATGATCTCGGTGGCGTAGGGGTCGGTCTCGAACGCGGCCCAGGACTGGGCGAGTTGGAGCTGCACGGCAGGGTTGTCGCTGTCCCGGTACTTCACCATGCAGGGCAGGGCCGCGTCCGTGCCGATGAGGCCGGCGGTCTGGACGACGTACGGGGCGAGGGCGGGGTCGGACAGTTCGTCGGGGCCCGGCAGGAGTTCCAGGACGATCGGGCCGAGTGCGGCCAGGTCCTGGCACTCGTAGAAGTTGTACGGAGGGATCAGCCGTGCCGCCCGCTCCTCCACCTCCGCCCGCACCTGAGGATCCAGCTTCGGCGCATGCTCCAGGCAGGCCATGGCCAGGAGATGGAGGCGAGTGCGGTGCTCGGGTTCCTGGTCGCCGCGCTCCAACAGGCCCCGCAGCAGCCGCGCCCGTTCGTCCGGCCGGGCGTGGGCGACGGACATGCGCAGGACGTCCTCCCACTGGTCCAGGTGCGCCTGGCCGAGCAGCAGGTCGAAGTCCCGTTCCTCCACGGCTGCCCGGGCGCCCAGGTAGTCCTGGAACGTGCGGTGGACGAACTGGACGGAGTCGGCGGAGGGTTCGAGCAGCAGGCCCGAGCGGTTGAGCAGGTGGCGCAGCACGGTGTCCGCAGTGCCTTGCTCTGCGACGTACGGCATCGCGGGCAGCAGCCGCTCGAGCTGGGCGAGTGCGTCGGCCTTGTCCATCTCCGAACGGCCGTTGCGGATCAGCCAGTACGCGAGCTTCTGCAGCAGCTCGGTCTGGGACTCCTCGTCGAGGTCGAGGCCGGCATGCGCCATGTCGCGTTCGCGGTCGCGGCGTTCAAGGAGCATGGAGAGCGCGGCGTCGTAGAGGGCTTTGCGGCCGCGGGGCAGGAAGCCCCGGCGTTCGCGGTGCAGGGCGCAGATCAGCGCGCACATCAAGGGGTTGGTGGCGAGGCGGCTCAGGTCCTGCTTGGTGCGTATCGCGTCCAGGAGTGCGGTGCCGAGCGCAGGGTCCGCGTCCGCAGCCCGGTGCCAGCGGTCGACGAAGACCGCGAGGTTCTCGCTGGTCATGGGGGAGAGCGTCAGCTCGGTGAAGTCCTCGGTGCCGAGCCAGTCCTGGCGTACGGCCGAAGGGCGGGAGGTCACCAGGCAGAGGTTGTCCGGGTAGGCGGAGAGGAGGTCCGTGAGCCAGCCGTGGGCGCGGACCCGTTCCTGCTCGGGGACTTCGTCCATGCCGTCGATGAGGAGCAGACCACGGCCCGCCGCCAGGACGCGGTCGGCCCAGCCAGGCGGCTGGGCCCCGGTGAGCGGGGAGTTGACCGCCCGCAGGAAGTCGGCGGGCGGGGGCGGATCCGCGCCCTTGCGCGTGAGCGTGCGCAACGGGAGGACGAACGGGACGCGGCCGATGAGGTGGGCGAGTTCGCCGGTGAGGCGGTCCTGGCGGGCCGTGGTGACCGCGAGCCACTGCACGAGCGTCGTCTTGCCGGAGCCGGCGTGGCCGCGCAGCAGGATGCGGGTGTGGCCGGAGAGCGCCTGTTCAGCGGGTTGGGCGGCGGGCTGCATCCGCTCACCCAAGAAGAGACCGTCGCCGCCGTCCATGGCCGCGAAGGAGAGGGTGGAGGCGGCCTGCAGGCTCAAGTACGCGGTGTCCAGCGGCCATTGACGGTTCTCGGTGAGGTCGACGCCGAAGATCGTCAGGCTGCTGTGCTTCTTCGCGATGTGGGCCGCGTACCGCTCCTCGAAGCCCGCGTCGGTCGCGGACTGGGAGCCGAGGCGCTCGATGAGGAGGTCGGTGCGCTCGATCAGGTCCCGCAGTTGCCTGCTCTGCTCCACCAGTGTGCGCGCGACGAACGGGGAGCGCTGGGTGAAGAAGTGCAGGATGTTGAGGCAGGCGCTGTCCAGGAGCCGCGCATAGAGGTCCTCCGCAGCCTGGCTGAGCCACTTGACGTTCTCATCCCCGCCCGCCTCGTCGTGCAGGCGCCGGGCCAGGGCCTGGGGACCGAGACCCACGGCATGGACGTCGTCGAGGTCCAGGTCCCCCAGTGCGTACAGCGTGCGTGTGAGGGCGTCGGCTACCGCGTCCAATTCGGTCGGCACGGTCCTGCCGCCCGTGCGCCGCACCAACGCCCATACGAGACGCTTCAGTTCCTTCGTGCCGAGCGTGCGCTGCTCGCCCTTGAAGCTCACCAGCGCCGATACCCGTACCGGTTTCTCGACGAGACCCGCACCCGGCCCCGGCTGCGCGAACAGCTTGCGGACTCGAGGTGCGACGGCGCTGGAGGCGACACGGACCCCCACCATTCCCGGATCGACCATGGTCCGAGCGTATGGGCAACGCACATGCAGCGACCGTGAGTTGACGCAAGAGGATCAGGCAGCACGAAGCCCCCGGTGACCGTACGGTCACCGGGGGCTTCGCCGGCCGGGCTGGGCCAAGGATCAGACGGTCTCCGCTACGGCCGCCACCTTGTCCCGAGGAGCGTCCCCACCCTCCTCGGATGCCTCGGCCGGCTTGGGGCCCGCCCCCTTGAGCGGGATCTCCTTGACGAAGAAGGCCGCGATCAGCGCGATCACCGTGATGCCGGCGCCGAGCAGGAAGGCGATGTGGGTGCCGGAGGAGACCGCGAACTCGTAGGCCTCGCGGGCCTGGTCGGGCAGGCCCTTCAGCTGCGCCGGAGTGAGCTGGGCGTTCTGCATGCCCTCGGCGCCGCGCGAGGTCATCTCGTGCAGCACCCGGTTGTTGAACAGGGCGCCCATGATCGCGACACCGAAGGACGAACCGAGCGTACGGAACAGGGTGGCCGAGGAGGAGGCGACGCCCATGTCCTTCAGCTCGACGCTGTTCTGCGCCACGAGCATCGTGATCTGCATCAGGAAGCCCATGCCGGCGCCGAGCACCGCCATGTAGACGCCGGAGGTGAGCTGCGAGGTGCCCACGTCCATCGTCGACAGGAGGAACATGCCGACGATCATCAGAGCGCCGCCGATGATCGGGAAGATCCGGTACTTGCCGGTGTTGGTGGTGATCCGGCCGACGACCAGCGAGACGACCATCATCGAGAGCAGCATCGGCAGGAGCAGCAGACCGGAGTTGGTGGCCGAGGCGCCCTGGACGGACTGCTGGTAGAGCGGCAGGAAGAGCGTCGCGCCGAACATCACGAAGCCGACCAGGAAGCCGATGACGGCCATCAGGGAGAAGTTGCGGCTGCGGAAGATGTGCAGCGGCAGGATCGGCTCGGAGGCCTTGGTCTGCCAGCCGATGAAGGCCGCGAGCGAGACGACGCCGAGCACCGCGAGGCCGATGATCTCCATGGAGCCCCAGGCGTACTCCGTACCGCCCCAGGTCGTGACGAGGACGATCGAGGTGATGCCGACGGTCAGGAGCCCGGCGCCGAGGTAGTCGATCCGCGCCCTGGAGCGCTTCTTCGGCAGGTGCAGTACGGCGGTCACGGCGGCGAGGGCGATGATGCCGAGCGGCAGGTTGATGTAGAAGGACCAGCGCCAGCCGAGGTGGTCGGTGATCACGCCGCCGACCAGCGGTCCGCCGATCATGGCGAGCGCCATGACGCCGGCCATCATGCCCTGGTACTTGCCGCGCTCACGCGGCGGAATCAGATCGCCGATGATCGCCATGACGCCGACCATCAGACCACCGGCACCCAGACCCTGGATGGCGCGGAAGCCGATCAACTGGCCCATGTCCTGGGCCATTCCGGAGAGCCCGGAGCCGATCAGGAAGATCACGATGGACGTGAGGAACGTGCCCTTGCGTCCGTACATGTCGCCGAGCTTGCCCCAGATCGGGGTGGAGGCGGCCGTGGCGAGCGTGTACGCGGTGACCACCCACGAGAGGTGCTCGAGACCGCCGAGCTCACCGACGATCGTCGGCATCGCGGTGCCGATGATCATGTTGTCCAGCATCGCGAGCAACATCGCGACCATCAGGGCACCAAGGACGACGCGCACACTGCGCTGCTTGGGTTCCTTCTCTGCTGCGTCCTGCGGGGGTATCCCCACGCTCTGGGCCGCCATCCCCATCACTCCTCGGCTCCCGGCACTTACTTGCCGCCCGGCTAGTTCGTTACAGTGGGAAGGTAGCTGGGAAACTAGCCGGGCGTCAAGTAAGTTTGGATCCACCCTTGGACCCAGGGCCTCGTGGCCCCTGGGGAGGCAGGAGAGAGCCATGACCAGCAGTACGCGGCAGCCCCGCAGGGGCGACACCCGCAAGCGGATCCAGGACGTCGCGCTGGAGCTCTTCGCCGAGCAGGGGTACGAGAAGACCTCGCTGCGCGAGATCGCCGAGCGTCTGGAAGTGACGAAGGCGGCGCTCTACTACCACTTCAAGACCAAGGAAGACATCCTGATCAGCGTCTTCGAGGACCGCACACGGCCCATCAAGGAGCTGGTGGAGTGGGCCGAGGGACAGCCGCACGGCCTGGAGACCAAGAAGGAAGTCCTCAGCCGCTACAGCGTGATCGTGATGGACGCGGGCCCGATCTTCCGCTTCATGCAGGAGAACCAGGCGACGGTACGGGAGCTGAGCATCGGCGAGATGTTCAAGGAACGGATCTTGGAGCTGATGGCCATCCTCAAGGAGCCCGACGCGCCGCTGGCCGACCAGGTGCGCTGCATCAGTGCGCTGATCACGATGCACGCCGGCAACTTCCACCTCCAGGACGTCGAAGGCGACCCCGAGGACAAGCGTGCTGCCGTCCTCGAGGTCGCCATCGATCTCGTCACCCAGGCCGACTCAGGCCAGGGCGGGAAGTAGTTCAGTTGTGTCCGGCCCTGAAGGTCAGACCGTGACGCCCAGCGAGCGCAGGTAGTTGACCGGGTTGATCGCGGAACCGTAGTTCGGCGTCGTACGGATCTCGAAGTGCAGGTGCGGGCCGCTGGAGTTGCCGGTGTTGCCGGACAGGGCGATCTGCTGGCCGGTGTTCACGTGCTGGCCGACGCGGACCTGGACCTTGGACAGGTGCGCGTACTGCGAGTACTTGCCGTTGTCGTGCTTGATCACGACGGCGTTGCCGTACGCGGGACCGTCACCGGCGCCGTTCGGTCCAGCCTTGACGACCGTACCGGCGTGCACGGACTCGACCGGCGTGCCGATCGGCACCGCGAAGTCCTGGCCGGAGTGCTTGTGGGCCCACATGCCGCCGCCCATGCCGTAGCTGGCGGACAGCGTGTACTTCTCGACCGGGTCCTCCCAGCCGGCGGCCTTCTTGGCCGCGGCCTGCTGGGCGGTGGTGGCGGACTTCGCCTGAGCGGCGGCCTGCGCCTGCACGCTCTTGACCTGGGTGGTGGCCACATCCTGGAGCGCGGCGCCGGCCGCCTCGTCCGCTGCCATCGCGACCCCTGCTCCGAGCAGCGTGGTGGCTGCGAGGCCCGCGGTCACGGCGGCAGCGGTGACGCGGGTACGGGTGAGCAGGGGGCGGGTTATGTGGGACTTGGCGCGCTTCGACATTCGCGATTCCTCCAGGGGGCGTCGGCTCCACCCGGGGGACGGGAGCCTGGCCTGACATGAACGGACCCGGTCGCGAAGACCTCGATGAGGACCGCACGGCCGGGGTGGCCATCCCTTGGTAACCCGACGGGACGCTCCCGCCCAAACCGCCCATCTACTACCCAACCTCGTAAAGCAGACGAAGGCTGCACGTCCCTTGACGCCTCGTCGCGATCGGTGGGCGGGTTTGCTGGATTTCTTCCCGAACTTTCCGGTGCGGAGGTTTAGGCGCACTTCGCGGGGGCGGCCGAGCCGAGATTCCTGTGGCCCCGACAGGGTCCCGGGCAAATGGGACAAAAGGTCCGAGGGGTACGGGCCGAAAGTCCCGGCTTGAACGACCCGGCGCACAACTATTCCGGGTAGTACCGGACAAATCGCCTGTGCGTCATGTCACGGAACGGCGGGAGGGGCTGAGATCTGGGTCACCGAAGCGAGCCCCACGACCGTACGAACAGGCAGCCGGGGCTACTTCTGCGGCGGCAGCTGCAGGATCGGAAAGCTCCCCGTGCTCGTCGGCGCGTGCTCCGGCAGCCACAGCACCGCCACCGCGCCTTCCACGGGGCCGTCCTCCGCGCCCACGTTGCGGAACGTGAGCCGGGCGCCAAGCACCCGTGCCTGGCCCGCCGCGATGGTCAGGCCGAGGCCGTGGCCGTGTCCCGCGCGGTCGCTGCTGCCCGTACGGAAGCGGCTCGGGCCGTCCGCGAGCAGCTCCGGCGGAAAGCCGGTGCCGTGGTCGCGGACCCGGATCACCCGGCCCTCGACGAAGACCTCGATCGGCGGCTTGCCGTGCTTGGCGGCATTGGCGAGGAGATTGCCGATGATCCGCTCCAGGCGGCGGGGGTCCGTGGTGACCTCCGACTCGTGCAGCACCTGCACCGACACCTCGGGGAAGGCGGCGCCCACGCGCCGCCGTACGAACTCGCCGAGCAGCAGGTCCTGCAGCTCCGCGCGCTCCGAGGCGCCGTCCAGACGCGCCACCTCGAGGACGTCCTCGACCAGGGTGCGCAGCGCCTGCGCGCGGTCCTTGACCAGCTCGCTGGGGCGGCCCGGCGGCAGCAGCTCGGCCGCGGTCAGCAGGCCCGTCACCGGGGTGCGCAGCTCATGGGCGATATCGGCGGTGACGCGGCGCTCGGCCTCGTACCGCTGCTTGAGTGCGTCGGCCATCGCGTCCACCGCGCTGGCCAGATCGTCCGTCTCGTCGCGTACGACACCGCCGATGGCCTCCCGTACGCGGACCTCGGTCTGGCCCTGGGCCACCTTGTTCGCCGCGGTCGCCGCCTTGCGCAGACGGCGCGAGAACTGGCCGCCGATCACGACACCGAGCGCGCTGCCGCCCACGACCACCGCGATCGAGCCGATCACCAGGGCCTGGTCGAGGTCGCTCATGATGCTCGCGCTGCGGTCGGTGAACTTGCTGTGCAGGGACAGGACGTGCCCGTCGCCCACGGGCGTCGCGGCCCAGATGTCGGGCGGACCGTCCCCGTTCTCCTGCACGTAGGTGGCGCGCCGGCCCTCGGCTGCCTTCGCCTTCAGCTCGCTGGGCAGCTCGGGGTCGTCGAGCCGGGTGTTGAACTGGGTGCGCTTGGTCGTCTCGTAGATCCGCTGCGCGAACACGATCCGCTCGTCCTGCACATCGCGCGCGCTGTCCAGCATCGAGACCTTGGCCGCGTTGTGCACGACCAGGCTGAGGGTGATCGCGACCAACGCGCCGACCAGGGCGATCGCCACGCTCAGCTTCCAGCGCAGGCCGGTGCGCAGACCGTGCCGCAGGCGCGAGGTCAGCGCGGTGAGACGGCCGCCGCGCGGCGAGCCGGCCGCAGGGATGCGGCTCGTGCCGGGAGCACGTCCGCGTGCCGTCCTCGGATCCCCCGTACGGTTCATCCCTTGAGCTTGTAACCGAAGCCGCGGACCGTCTCGATGCGGTCCTGGCCGATCTTCGTACGCAGCCGCTGGACGTGGACGTCGACGACGCGGGTGTCGCCGCCCCAGCCGTAGTCCCAGACGCGCTCGAGGAGCTTGTCGCGGGACAGGACGGTGCCGGGGGCGTGCGAGAACTCCAGGAGCAGCCGCATCTCGGTGGGCGTCAGGGCGACCGTCTCGCCGGACTTGCGGACCTCCATGCCCTCGGTGTCGATCTCCAGATCGCCGAAGGTGAGGACACCGGTGCTCGCCGAGAGGGCCTCGTCGTCGCCGGCGGACCCCGGACCGCCCGCGTGCCCGAAGCGGCGCAGGACGGCGCGGATCCGGGCGACCAGGACGGCGCCGTCGAAGGGCTTGGTGACATAGTCGTCGGCGCCCGCTTCGAGGCCCAGGACCACGTCGATGGAGTCGGCGCGCGCGGACAGCATGATCACGGGCACGGTCGACTCGTCGCGGATACGGCGGCACAGCGAGACCCCGTCGAGGCCCGGCACCATCACGTCGAGCAGCGCGATATCGGGCCGCTCGGCCCGGAAGGCCTCCAGGCCCGAGAGCCCGTCGGGCATGGCGGTGACCTGGAAGCCGTCGCGTTCAAGGGCGAGCTGGGTGGCCTCGCGGATGACGTCGTCATCCTCGACGAACAGCACGCGCGTCTTGCTCTGATCGGCCATCGCCTGCTCTCAGTTCTCCTCGGGCGCGGCCTCGGCGTCCGGACCGTTCACCGCGCTGCTGTAGTCGTTGTGCACCCGGCCCGTTTCCTGGAACCGGTTTCCCTGCCAGCGATACGTGATGACCTCCTCGCTGGAGGGGAAGGCCACCGGATCGCCCTTGCCGTACAACTGCTGGTTGATGACCAGCTCGCCGCGGAGGTTCTCGCCGTATACCGGTGGTTCCTCGGCCTTGAAGACATTCTGGTACTTCTTGCCGTCCGCGCGATACACGTAACTGCCCACGCCGATGCCGTCGGCGCAGGTCATCACATTGACCACGAGGTCGTCGGACGATCCCCCGGTCAGGTTGCCGTAGGAGACATCGACGGGATACGTGTCCTCGAAGCAGGGCTTCAGATCCGCCCGTACCCGGGCGCTGACCGCCGGATCGTCCTTGACCAGGGCGACCACTTCCGCGGTCTTCAGCCGCTTCGTGGCCGGTGACGGCGACGGTGACGCGGTGGGCGTCGGAGGGCGCTCGCCCACCTGGGCGGCCCCCTCGTCGCGGGTGCCGGCGCCGCCAGTGCCGCAGGCCGTCAGGACCACCGCGCAAAGGGCGAGGGCGGCGAGCCCGGCCGCTGCCGTGCTCCCCGCCGTACGCGTGCGTCCGAACGAGGCCGTCCCCGTCCTCGTCGGGCGCCTGCCAGGGCCTAGGCCGCGCAACGCTCCTGCTCCTCACGCTCCAGGAACCGGCCGTCGAGATCACGGCTCTCCAGCTCCTGGCGCAGTCGGGCGAGCGCGCGGTGCAGGGTGCTCTTGACCGTGCCGGCGGACATGCCGAGCGCCTCCGCGGTCTCCTCGGTGGACATCTGCTCCCAGTGTCGCAGCACGACCACGCTGCGCTGCTTCGGGGCGAGCACCTTCAGGACGTCCATCAGGAGGGCGCGGTCGGCGTGCTGCTCGGTGGAGTCGTCCATGCCGGTGTCGGGCAGCTGCTCGGTCGGCACTTCCTCGATACGGCGGGCGCGCCACCACTCCGTACGGGTGTTGATCATGACGCGGCGCAGATAGGCGTCCGCGAGCCGCTTGTCGGCTATGCCGTCCCAGCGGTGGAACGTACGGACCAGTGCGGTCTGCAGCAGGTCCTGCGCGTCGAGCGGGTCGGGCACCAGGCGGCGGGCGCTGCGCAGCAGGGCGTCCTGCCGGGTCCGTACGTACTCTTCGAACTCGAGCACCTCGCCGTGCGCCATTCCAACCGCCTCCGTTCAAATCCCCGAATGTGCTCCGAAGTGGAACCCGATCTCTCGCTGCTCCATCTACGAAGCTACGGAGGCGGTGTAACGGGGATTCGCGAGCGAGCCTTCGGTGGCCGCACGGCTGGCCCTCGGTTGTGTAACAGAAGTACGCGGTGCGTAAAGGGGCGCCTTGTATGCCCTGGTCCAGGGGGATCTCAGGGCCGTATAAGCGAGCGTTTCCCGCGTCCGCATCCGTCAGGCGCGGGCGCTTTTGGCCGTCACCCCGCGCGCCCTGTCCGACGCACCCCGTAGCGGTATACCAAGAAGCTGGAAAAGCTTTCCCGGCATACGGGGGCCTAACGGTATACCGCACTCCCGGAGCCATTGATCAGCCCCGCAACCGCCTGAATACTGCGCGCGGAAGCAACTTCTGGCGCATGAGCGCCGGTTGTCGCCGGGGGTGCATCTCGCCATGGCACGACGGACGGGGGCTCGCCGAGGCGGCGACCCGACCCCTCGAAGGACTCACGTGCGAAGCCAGGCGAGAAGACCAGGCCTCGTCGTCATTGCCGCCACCGCGGTACTGGCGATGACGGCAGGAGCCGCCCCCATGGCCGCGGCCGGAACCCCGGCGGCGCCGCAGGCGGCGAAGTCCCCGCAGACGAAGGACCGCAAGGCCCCCCACCGCGTACAGCTGATCACCGGCGACATGGTCGAGGTGACCGACGGCCGGATCACCGGGATGCACCCGGCGAAGGGCCGCGAGGACATGCCGGTGTCCATCCGTACGGTCGGCGAGCATGAGTACGCCGTACCGCTCGACGCCCAGCGCCTGATAGCCGAAGGCAAGGTCGACCAGCGCCTTTTCGACGTGACCACGCTGAACAGCGCCCAGGCCCGCAAGGCGTACAAGCAGGGCCTGAAGGTCATCGTCGGCTACAAGGGGGCGGCCGCAGCGGCCCGCGCCAAGGTCGACGGCGCCGGCGCCACCAAGGTCCGCCGGAACCTCGAGTCGCTGAACGCGGAGGCCGTCACCACCCCGGCGAAGGACCTGCCGCAGCTGTGGAACGCGCTGACCGATAACGATGTCAAGGCAGCCGCCGCCACCGCCCCCGGCATCGCCAAGGTCTGGCTCGACGGCACGGTCAAGGCCCAACTCGACGTCTCCGTCCCGCAGATCGGCGCCGACAAGGCATGGGCGGCCGGCTACGACGGCAAGGGCGTGAAGGTCGCGGTCCTCGACACCGGTGTGGACGAGACCCACCCGGAGCTGGCCGGTCAGCAGCTGATCGAGAAGAACTTCTCGACGTCGGCCGACTCCAAGGACCACCAGGGCCACGGCACGCATGTCGCCTCGACCATCGCGGGCAAGGGCGTCAAGTACAAGGGTGTCGCCCCCGGTGCGCAGATCATCGACGGCAAGGTGCTCAACGACGAGGGCAGCGGCTCCGAGTCGGACATCATGGTGGCCATCGAGTGGGCGGCCGCCGAAGGCGCCGACATCGTCAACATGAGCCTCGGCGGCCCGGACGCCCCCGGCGTCGACCCGCTGGAAGAGGTCGTCAACACCTACACCGAGCAGGGCGTGCTGTTCGCGATCGCGGCCGGCAACGAGGGTCCCGGTGACAAGACGGTCGGCAGCCCGGGCGCCGCCGAGGGCGCGCTCACCGTCGCCGCCGTCGACAAGAGCGACAAGCTGGCGGAGTTCTCCAGCCGCGGCCCGCTGGTCGGCGACGCCGGCATCAAGCCCGATGTCTCCGCCCCCGGCGTGGACATCACCGCCGCTTCCGCCCCGGGCAACTCCATCGCCGAACAGGTCGGCGAGAACCCGCCCGGCTACATGACCATCTCGGGTACGTCGATGGCGACCCCGCACGTCGCGGGCGCCGCCGCGCTGCTCAAGCAGCAGCATCCGACCTGGAAGGCCGCCGAGCTCAAGGGCGTTCTCACCGCGTCCACCAAGGACGTCGGCTACACGGCGTTCCAGCAGGGCTCGGGCCGTATCCAGTCCGACCGCGCGCTCGGCCAGACCGTGCACGCGACTCCGGTCTCGCTCGACCTCGGCAAGGCGGCCTATCCGCACGAGGACGACCAGCCGATCACCAAGACCCTCACGTACAAGAACGAGGGCACGGCCGATGTCACCCTCGACCTGACGGCGAGCGGCAAGGGCCCCGACGGCGCGGCCGCCCCCGAGGGCATGTTCAAGGTGAGTCCGGCGCAGCTCACCGTCCCGGCGGGCGGTACGGCCGAGGCCACCGTCACGGCCGACACCAAGGTCGAGGCGCCCAACGGGCAGTACAGCGGCGCGGTCGTCGCGACCGGCGGCGAGCAGAGCGTGCGCAGCGCGTTCACCGTGGAGCGGGAAGTCGCCTCGCGCGCCGTCGAGTTGACGCACCTGGGCCGTGACGGCCAGGCGGCGAAGCACTTCCAGACCTACGTCACGCAGCTGAGCGACAAGTACGAGGTCGCCGAGTACACGCTCGACGAGAGCGGCGACTCCACCACGCTGCGTCTGCCGATCGGTGAGTACACCGTCCAGAGCATGATCATCGCGGACCGTGCCGACCTCTCCAAGGGCGTCGACTGGATCGCCCAGCCGAAGCTCGTGGTGAGCGAGGACGACGTCAAGCTCACCCTGGACGCCCGTACCGCGAAGCCTGTGGACATCACCGTCCCCGACGGCGAGGCCGCACCCTCCCAGGCGTTCATGTCGTACGGGATCAAGGTGGGCTACCGGGACAACCGCTTCGCCTGGCAGCTCGACTCGTACGACAACTTCCGCTCCGCGCACCTCGGTCCGGAGCTCACCGACGGTTCGCTGACCCAGGTCTGGGACGCCGACTTCGTCAAGGGCGAGAACACTCAGTACGCGCTGGTCTACGGCGGCGCGGTCAACCGTCTCTCGGACGGCTTCACCAAGCACGTCAAGAAGACCGAACTGGCGCACATCGACGCGGGCATGGGCACGACCGCCCCCGGCAAGACCGCCTGGCTCTCGGCCGGCGGCCGGGTGAAGGCGGGGAGCAGCTCGCTCGCGGGCTTCACCCACGGCCGGTTCATCCCCGCGCCGACCAGGCAGCACTTGTACGTGTCCACCGAAGCGGGCGCCAACTGGTCCCTGTTCGCCGACCAGGTCGGCCCGCCGCTGCCGAACGGCTGGCTGCCCACGGAGATCTCGCACCAGATCTTCTTCAAGGAGTTCGAGGCGGGCAAGACCTTCCGTACCGACTTCAACACCGGCGTCTTCGGCCCTGTGTTCAGCACGCAGGAGCGCTCGGGCATCAGCCGCTCCGGTGACACGCTCTACGCCTTCCTCGACATGTTCGCCGACGGGGCCGGCCACGGGGGCGACTCCGAGGGCGTCACGGCCACCACGACCTTCTACCGCAACGGCGAGAAGGTCTCGGAGACCGGTGGGGACGCCATGCCCATGTCCTATCCCGCGGCCACGGATGACAGCGAGTACACGATCAGCACCTCGCAGGTCCGCGACCCCGCGATGTTCAAGCTCGGCACGCGTACCGACGCCAGTTGGACGTTCCGCTCGAAGACCGGTGACAAGGGGGATGTGGCCGCCTCCAACGTCCGCTTCCACCCGACGCTGGACCTCAGGTCCACGACCAAGGCGCACCGGCCGCTCCTCATGCCGTTCGACATCCAGGGCGCGGCTGCCGGTGACAACCTGAAGTCGCTGAAGATCCAGGCCTCGTACGACGACGGCAAGCACTGGATCCCCGTGCCGGTCGTCCTCGGCAAGGCGGCGCTGGTCGCCCCGGCCGCGGGCAAGGGCGTGACCCTGAAGGCCGAGATCGTGGACAAGCAGGGGAACACGTCGAAGCTGACGTTCCACAACGCGTTCCTGGGACGCTGATCCGCACCTGACCCCATGACGAGGGCCGGACACCCACCAGGTGTCCGGCCCTCGTTCGTACGGAGTCTCCTGTGCAGGAGCTGTTACGTCATCGGCAGGCGGTACAGCCCGCCCTCCATCGGTTCCACGAGACCATCCGCCACCAGCCCGTCCAACGCCCGCCCCCGCTGCACCGGTTCGTCCCACACCTGGTCGAGCACGGCCTGCGGCACGGGCGCGACGGCCTCGCGCAGGACGGCGAGCAGCTTGCCGCGCACCTGGCGGTCGGTGCCCGCATAGGTCTGCCCGCGCCGCGGCGGCCCCTCGTGCTCGGGCTTGCCCGCACCCAGCCACGCGCACTGCGCGGCGATCGGACAGCGCCCGCACTCCTCGCTCTTGGCCGTGCACACCAGCGCGCCCAGCTCCATCGAGGCGGCCGCCCAGCGCGCGGCCGTCGACTCCTGCTCGGGCAGCAGCTCGCGGGCGAGCCGGCGTTCGGCGGCGGTGGTGGCGTTCGGCGGATAGCGCACGCCCATCACCGCGCGGGCGAACACCCGGCGCACATTGGTGTCGAGCACGGCATGCCGCTGTCCGTACGCGAAGGAGGCGACGGCCGCCGCGGTGTACTCGCCGATGCCGGGCAGCGCGAGCAACTGGGCGTGCTTGGTCGGTACGTCGCCGCCGTGCCGTTCCGTTATGGCGACGGCCGCGCCGTGCAGCCGCAGCGCCCGGCGCGGATAGCCGAGCCGGCCCCAGGCGCGCACGGCCTCGCCCGGTGCCTCCTTGGCGAGGTCCGCGGGGCGCGGCCAGCGCGCGAGCCACTGCTCGTACACCGGGAGCACCCGGTTCACGGGCGTCTGCTGCAGCATGAACTCGCTGACCATCACGCCCCAGGGGCCGGCGTCGGCGCGGCGCCAGGGCAGGTCGCGGGCGTGGGTGTCGAACCAGGCGATGACCTGCCGGTGCAGGACCTCGTGCCCGGTGGACTCGGTGGGGGGTGTTTCGGGCGTCTGGGAAGAGAGTGCGGTCGCAGTCATGACGCTGGGAATCCTCCCACGACTGGGTTACGCGAGAGAGATGGCGCGCTTCAGAGCCACCCCAGGAGCGGCTTCGGAGCCGGCCAGGAGCAGCTTCGGAGCCACCCAGGAGCACAGGACCTGACGATCGGCAGGGGTGCCGGGCTCCCCTCCGCGGGTAGCGTCGGCAAGGTGCCCCACCTCGTACGACGTATCGCCGCGGACGCCCTGCTCTGGGCCTGCCTGGCCGTACCCGCCGTGGGCGCGGACCGTATCGGCCTGAACGAACCCCGCTCCCTGTGGCAGGAACTGGCCGGCCTCGCCGTGCTCGCGCTCGCGGCCGCCCTGCACCGTGTGCGGCCGCTCCTGGCGTTCCTGGCCGTCGCGGCCCTCGGGCTCACCGCCTCGCCGTCGCTGTTCACCGTCTCGTACGGGCCGGCGCTCGCGGTCTTCGCGCTGTTGCTCGGTGCCAGGGGCGGAGGGCGTGGGGGCCCGGTGGCCTTCGCGGGGATCGCCGTCGTAGGAACGGTGCGGATTCTCGTACGGGATGTGGATCCCGCACCCGAGTGGCTCGTGCTGCTCGGCACGCTCCTTTTCGCGGGCTGTTTCCCGTGGCTGATCGGCCGCTACTGGCACCAGCGCGTCGCGCTCGTCTCCTCCGCGCTCGCCCGCGCCGAGCAGTTGGAGCGCGAGCAGCGGATCGTCGCCGACCGGGCGCGGCTGCGCGAACGCGCCCGGATCGCCCAGGACATGCACGACTCCCTCGGCCATGAGCTGAGCCTGCTCGCGCTGCGCGCCGGCGCCCTGCAGCTCGACCCGGAGCTGGGCGAACGCCAGCGCGCCGCCGCGGCCGAGCTGCGGGGTGCGGCGGCCGACGCGACCGACCGGCTGCGGGAGATCATCGGGCTGCTCCGGGAGGCGGGGGAGCCCGCGCCTTTGGTGCCGGCCGGGGAGACGGTCGAGGCGCTGGTGACGCGGGCGGAGGCGTCGGGTCTCGACGTGCGGCTGCATACGGAAGGGGAGCCGGACGAGGCGCTGCGGGAGCGGACCGTGCACCGGGTCGTGCAGGAGGCGCTGACCAACGCGGTGAAGTACGCACCCGGGGCCGCCGTCGCCGTGGAGGTCGTCCGCGAGGACGCGGGCACCTTGGTGAGCGTGACCGACGAGGGCGCACCGGGCCCGCCGCCGCAGGGGGAGGACGGCACCGGTCTGGTCGGGCTGCGCGAGCGGGTGCTCGACGAGGGCGGGACCTTTCAGGCGGGGGAGCACGGGGACGGTTTCCGCGTGCGGGCCTGGCTGCCCGTCGAGTCCGCGGCGCACCGGGACGCGGGGCAGCCCGCGTCCCAGGTGATGATCGGGATGAGCCGCCGGACCTGGGTGCCCTTCGCCGTTGCCGGGGTGGCCGGGGTGCTGCTCGTCGCGGGGACGTTCGCCTGGTACGCGTACAGCAAGACGCACTCCGTGCTGAGTCCCGCCGCCTACGCGCGGCTCGAGATCGGCGCGAGCGAGACCGAGGTGGAGAAGGTGCTGCCCGAGCGCGAGGTGGCCGACCCGCCGGACGACCGCGCCCCCGCGCCGCCCGCCGGCGCGGACTGCCGCTCCTACCGGGCGAGCGGCCGGCTCTTCGTCTCCGTCGAGCACTTCAGGCTCTGCTTCGAGGACGGCCGGCTCGTTGCCAAGGACATGGTGCCCGCCGCTGGAAAGGACCGTGAGTGATCCGCGTACTGCTGGCCGACGACGAGGCCATGATCCGGGCGGGCGTACGGGCGATCCTCGCCCTCGCCCCCGATATCGAGGTGGTCGCCGAGGCCGCCGACGGGCGTGAGGCGATCGAGGCGGTCCGCGCGCACCGGCCCGCCGTCGCGCTGCTCGACATCCGGATGCCGCGGCTCGACGGGCTCGCGGCGGCCGAGGAGATCGTACGGACCGTGCCCGAGACCGCCGTGGCGATGCTGACGACCTTCTCCGAGGACACCTATGTCGCCCGCGCCCTGACCGGCGGCGCGACAGGGTTTCTGCTGAAGTCCGGCGATCCCGAGGAACTCCTCGCCGGCGTACGGGCGGTGGCCTCCGGCGCGGCCTTCCTCTCGCCGAAGGTCGCACGGCAGGTCATCGAGGGGTACGGGGGCGAGCGCCTGAGCCGCGCGGCGGCCGCGCGTGAGCGCACCCGGCTTCTGTCGCCGCGCGAGCGCGAGGTGCTCGGGCTGGTCGGGGCCGGTCTGTCGAACCCCGAGATCGCGGCGAAGCTGCATCTGGTCGAGGGCACGGTGAAGGCGTACGTGAGCGCGGTCCTCGACCGGCTCGAGGTCAAGAACCGCGTTCAGGCGGCGATCGTCGCGTACGAGGCGGGACTTGTGGGCCCCGGCCAGGGTATGAACAGCCGGTCCTAGCGGACGGCCGCGTAGGCGTGGGCCGCAGGACCCGGGCCCACGCACCAGCGCACGGCCGCGTTCGGCGAGGTGCGCATGGCTGTGATCAGGCGGGCCAGGGGCGGGGGCAGGAGCCGTATGACGAGGAAGGCCACGAGCGCGCCGAGCGCGAGGCCCACCGCCACGTCGAAGGGGTAGTGCACGCCGACGAACACCCGCGAGAACGCCATGAGCAGGGCGAGCGGCAGCGTCAGCCACCCGAGCCCGCGCCAGATCAGCGCGAGCGCCACGGCCGAGGCGCCGGCGATCGTGGCGTGGTTGCTGGGGAAGGACCAGTCGCCGTGCGGCGGGCACTCGGCGAGGGAGCGCACGGCTCCGGACACCGCCCGGCACGGCCGCTCCTCGTCGATCACCGACTTCAGGAGCTCACTGACCACGTACGCGAGCGCGGTGGCGAGTGGGGCGAGCACCGCGACGGCCAGCGCCCGGGAGTCCGCGCGCCGGGCGCGCCACCATGCGGCGGCGAACAGCACGCCGAACAGCACAAGACCGAGCTCGGTCCACACCTCCAACAGGTGCTGGAGCCACGCCGGTGCGTCGTGCGCGAAGCCGGTGATGTCGCGGTAGAGCCCGGAGGTGTCGACGGGCGGCGCGGACGCCAGGGGGGCCGGGGAGGTGGTCGCTTCCATGATCTAGACAGTACGGAGCGCCTTGCGCGCCCCACATCCGGCTATCGGCCACCGCCGCACCTGACGATCGGCAGGGGTGCGCGGGCAGGCCCTTGGGCCCGGGTCCAACGGCCCGTCGGCGGCCGCAAAGAACACATACCGCCGCCGAACCCCCGTTCCCGGAATGATGATCCGGAAAAGTTGCGCTCCGTGGCGGCGGGTGGGGCGGGAGTTGGGCACGTTCTCTCGTACAGTTTGCGCCGTGGGATCTCTGCGCAATCCGGTCGGGCCGCTTCCCTCCTCCATCTACTGGCGACGGAGGGCGGCGCTGCTGACCGTGCTCGGGTTGCTGGCGCTGCTCATTCTGTGGGCCGTCACGTCCGGCGGCGGAGGGGGCAACGGCAATGACGCCGACGGCAAGAACCCCGCACCCTCCATCACGCCAGGCCCCGACACCTCGGGTCCCGCGATCAGCGAACCACCGGGCGGGCGAGACGATTCGGGCGGCTCCTCGGGCGCGGACTCGGGCGGCGGCTCCGGCGAGGACGGCGGTACGGGGGAGGACTCCGGCGGTACGGACGGGGCGAACGGCACGGGCGGCGACGCCGGTTCCGGTGGATCCGTGGGCGTGGGCAGCACCTCGGGTGCGGGTGCGGGTGCGGGTGCGGGTTCGGGCTCGGGCGAGCAGCTCCCCGCCGGTTCCGCGCTCGCCAACTGCCGTGCCTCCGACCTCGAGTTGACGATCGAGAGCGCGAAGAACCGCTACCAGCCGGGCGAGAAGCCCAAGGTGGAGATCGTCGCGAAGAACGAGGCCGGTGCCGACTGCAAGTTCGACCTGGGCCCGAAGGAACTGGTCGTCACGATCACCAAGGCCGGCGACGACTCCCCGTACTGGAAGTCCTCGGACTGCCCGGTTACCGCCGGCAGCCTGCTCTACCGCGTGCCCGGCAACAGCGCCATCACGTACACCTTGAACTGGGACCGCAAGCCGAGCGAGGCCAACTGCGCCTCCCCGGCCCCGGGTTCAGCCGCCCCCGGCACATACCTGGTCGAGGCAAAGGGCGAGGACACAGGCACCCTGCGAGCCTCGTTCGTGCTGAACGAGGCGTAGAACCTGGGGCAACGGGGGACCATCTGTCGAGCGCAAATCCCGCAAACCGGGCACTGCGCGAGACGGTCGGTCCCCCTTTCGCTGCTAGACGTACCGCTCCAGGATCGAGCTCTCCGCCAGGCGGGAGAGGCCCTCGCGGACCGAGCGTGCGCGGGCCTCGCCCACGCCGTCGACCGTCTGCAGGTCGTCGACGCTGGCCGCGAGCAGCTTCTGGAGTCCGCCGAAGTGCTCCACGAGGCGGTCGATGATCGCCCCCGGAAGGCGCGGGACCTTCGCGAGCAGCCGGTAACCGCGCGGCGACACCGCCGAGTCAAGCGCCTCGGGCGAGCCGGTGTAGCCCAACGCCCGTGCCACGACGGGCAGTTCGAGCAGCTCCGTGTGCGACAGCGCGTCCAGCTCG
This sequence comes from Streptomyces mesophilus, assembly GCF_011044995.1. GTDB lineage: Bacteria > Actinomycetota > Actinomycetes > Streptomycetales > Streptomycetaceae > Streptomyces > Streptomyces mesophilus. Next base: position 5,864 of record NZ_JAAKZW010000113.1, on the reverse strand, counting down.
GACAGCGCCTCGTCCACCGTGCGCGACCGCTTGGCGGTCGGCTCCGGCACGTAATCCCGTACGACAAGCTCGCGCTCGGGCTCGACGCCCGCGATCAGTTCGTCCAGCTGGAGCGCGAGGAGGCGGCCGTCGGTGCCCAGCTCCACCACGTACTCGGCGATCTCGGTGGCGATCCGGCGCACCATCTCCAGTCGCTGGGCCACGGCCGAGACATCGCGGACGGTGACCAGGTCCTCGATCTCCAAGGCGGAGAGGGTGCCGGCCACCTCGTCGAGGCGGAGCTTGTAGCGCTCCAGGGTCGCCAGCGCCTGGTTGGCCCGGGACAGGATCGCGGCCGAGTCCTCCAGGACGCGGCGCTGTCCGTCCACGTACAGCGCGATGAGCCGCATCGACTGCGAGACCGAGACGACCGGGAAGCCGACCTGCTTGGAGACGCGGTCGGCCGTGCGGTGCCGGGTGCCCGTCTCCTCGGTGGGGATGGTGGGGTCCGGTACGAGCTGGACGCCCGCGCGCAGGATCTTCGAGAGGTCGGAGTTGACAACGATGCCGCCGTCGAGCTTGCACAGCTCGCGCAGCCGCGTGGCCGTGAACTCGACATCGAGGACGAATCCACCGGTGCACATCGACTCGACCGTCCTGTCCGAGCCGAGCACGATCAGACCGCCCGTATTGCCGCGCAGAATCCGCTCCAGGCCGTCACGCAACGCCTGGCCGGGCGCGACCGCGCTCAGCGCGGCGCGCATCAGACCTTCGGCACCGACGCCCGAGCCGCCCGACCTGCTCGGAGCCGCGGCCTTGTCCTTGCCGGGATTCGCTCCCCGGTCGCTGGCTGCCACTGCTCTCCTCCGGGATCGGGGATCTACTCCGCGCCCTGACTGTTCAAAAACTTCAGCCTGGCGGCCTCGCACGTACGTCAGCGGGCTTGCGTCGCGTACGCATGGGGCCCGTGTTTCGTACGGACGGGCGAGACCGGGGCAAAGTCTACCGGCGGTCGTCGTCCTCCCGTGGGGCCTCTCGCCTACGCGACCTCGGCAGGACCCGCAGCGCGTCCCCCATATCGGCCACTTCGGTGACCCGCATGCCCGCCGGGATCTTCCCCGGATCGCTCGGCACAAGGGCGTGCGTGAACCCGAGCCGGTGGGCTTCGGCCAATCTGCGCTGGACGCCCGTGACCCTTCTGACCTCGCCCGCGAGCCCCACCTCGCCGATCGCGACGAGGTTTTTCGGCAGCGGGGTGTCGCTGGCCGCGCTGGCCAGCGCGAGGGCGATCGCGAGGTCCGCGGCCGGTTCGGAGAGCTTCACTCCGCCGACCGTCGCGGAGTAGATATCGCGCTTGCCGAGGGCGGTGATCCGGCCGCGCTGCTCCAGAACGGCCAGCATCATCGAGACCCGGGAGGTCTCCAGGCCCGAAGTCGTCCTGCGCGGCGAGGGGATCTGCGAGTCCACGGTCAGCGCCTGCACCTCGGCGACCAGCGGCCGGCGGCCCTCCAGGGTGACGGTGAGACAGGTGCCGGGCACGGGCTCGTCGCGCCGGGTCAGGAAGAGGCCGCTGGGGTCGGTGAGTCCGGTGATCCCCTCGTCGTGCAGCTCGAAGCAGCCGACCTCGTCGGTGGCCCCGTACCGGTTCTTCACTCCTCGTACGAGACGAAGGCGCGCATGCCGGTCGCCCTCGAAGGAGAGGACGACATCCACCAGGTGCTCGAGCAGCCGCGGGCCCGCGATCGCGCCGTCCTTGGTGACATGGCCGACCAGGAGCGTGGACATCCCGCGCTCCTTGGAGGCCCGGATCAGCGCTCCGGCCACCTCGCGGACCTGCGCCATGCCGCCGGGCGCGCCGTCGATCTCGGGCGAGGCAACGGTCTGCACGGAGTCGAGGATCAGGAGCGAGGGCTTGACCGCGTCCAAGTGGCCGAGAACGGCGGACAGGTCGGTCTCCGCGGCCAGATAGAGGTGGTCGTTGATCGCCCCGATGCGGTCGGCCCGCAGCCGCACCTGGCTGGCGGACTCCTCGCCCGTCACATACAGGGTCCGGTGATCGTCGCTGGCCGCCTTCGACGCGACGTCGAGCAGGAGCGTGGACTTGCCGACGCCCGGCTCGCCCGCGAGCAGCACCACGGCGCCCGGTACGAGCCCGCCGCCCAGGACGCGGTCCAGCTCGTCGACCCCGGTCGAGCGCGCGGTGGCGGTCCGTACGTCGACCTCGCCGATGGGCACCGCGGAACTGGTGACCCGGCCGGGCGCGGTGGTCCGCACGGCGGGCGCGCCGTACTCCTCGACCGTGCCCCAGGCCTGGCACTCGGGGCAGCGGCCGAGCCACTTGGCCGTCTGCCAGCCGCATTCGGTACAGCGGTAGGCGGGACGGTCCTTGGATTTCGTGCGGGCAGCCATGCGCGAACCGTAGCGGGCGGCACTGACATCCGGGTCAGGCGGCGGTCCGTGCCAGCGCGGGGTAGTCGTTGTAGCCCGTCTCCCCGCCCGTGTACATCAGGTACTTGTCCCGTACGAGGTTCAGCGGCGCACCCTCCCGCAGCCGCTCGACCAGATCGGGGTTGGCGAGGAAGCCGCGTCCCAGCGCGATCAGATCGGCGCCGGCCGCGTGCAGCAGCCCGCCCTTGCGCAGCCCGCCGTCGCCGGCCACGTCCTCGCGGGTCAGGACCGGGTTGCCGATCAGGGTGCCGGGCCAGATTCCGCGCAGTTCCTTCAGCAGCTCCGGGTCCTGATCCGCGTACACGATGTGCAGATACGCGAGTCCGTCGCCGGCCAGCTCCGTCACGAGCGCCCGGTAGAGGGCGTACGTGTCGCCCTCGGCCATCCCGTTCACGGTCACGTTCGGGGAGATCCGCAGCCCGGTCCGCTCGGGCCCGACGGCCTCGGCGACCGCGCGGACGACCTCGACGGCGAAGCGGATGCGCTGCTCGGGGGCGCCGCCGTAGCCGTCGGTGCGGTGGTTGGTGTTCTCGGCGAGGAACTGCTGAAGGAGCTGCCCGTTGGCGCCGTGCACCTCGACGCCCTCGAATCCGGCGGCCACCGCGCGGCGGGCGGCCGCGGCGAAGTCGGCGACGGTGGTGCGGATGTCCTCGGCGGTCATCTCCCTCGGTACGGGGGCTGGTTGGGGCCCGCTCGGGGTCTCCACATTCTCGGGCAGCGCGATCGGGGACGGCGCGAGCGGTACGTGTCCGCTGGTGTCGGGGTGCCCGTTGCGGCCGCCGTGCTGAAGCTGGAGGAACATCCGCCCTTCCCCAAGCTCTCGACTTCGCTCGAGCAGGGGAGACCCCATTCGCGCCCGCACCGCGTCGGTCACCCGCCGCCAGCCCGCCTCCTGGGCGTCGGTGTGGATGCCGGGGATGTTGGGGTAGGTCTGGCCGACGGCGTTCGGGGTCGTGCCCTCGGCGATGATCAGGCCGGCCGAGGCGCGGTCGGCGTAGTGCCGCACCATCAGCTCGGACGGAACACCGTCGGCGTGCGCGCGGTTGCGGGTGAGCGGGGCCATGACCAGGCGGTTCGGGAGGTCGAGGGTGCCGATGCGGGTCGGGGTGAAGAGGGCGTTCTGCGCGGGGTTCGTCAGGGAGTTCGTCATGGCCGTACCGTAGAAGCTGACATCAGTGTCAGATTCAAGTCCCGGCAGTTCGTACCGGCCGGTGCTTCAAGTCCCTTCGACAGCACGCGGGGTGGCACATGCGGATCGGTGAACTGGCCGCGCGCACGGGCGTCAGCGAACGCTCGCTGCGTTATTACGAGAAGCAGGGTCTGCTCTCCTCCGACCGCACCCCGGGCGGCCACCGCGAGTACCTGGAGCAGGCCGTCGACCGGGTCGTCCTCATCCAGGGCCTGTACGCGGCCGGCCTGCACAGCCGCAAGATCGCCCAACTCCTGCCCTGTATGCGGGACGCGGACGGCGGCCCGAACGAGATCGCGACCCCGCGCCTGGTCGAGGAGCTGACCGAGGAGCGCGAGCGGATCGACGGGATGATCGCCGATCTCGTGCGCTCCCGCGGCGTGTTGAACGAGATCATCGAAGTGGCCGCCGAACGGGTGGAGTTGGGCACCCCGTAGACGTCGGCGCGATCGGTAAGAGGGCCGGAATCGACGGTTCCTGTCCCCTTTTGAGGGATACGTTCACCCGTATGAGCTAAAGGTATGCAAGGGGACGGACGGGCACTTACCCCGGCACCTACGGTCGCACGGGTGACGACGAGCAGCCCGGAACACTCCACGCATACCACCGGCGCACACCGGGCGCACCGCCGTGCGCACCGGGCGGACCGGACCGCTTCGCACCACCCGCCGACGCGCTATGAGCCGTATCTGGACGGTCTGTTCACCTACTGCCTGTCCGTGCTGTGCGATCACGACGCCGCGACCGGCGCCCTCGGCGATGTGCTCGCGCTCGCCGAGCGCAGGACCGGCCGTGGCCCGGTCAGCCACCGCGACCGCAGGGCCTGGCTGTACGCGCTGGCCCGCTGGGCCTGTCTGCGCCGGCTCGCCGAGGCCAAGCGCAAACGGCAGGGCGCGCATGCGGGCGGCCGGGACGCGGGGGAGTCCGCCGCGACCGCGCAGCCACAGGAGCACACCCGTCAACTCGCCCTGCTCGCCTGGCCGGAGGCCGCCGGCACGACGCCCGAGCAGCGCGAGGCCCTGGAGCTCGCCGTCCGGCACCGCCTGGGCGCCGGCGAGGTCGCCGACGTCCTGGGCATGGAACGCACCGCCGCCCGCGAACTGATCTCCGCCGCGGCCTGCGAGGTGGAGCGCACCCGGGCCGCGCTCGCCGTCGTCGAGACGGGCACGTGCCCGATCGTGGCCCGCCTCACCGGCGACAACCAGCTGCTGCTCGGCGCCGCCCTGCGCGGCGAACTCGTCCGCCATGTCGACGACTGCCCGCGCTGCCGCCGTACGGCCGAGCGCGCCGGCGCCAAGTCCTGGCCCGGTACTGCCGCAACTCCCGCGGCGCTGCCGGTGGTCGAGGCGCCGCGCGCGGCTCTGCACGCGGCGCTGGCCTCGGCGGTACGGGCGCGGGGCGGGGCGCCGCGTTTCGACCGGCGCGGTTTCCCCATGGACCCCAAGGACCGTGCGGCCCGGCGCGACCGGCTGCGCGCGCGGGCCGTCACGACCACGGTGGTGGCCACGGTGGTGGCGGCGCCGGTGCTCGCGCTGTGGGCGGCGTACCGGGGCGCGCCCCTCACGGGCGAAGGCGACGGGCGCTCCGTCTCGGCGAGCGAGGCGGGCGGTCCCGGCGGCCTCGACGGGGAGAACGCCGAGGACACGTACGAGAACGCGGGCAACGCCCACGCCGAACCGGACCCCCGCTTCACGGCCGGCAGCCACTCGCCCGACGTCTCCGTCGAGGTCATCAGCCCCGGGGCCGCGCCCACGGCGCCCGGGATAGGCCCGGGCAGGCTCACCGTGGACGCGCAGCCGCACGGTGACACCACGCTCATCACGTTGACGGCTTCCGGCGGCAGGCCGGTGCACTGGTCCGCGTACAGCGACGCGTCGTGGCTCTACTTCAGCCACACCTCGGGGACGCTGAACCCCGGCGAATCCCTCACCATCCAGGTCTGGGTCGACCACTCGCGCCAGCCCGCGGGCCACTGGACCGCCCGGATCGCGGTCGACCCGGGCAACGCGGTGGTGGTCATCGACGGCTACGGCGCGGGCTCACCCGGCCCCGGCCCGTCCGACCCCGGCCCTTCGGATCCCGGTCCGTCCGACCCCGGTCCCTCGGATCCCGGCCCTTCGGATCCCGGTCCGTCCGATCCGGGCCCCTCCGATCCTGGCCCGTCCGACCCCGGTCCTTCGGATCCGGGCCCCTCGGACCCGGGCCCGTCCGACCCCGGGCCATCGGACCCCGGTCCCTCGGACCCGCC
>NZ_JAAKZW010000112.1 GCF_011044995.1 Streptomyces mesophilus | reverse complement strand
GCCCCGGACCCCGCATCCGAACTTCGTTCGGATCTGCTCAATCGCCGCAGGGCTGAATGATCGCCTCAAACGCCGGCGGGGCTGGATGGGCCGGATGTGCCCAGCACCCCGCACAACGCCTCCAACGCCCCCGCCCACGCATGGTCCGGTGGCGTTCCGTAGCCCACCACCAGGCCGTCGCGTGGTGGGGTCGTCGCCTCGGGGTGGCGGAAGAAGGAGAGGCCCTGGACGCGGACGCCGTGCCAGGCCGCCGCGCGGAGCAGTGACTGCTCGGTGCCGGGCGGGAGTTCGAGCACCGCGTGCAGGCCGGCCGCGATTCCGCTGACCTCGATGTGCGGGGCGCGTGCGGCGAGGGCCCTGACCAGTTCGTCGCGGCGGCGGCGGTACTTCAGGCGCATGCCGCGTACATGGCGGTCGTACGCGCCCGAGGTCAGGAAGTCGGCGAGGGTGAGCTGGTCGAGCGCTCCGCACTGCCAGTCCGAGATGCCCTTGGCGGCCGCGGCCTCGGCCGCGAGGTCGGCGGGCAGGACCAGCCAGCCGAGGCGGAGCGCGGGCGCGAGGGACTTGCTGGCCGTGCCGCAGTAGACGACCCGGTCCGGATCGAGGCTCTGCAGGGCGCCGACGGCCTGGCGGTCGTAGCGGAACTCGCCGTCGTAGTCGTCCTCGAGGATCACCCCGCCGGTGCGGCGGGCCCAGTCGACGGCCTGCGCCCTGCGCCCCGGGGCGAGCGGATCGCCCAGCGGGAACTGGTGGGCGGGCGTGACCAGAAGCGCGCCGGCGTCGCCCAACTCGTCGGTGCGGGTGCCGAGTTCGTCCACGCCGAGGGGCGGGATGGACAGGCCCTCGTCCGTCAGGCACCGCCAGTGGTGGGCGAGTCCGTACGACTCCACCGTCACCGAGCCGGCGCCCCGCGCGCGCAGGACCCGGGCGAGGAGCTTCAGGCCGCCGACGAAGCCCGAGGTGATCACGATCCGGTCCGGCTCGGCGTACACGCCGCGGGCGCGGGCGAGGTAGTCGGCGAGTGCGGTGCGCAGGGCGAGCAGGCCGCGGGGGTCGCCGTATTCGAGGGCCTCGTTGGGGGCGTCGAGGAGTGCCCTGCGGGCCGCCTTCGACCATTGCGTACGGGGAAAGGAGCTGACGTCGGGCGAGCCGGGGTGCAGCGAGTACCTGACCTTGGGGGCGCGCCGCGGGGCGGGCCGCGGGGTCTTCGGGGCCGGTACGGTGCGGGCGGCGACGCGGGTGCCGGAGCCCTGGCGGGCGGTGAGCCAGCCCTCGGCGACCAGGTCGGCGTAGGCGTCGGCGACGGTGTTGCGGGCGATGCCGAGGTCGGCGGCGAGCGAGCGGGAGGACGGCAGGCGGGTGCCGGGGGTGAGGCGGCCCGTTCGTACGGCGTCCCTCAGCGCGTCGGTGAGGCCCTTGCGTACGCCGGAGCGGCCGAGGTCGATGTGGAGGTCGACGCCCAGGACGGCGGGGAGGTCCGCGCGCCCGTCGGTGTCCGCGCTCCGGCCCGCCTCTCCGTCCCGGGCTGTTCCCGACCGACGGCCCGCATTCGGATTGGCCCATGAATCCACCATGAAAATGGACCATACCCGGCGGGCCACCCGCGCATAGCTTGGTCCCCATGAGCACTGAATACGCACCCGAGCACACGCCCCGCCTCAACATCGGCCAGCACCTGCCCGAGTTCTACAAGGCGATGATCAAGGTCGACGGCGCCTCCCGTACCGGGCTCGACCCGGTGATCGCGGAGCTCGTGAAGATCCGTTCGTCGCAGCTCAACCACTGCGCGTTCTGCATCGACATGCACACCAAGGACGCGCTCGCCGCCGGTGAGTCCGTCGAGCGGATCATCCAGCTGAGCGCCTGGGAGGAGTCGCGGCACTTCTACACCGAGAAGGAGGCGGCCGCGCTGGAGTTGGCCGAGGCGGTCACGGTCCTGACGGACGGCTTTGTGCCGGACGAGGTGTGGGCGAATGCCGCCAAGCACTTCGAGGAGGCGGAGCTGTCGGCGCTGCTTGCGGTGATCACGGTGATCAACGCGTGGAACCGCATCGCCGTGTCGACCCGTATGGTCCCGGGCCACTACACGCCGGGGTCGACGTCGCACCGCCCGCAGGGCTGAGCTGCGGGTCGCGCGCGGGAAGGGGCGGGCGGGGTTTTTCCCCTACCCGCCCCTTCCCGAAACTGGGGCTGCGCCCCAGACCCCCGCATCCGAACTTCGTTCGGATCTGCTCAAACGCCGCAGGGGCTGAAAGCAACCCCTACTTCTTCGGCAGCCACGCCTCCCACGTCTCCTTGTTCTCCGCGACCCACTTCTTCGCGGCCTCCTCGCCGGACATCTTGTCCTTGGCGATCCACTTCGAGACCTCGTTCTGCTGCTCGGTGGTCCACTTGAAGTTCTTCAGGAACTGGGCCGCGTCCCCGCCGTCCTTCGCGAAGTCCGCATTCAGGTACTTCTGCAGCGGCGTGTTGGCGTAACCGCACTCGGTCTTCTCCTTGGGCTCGTTGCAGCCCTCGGTGAACTCCGGCAGCTTGACCTCGACGAGCTCGATGTCGGCGTTGAGCCACTGCGGCTCCCACCAGTACGTGATGAACGGCTCCTTGGCCGCGTACTTCTTCTGGATCTCCTTGATCTGAGCGGCTTCCGCGCCCGTCTCCTTGATCTTGAAGTCCAGCTTGTGGTTCTTGATCAGCCACTCGTCGTACGTGGTGTAGGAGGGCGCCGCACCCAGGAACTCGCCCTTGCCCTCGGACTCGGAGGACTTGAAGTCCTTCGCGACCTTGTTGAGCGTCTTGATGTCGGTGACCTCGGGGTGCGCGTCCGCGTAGTACTTGGGCACGAACCAGCCGATGTGGCCGGTCACGCCCAGGTCGCCGCCCTTGACCACGGTCTTCTTCTGGTCGATGTAGAGCTTCTGCTTCTCGGGCTGGCCGTCCCAGTCCTCGAGGATCGCGTCGGCCTTGCCGCTGTTGAGGGCGTCCCAGGCGATGGGCTCGTCCATCGTCTGAAGGGTGACCTTCTTGACGTCCAGTTCCTCTTCGAGGATCACCTTGGCGACCTCGGCGTTGGCCTGGGCGCCGACCCACGACGGCACCGTGATGGTGACCTCGTCCGAGCCGCCACCGCCACCCTTACCGGTTTCCGCGGCGCCACAGGCGCTGAGGGCGAACATGCCGAGGACGCCGGCACCGGCGACGAGAGAAGTGCGTATCCGCTTGCTGTGCTTCATGAGGGAAGAATTCCTTTGGTAGGCAGGAGAGTTGAGGCGAGGAGACGGGTCAGCGCAGCCCGCGTTCCTTGACGGCGGCGGCGGGCTGGGAGATCCGGTCGAGCAGTACGCCGAGGCAGACGATCGCGATACCGGCGGTCAGGCCGAGCGCCAGATCGCCCTTGGTGAGGCCCTTGATCACATCGACACCGAGGGCGCCGCCGCCGATCATTCCGGCGATGACGACCATCGAGAGGACCAGGACGACGCCCTGGTTCACGGCGAGCAGCAGCGCGGGGCGGGCCAACGGGATCTGGACCTGGCGCAGTTGCTGCCCGGTGGAGGCGCCGAGCGAGCGGGCCGCTTCGAGGGCGGAGGGGTCGATCTGCCGGATGCCCTGGGTGGTGATCCGGATGACGGCCGGCAGCGCGTAGAGCACCGAGGCCGCGACACCGGCGAACCGGCCGCCGGTGAACAGGGCGATCATCGGGATCAGATAGATGAACGCCGGCAGGGTCTGCAGCGTGTCCAGGATCGGCCGGATCACCCGCTCCACCCACCCGACACGGGCGGCGAGCACACCGACGGCGAAGCCGATGAGCAGGGTCAGCGCGAGGGCCGCGATCACCTGCGACAGGGTGTCCATGGAACGGGTCCACAGCCCCATCGCGCCGATCGCACCGAGCGCGAGCACCACGGTGACGGCGGCGCGCAGCCGGCCGACGGTGTACGCGAGGATGCCCGCGACCACGAGGAGCGCCCACCAGGGGGTGCCGACCAGCGCGCTGCGCAGCGGGTTGAGCACGTAGACGGCGAAGCCGTCGGCCCAGGTCTGGGTGCCGCCGATGAGCGGGATACCGGCGGAGAGTTCGCGTTCGATCCAGCCCGTCACGTCGTTGACGGGGTCGGCGATGGACACCACCCAGTTCTCGGGCCACTCCTGGCGGCCGAGCGCCGAGCCGATCACGGTCGCGGCCGCGATACCGGCCGCGACGACGCCCCTGAGCAACCAGGCGGTACGCGAGGTGCGCACCCCCTCCTCGGGGTCGTCGAGCCGCTCGCCCGCGGCCGCCGTGGTCCGGTCGAGCCAGATGGCGAGCAGCACGATCGCGATACCGGGCGGCAGGGCCTGACCGACGTCGACGACGGCGAGCGCCTTGTAGATGGGCTCGCCCAGACCGCCGGCGCCGATGACCGTGGCGAGCACGACCATCGAAAGGCTCATCATGATCGTCTGGTTGAGGCCGAGCAGCATCTGCTTGCGGGCCAGCGGGAAGCGGGCCGTCCACAGCCGCTGGAGCGGGCTCGCACCCAGTGAGGCCGAGGCTTCGAGTGCGGCCGGGTCCGCGCCGCGCAGGCCGAGGGCGGTGAGCCGGGCCATCGGCGGTACGGCGTAGATGACCGTGGCCACGAAGGCCGACGGGACACCGATGTCGAAGATCAGCACGAACGGCAGCAGATACGAGAAGGCCGGAAGCACCTGCATGGTGTCGAACACCGGCCGCAGCATCCGCTCCGCGCGGTCCGAGAGCCCGGCGAGCAGGCCGAGCAGCACACCGATGACGGCGGCCACGGCGACGCACACGATCATCAGCGAGAGCGTGTCCATCGCGGGTTCCCACATGCCGAGCACACCGATGACGGCGAAGGTGCCGAACGCGGTGCCCGCGGTGACCAGGGCCCGCCGGCGCAGGCCCGCGCCGCCCGCGTACCAGGCGATGAGGACGGCGGCGACGGTGACGCCGAGGAAGCCGAGCGACTCCAGGGCGCTGAAGACGCCGTCGACGGCGGATTCGGCGGTGTTGGAGATATGCAGCAGGAAGTACAGGAACAGCGGGTGGGTGGTGCGGTTGTCGACCAGCCACTCGTTGAAGTCCGTGAGCGGGGTGCGGACGTCGACGGTCAGGTCGCCCGGCCACTCACCGCTGCCGGCGACGGCCGCGGAGACCACCGCGACGAGCAGGGCGAGCAGCAGGAGCACGGCCTTGGGGTGGGCCATCAGACGGGCCGCGGGGCCGGGCGGCTGCGGGGCGCCCGGGGCATCGGCCTTGACGGGACGGTCGAGAGTCGGGGCACTCATGCGGCCGCCCCCCTCGTACTGCGGACGGGGCTGGTCATACGGCAGCCACCGCCTTGTCCCTCGACTCCCCCGCGTCGCCGTCGAGTCCGGCGACCACGGCCAGGAGCCTGGACTCGTCGACGACGCCCAGGCAGGTGCTGCCCTGCATGACGCAGGTGGTCGCGCCGCTGCGGACGACGGTCTCGATCGCCTCGGCGACCACCATGTCCGGGTCGAGTGGGGCGGCGGAGTGCTTCGCGGCGCCGCAGTCGCCGGGGAGCATGGCACTGCGGACGGAGATGACCTGCTCGCGGGCCACGTCACGGACGAAGTCCCGTACGTAGTCGTCGGCCGGGTTGGCGACGATCTCCTCGGGCGTGCCCAGCTGCACGATGCCGCCGTCGCGCATCAGCATGATGCGGTCGCCCAGGCGCAGCGCCTCGCTGAGGTCGTGGGTGATGAAGACCATGGTGCGGCCCTCTTCACGGTGCAGGCGGATGACCTCCTCCTGCATATCGCGGCGGATCAGCGGGTCGAGCGCGCTGAACGGCTCGTCGAAGAGCAGCACTTCGGGGTCCACGGCGAGCGCGCGGGCGAGGCCGACGCGCTGCTGCTGGCCGCCGGAGAGCTGTACGGGACGGCGCTGCTCCAGGCCTTCGAGGCCGACCTTCGCGACGACCTCCATGGCCTTCGCGCGCCGTTCGGCCTTGCCCATGCCCTGGATCTCCAGGCCGTACGCAACGTTGTCGAGGACCGTGCGGTGCGGCAGGAGGCCGAAGTTCTGGAAGACCATCGCGGTCTGGTGGCGGCGCAGTTCACGCAGCCGGTTCTTGTCCATGGCGAGGACGTCCTCGCCGTCGATGGATATGGACCCCGAGGTCGGCTCGATGAGGCGGGTCAACGTCCGTACAAGGGTGGACTTTCCGGAGCCGGACAGGCCCATGACGACGAAGACCTCGCCGCGCTGCACCTCGAAGCTGACGTCGCGTACGGCGGCGGTGCAGCCGGTGCGCTCGCGCAGTTCGGTGGCGCTCAGGCCGGCGTACTCGGCGTTGCCCGGGATCCGGTCCGCCTTCGGCCCGAACACCTTCCACAGGTCGCGTACGGAGAAGACGGGGCCGGTCCTGGACACGTCGCCGCCCTTGGATATGTCGGTGGTCGCGGTCATCAGGCATCACTCCCGGTCAGCAACTCGGCGCATTTCTCGCCCACCATCAGGACCCCGATCATCGGGTTGACCGCGGGCATCGTCGGGAAGACGGACGCATCGGCGATCCGGATGCCACTGAGGCCACGAACCGTCAAGTCCGGGGACACTACGGCAAGTTCATCAGCTGAGGCACCCATTCGGCAGGTGCCCGCAGGGTGGTAGACGGTGTGCGCGACCTGGCGGGCGTACGCACTCAGCTCTTCGTCGTCCGTCACGTGGGGGCCGGGGGCGACCTCGCTCTTGAGCCAGGAGGCGAGCGGTTCGGTCTTGGCGATCTCCCGCGCGATCTTGATTCCGTCGACCAGGGTGCGGCCGTCGTAGTCGTCCTCGTCGGTGAAGTAGCGGAAGTCCAGGGCCGGCTTCTCGGCCGGGTCCGCGCTGGTCAGATACAGGCGGCCACGGCTGCGCGGCTTCGGGATGTTGGGCGTCATCGAGACGCCGTGCGGGGGCCGCTCGTACCCGATCCGCTCCGGATTGTCCGTGAACGGTATCTGGTAGAAGTGGAACATCAGGTCGGGGCCCTTGAACTCCGGGTCCCTGCGCACGAAGAGCCCGGCGTCCGAGTCCATCGCGGAGTTCTCGGGGATCGGTCCGTGCGTCTCCCAGACGATCACGGACTCGGGGTGGTCGAGCAGGTTCTCGCCGACGCCCGGCAGGTCGTGCACGACAGGTATCCCGAGCGCTTCGAGCTGCTCGCGCGGGCCTATCCCGGAGTGCAGAAGCAGCCGGGGCGTGTCCACGGCGCCGGCGCACACGATGACCTCGCGCGCGGCCTCTACGTAGACCTCCTCGCCGTCCTTCGTACGGACGTGGACGCCGCGTGCGCGGGTGCCGTCGAGTTCGAGCCTGTACGCCCAAGTCTCAAGGAGAATCGTCAGGTTGGGCCGCTCGTCCATCACGGGATGGAGATACGCGACCGAGGCGCTGGAGCGCTTGTTGTCCTCGGGGTGGTACGCGAGGTCGAAGAAGCCCACGCCGTCGTCGAAGGGCTGCTTGTTGAAGCCCTCGACCCGCGGCACGTCCAGGGCCGTCTGCGCGGCGTCCACGAAGTCGCGGGCGATCGCGTTCCGGTCCTTCTCGTCCACCGGCACGATGTTGTTGAGCAGCCTGTCGAAGTACGGGGACATCGACGCGGCGTCCCAGCCCTCGGCGCCGTGCTCGGCCCACTCGTCCCAGTCGGACGGCAGCGGCCTGAACGCGATCAGCGTGTTGTGGCTGGAGCAGCCGCCGAGCACGCGCGCGCGGCTGTGCCGGATATGGGAGTTGCCGCGGGGCTGCTCGGTGGTCGGGTAGTCGTAGTCGAGTTCGCCGCCGAGCAGGCCCATCCAGCGGCGCAGGGTGAGCACGTCGTCGCGCCCCACATCGCTCGGGCCGCCCTCGATCACGGCGACCGTGACCCCTGGGTCCTCGGTCAGCCGGGAGGCGATCACCGAGCCTGCGGTGCCGCCTCCGACGACTACGTAGTCGTATTGAGGCATGTGCGTGTTCCCCTTCGTGGTGGTGCAAAAGTGCGTCGCGTAATGGGTGTTGGTGCCTGCCGGGCCGTGCCGGGTGGTCAGCCCGCTCGGCCGCTCAGCCCGCGAACCAGCGGACCGGCCGCGGGTCCAGGTTCTGGTAGATGTGCTTGGTCTCGCGGTACTCGGCAAGACCCGACGGGCCCAGCTCGCGCCCGACGCCGGACTTGCCGAAGCCGCCCCACTCCGCCTGCGGCAGATACGGGTGGAAGTCGTTGATCCAGACGGTGCCGTGCCGCATCCGGCGGGCCATCCGCCGCGCCTTGGAGTTGTCCGAGGTCCACACCGCGCCCGCGAGCCCGTACTCGGTGTCGTTGGCGAGCGCGAGGGCCTCGTCCTCGGTGGTGAAGGTCTCGACGGTCAGGACGGGACCGAAGACCTCCTCCCGTACGACCCGCATCCCGCGATGGCACGCGTCGAGGACGGTCGGCTCGTAGAAGTACCCCTCGGCGGGCCGGTCCTCGCTCGGCGCGGGCCGCTTGCCGCCGCAGCGCAGGACCGCGCCTTCGGCCAGCGCGGAAGCCACGTACCCCTCGGTCTTGTCCAACTGCTGCTGCGATACGAGGGGTCCGCACTCCACGCCGTCGGCGGTGCCGCGGCCGAGCCTGATCTGGGAGGCGCGGCGGGCGAGTTCGGCGACGAAGCGCTCGCGGACGCTCTCCTCGATGATGAGGCGGCCGCCGGCCGAGCAGACCTGGCCGCTGTGGATGAACGCGGCGTTCAGGGCCTGGTCGACGGCGGTGTCGAAGGCCTCGTCCGTGGAACAGGCGTCGGCGAAGACCACGTTGGGGTTCTTGCCGCCGAGTTCGAGCGCGACCTTCTTGACGCCGACGGCGGCGGCCTGCGCGACCTTCGTACCGCTGATGAGGCCGCCGGTGAACGAGATGAGGTCCACGTCCGGGTGCTCGGCGAACCGTGCGCCGACGGTGTGCCCGGGACCGGTCACGATGTTGGCGACTCCGGCCGGGAGCCCGGCCTCTTCGAGCAGGCGGATCAGCGCGACCGTGGTCAGCGGGGTGATCTCGCTGGGCTTGATGACGAAGGTGTTGCCCGCCGCGAGCGCGGGGGCGATCTTCCAACTGGCCTGGAGCAGCGGGTAGTTCCAGGGCGTGATCATCGCGCAGACACCGACCGGCTCGTGCACGACGGTGCTGTGCACGGTGTCGCTGCCCGCGTCGACGACCCGCCCAGGACCTTCGCCGATCACGAGATCGGCGAAGTAACGGAAGGCGTCGGCCACGCAGTCGACGTCGACCCGGCCCTCCTCCACGGTCTTGCCCGCGTCCCGGCTCTCCAGGAGCCCGAGCTCTTCACGGTCCCGTACGAGAAGATCCGCGACGCGCCTGAGCAGCGCGGCCCGTTCGCCAACCGGCGTACCGGGCCAGGGCCCTTCGTCGAAGGCGCGGCGCGCGGCGGCGATCGCCGCGTCGGCGTCGTCCGCGCCTCCCTCGGCGACGACGGTGAACGGGCGGGCCTGAGCGGGGTCGAGGATCTCGCGCGTGGAACCGTCGAGGGCGTTTCGCCACTCTCCGTCCACGTGGATGGTCTGTTGTGCCGACACTTCGCGTCTTGCCTTCCGTTCCCGAAACATTCACCGCGCGTAGTCGCGCGTGATCGGAAGCCCCTGCCCTCAGGGCGGGAAACCATGCGCTTCGGTTTACGGAAAGTGCCACGGGTCACTCAGTACGGGGACCGTTCGTCCTGAACCTGCCGATGTGGCCGGTCTGTTCCAGACGGAGAGGGAAGCGATGTCCAGGACACGACGCGGAACGTTGAGCACTGCGGCGGTCACGCTGTGTGCAGGACTCCTCATGGGGTCGCTCGCCGGGTGCGGGGATGATTCGGGAGGGTCGGGCGGCGGTTCGGGAGGCAACGGCGGCAGCGGCGGGGGTGCGGGCGACAAGGAGAGCTCGATCGCCGACAAGAGCGCCAAGGAGATCAGCGACGCCGCGCAGCAGGCGCTGCTCGACGCCAAGTCGCTGCGGATGTCGATGGACAGCGGCGCGTCCTCCTCGGGCGGCGAACCCCAGTCGTTCGACCTCGCGGTGGACCAGCAGGGCAACTGCGCCGGCACCTTCAAGATGCCCGAGGGCAAGGGCAGCTTCGACATCCTCAAGCGCGGCGAGAAGGTGTGGATCAAGGCCGACGCCGCGTTCTGGAAGGCCATGGGCGGTCCGAACGGCGATGCCGCGGCCGACTTGCTCAAGGACAAGCACCTCATGGGTGACACCAAGGACCCACAGCTCAGCCAGCTCTCGTCCTCCTGCAATCTCAAGGCGCTGCAGAAGGAGATGGGATCCGAAGGCGAGACGGGGAAGCTGAAGAAGGGCGGCACCTCCACCGTCGACGGCCAGGAGGCCATCGCCCTGGAGGAGACGGACGCGGGCGAGAAGTCCACCATCCATGTGGCGACCGAGGGCAAGCCCTACCCGTTGAAGATCGTCAGCCAGGAGGGCGGCAAGGAGCAGACCGTCTCCTTCTCGGACTACGACGAGCCGGTGCCGAGCGAGACTCCGCCGGCGGGCGAGACCGTGGACGTCAAGGAGCTGCAGAAGCAGGGCGCCTGAGCAGGCGGACGGGCACACACGCCGAAGTCCCGGCTCCCTCAAGGGGAGCCGGGACTTCGGCGTCGTACTGAAGAAGCCCGGTGACTCAGATCAGGCCGAGGGCGCGAACGGCCTCGCGCTCCTCCTCGAGCTCCTTGACCGAGGCGTCGATGCGCGCACGGGAGAACTCGTTGATGTCCAGGCCCTGGACGATCTCGTACGCGCCGTCCTTGGTGGTGACGGGGAACGAGGAGATGAGGCCCTCGGGGACACCGTAGGAACCGTCCGACGGGATACCCATGGAGACCCAGTCGCCCTCGGCGGTGCCGTTGACCCAGGAGTACACGTGGTCGATCGCGGCGTTGGCGGCGGAGGCGGCCGACGAGGCGCCACGGGCCTCGATGATCGCGGCACCGCGCTTGGCGACGGTCGGGATGAAGTCGTCGGCCAGCCACTTCTCGTCGTTCACGGTCTCGGCGGCGTTCTTGCCGGCGACCGTGGCGTGGAAGATGTCGGGGTACTGGGTGGCGGAGTGGTTGCCCCAGATCGTGAGCTTCTTGATCTCCGAGACCGGGACGCCGGTCTTCTTGGAGAGCTGCGAGAGCGCACGGTTGTGGTCGAGGCGGGTCATCGCCGTGAAGCGCTCGGCCGGTACGTCCGGGGCGGCGGCCTGGGCGATCAGGGCGTTGGTGTTCGCCGGGTTGCCCACGACGAGGACCTTGACGTCGTCCGCGGCGTGGTCGTTGATGGCCTTGCCCTGCGGCTTGAAGATGCCGCCGTTGGCGGAGAGCAGGTCACCGCGCTCCATGCCCTTGGTGCGGGGGCGGGCGCCGACGAGCAGACCGACGTTGGCACCGTCGAAGGCCACGTTCGGGTCGTCGGTGATGTCGATGCCCGCGAGCAGCGGGAACGCGCAGTCGTCGAGCTCCATCGCGGTGCCCTCGGCGGCGCCGAGCGCGGGGGTGATCTCGAGGAGACGCAACTTGACCGGCACGTCCGGGCCGAGCAGGTGGCCGGAGGCGATACGGAAGAGCAGCGCGTAACCGATCTGGCCGGCAGCGCCGGTGACGGTGACATTCACGGGAGTGCGGGTCATGGCGATCTCCGTTAAGACAGCTGGCGGTGGGGGTCCCTGCCCCGGTCCTTGGGAACCTCCCGGTCGACGCCGCGATGATCGATCTCTTGACGTCAAGGGAGATCCACCGGTCAGGCTATCGCGCCCGACGCCCCCGTCGACCCCGGCCCTGTGTGGCCCCGCACACACGGCCGTGCGCTGTACGGAGACACGAGAACGGCCGCCGCATCGGGAGAGGTGAGCGCGGCGGCCGTTCTTCGGGGTGCGTGTGCATCCCGTGGGGGTACTCATCGCGTGCCCCGGCTCGCGCCGGTCATGCACCCGTACCCCGAATTACTTCTCTGCCCGCTACTTTGTGCAGCCTTCCTGCCCGCCCGTCAGGATCGCGCAGGCCTTCGCGTCCTCGACGTTCTTCACCGGGATCATCGGGGTGTACGCGTCGAAGTCCCCGTCGACCTCGGAGGTCTGCGTCTCCTCGCCCTTCACCCGTATCTCCACGGTGTCGCCTGCCGCCGCCGAGGTGATCCGGCCCCAGGCCGCACCGCAGACCTTGCTGTAGCGGACCTCGACCTTGGCCGCGCCGACCTTGACGTCGACCGGCGGCGACGTGGCGAACGTGCCGCCGCAGCCCATCTCCTCCGGGTCCTTGCCGGCACAGGACGCACCCCTGCACTCGACACCCTCGGGCAGGGTCTCGCTGATGCTGGGCGTGGGGGTCGGCGTGCCCTTCGCGTCGTCGCCGCTCTTGTCCTTGCCGAAGTCGGTGAGGAACACTGCCGCGGCGATGACCACGAGCGCGCCGACGATGCCCGCGAGGAACATCGTCAACTTCCGCTTCCTGCGCTGCCCGTCGGGCGAACCGCCCCGCGCGGGACCCGGCCGCTCCCCGCCGCCGGGCCCGGACGGCGGACCGTAGGAACGGGCCCCCGAGGACGGGGCGGCGGCCGACTGCTGCCTGGGCGGGCTGTACGTGGACGCCGGCTGGGTCGGCGGATGGGCGGCCGCCGGCGCCGCGGCGGCGCGCGGTTTGCCGTTCCTCCCCTTGGCGGGACCCGGACCGAACTCGCCCAGCGCGGCACGCGCCTGGGAGATCCGGATCGCCTCCATGGTCATGTCGTGGCGCATCTCGGAGCGGCTCCAGGCACGCTCCGCGAGCTCCCACATGGTGGTCAGATGCATCGGGTTGGTGCCGGTGACCTCGGCCAACGCCACGACCGCGCCCTTGGGCGCGAGCAGCCGGCCGTTCAGATAGCGCTCCCACGATGTCTTGCTGTAGCCCGTACGGTCCGCCACCGCGGCGATACTCAGCCCACTGCGGTCGACGAGCCGGCGCAGCTGGCTCGCGAACTCGCGTACCTGCGGGTCGAGTTCCTCCGGTAGCGCCCTCCAACGAGGCATTGCTTCCCCCTTGTCCCCCCGTGTCGTGCCCAGACGTACCCGTGTGCGCGGCCCTGCATGCCCTTGTCCCGGCCCTCAGGGGCCGGGGCGAAGCGCCCCCATGGCTAACCACAGGGATGCCAGAAGCAAGGGTCTCAGTTCCCCCGGCACCGGCGCACGGGAGCATTACGGGTCAGGGTGCGCCCCGTCGCGCGCCCTTGATGGTCGAACTGCAGTGTCCCACCCGCGTCCCACGGCCCGCGTGGGAACCCCAGGTCAGCGTACGGGACGTCCCGGGGGATCCCTCCCCCGTCCTCAGGACTTCTGCGCACCCCCCTCAACCGGACACGCTCATCCCTGTCACAGCACCTACGGGGGGAGCACAGATGTACCTCAGCAAGCGCAACCGGCTCGGTATGGCGGCCGTGTCCGTGGCGGCGGGAGCGGGGCTGGCCCTGGCCGGCCTGGCGCCCACCGCGGCGGCCGGCAGCCAGCACGTGATCGACGGCCGCGGCAACCCGACCAACGATTGGGGCGACGAAGGCAACCTGTCCCGCACCTCTTACTCCCACAGCAACGCGACGCGGCTGTGGCAGACGATCCTGTGGGCGGACGGCGCCAAGTACAAGGGCTCGGACGGCAAGTGGCGCAAGTTCACCAAGGGCGACATCGACGGGCACTTCGGCCCGCGCACCAAGTCGGCCACGAAGTACTGGCAGCAGACCGAGGGTCTCCACATCGACGGCGTCGTCGGCAAGCAGACCTTCAGCCTCGCCGACGACTTCCTGGACCACGTCGGCAGCAACAAGATCGAGTACACGGGTTACGACCACCAGGCCGGCTTCAAGCGCCTGAACGGGGTGTACTACGTGAAGATCGACGGCCACTGGAAGAAGGCCGCGTACAACTGGGCGAACTGACGCATCCGCGTAGGGCCCCGCGCCACCACGTGGTGGTGCGGGGCCCTACGTGCGGCGTTAGCTCAGGACGAGGAGCAGCCCGGTCAGCAGGATCACGAGCACGGCGGCCGCGGCGTACGCGAACAGCTTCCAGGGCGGCGCCTTCCCGGGCGCGGGCTCTTCCTGGGGCACCCACCACGGCAGGGTGTCCTCGTCCTCGCCGAGGTCGTCCCAGGACGGCGCGGCGGGGGCGTCCGCTCGTACGACATCGGCTCGTACGGCATCCGCTCGCGCGGTGTCCGGCCGTACCGCATCGGCAAGACCCGGCCGTACCGCATCGGGCCGGGGCCACGCCCGCATGGCCAGCTCCCAGCGCGCGCCGAAGCGGGCCGCCTCCGCGGCGTCGAGACCCGCGACGCGGCACAGCGCGAGGACCGCCTGGCGGGGCGGTGGCTGCTGGCCGTTCAGATAGCGCTGCCAGGAGGATTTGCTGTACGAGGTGCGCGTGCCGAGCGAGACGAGGCTCAGCCCCGTACGGTCCTTGAGCAGTCTCAAGTGCTCGACGAAATGCATCACTTCGGCCGGAGTCCCGTCCGGCAGCGGCTGCCAGATACCCACCGCTCACCCCCCTGCCGGCGAACTTCACCGGTATGTCCGACTGACGGAGGCAGCGGGGGGTTCGGTTCCCTTGCGCGGGCCGTAGGGCGCTCATTCCACGCGGTGGATCTGCCCCGTCTGCGCTCCTTCGATCGACCGCACGTAGGCGGCGGCCGCGCGGCGTACCGGTACGGGGTCGAAGCCGGGGAAGAAGTCTCCGTAGGCGTCCAGGGACTCCTCGAAGACGGTGGGGCTGACGGCGTTGATCCGCTGCCGGCCCGGGAGTTCGATCGCGGCGGCCCGTACGAAGGACTCGACGGCGCCGTTCGCGAGCGAGGCGACGGTGCCGGTGCGGATGGGCTCGCGGGCGAGGATGCCGGTGATCAGGGTGTACGAGCCGTCCTCGGCCACGGATTCGAGGCCCTGGCGGACGAGTTCGATCTGCCCGACCGCCTTGCCTTCGAGGCCGTCGCGTACGTCCTGCAGGGTGAGTTCGGTGACCGGCTTCCACGGCACGGTGCCCGCCGCGCACGCCACCGCGTCGATCCGGCCGACCTGGCGGTACAGGGCCGCGATGGACTCGGGGTCCGTGATGTCGAGGGTGATGTCGGCGTCCTTGCGGGAGGCGGTGATCACCTCATGGCCGCGCTCGCGCAAGGCGGTGTGGACCGCCCTGCCGAGTGTGCCGTGGGCGCCGACGAGGACGATCTTCTGTGGGGTGTTCATGTGGTGAGGATGACCGCGCACAAACAGTGAAGTCCAGCTATCTCTCCTACCGTTGACCTCAAGCTGAACTCAACAATCGCGAGGCGGCGACGAGGGGCGGGACCCATGCTCGACGTGAAGCGCATGGTCATGCTGCGTGACCTGGCCGAACACGGGAAGGTCACCGCCGTCGCCGAGCTGCACGGCGTCACACCCTCCGCGGTCTCCCAGCAACTGCGCGCCCTGGAAACGGAAGCCGGGGCCTCGCTGCTGCTGCGCGAAGGACGCGGGGTGCGGCTCACGGCGGCCGGCGCGGCGCTCGCCGCGAGCTGCGAACAGGTCCTGGCCGCGCTCGAGCGCGCCGAGGGTGCGGTGCGCGCGCTCGACGACGACCTCACCGGTGAGCTGCGGATCGGCTGCGCGCCGAGCGCGCTGCGTTCGGTGGCCGCTCCCCTGGTCGCCCGGCTCGCCGGGCGGCATCCGCGGATCCGGCCCAGGATCGTGCAGTGCGAACCGCAGGACGCGGTGGTGCGGCTCAAGCAGCACGGGCTCGATCTGGCCGTCTCGTACCGCTATCACCTGCTCGGCTCGCCACCGCCCGGCGGCACCACGGCAGTTCCCCTGTTCGACGACCCGCTCGCTCTCGCGGTCCCCGATGACCTTTTGGACGCGGTACGCGCCGACGGGCTCGGGGCCCTGTCCGACCGTGCCTGGATCTCCGCGCCACCGCCGAGCACCTGCCGCGACGTTCTGCTGCACGCCTGCCGCAACGCCGGTTTCACACCCCGGATCGAGCACGACTGCGAGGATCTGGGCGCGGCGCTCGCCCTCGTGGCCACCGGTCACGCGGTGACGATCCTGCCCCGGCTGCTGTGCGCCGCGCCGCCGCCCGGCGCCGCGGTCCTCACGCTGCCGGGCGGCGGCCGCACGATCGAGGCGCTGGTGCGTGCGGGCGCGGAGCAACAGCCCGCGATCGGGGCGGCGTTGGAGCTGCTCCGGGAGATCGGCGCGGACTTGGGAGCGGCGCACCGACCGCGCGCGGAAAGGGGCGTTGTCAGTGGGGGCCGATAGCCTTTGAAGGGCTCGGCCCCCGGGTGGGCGGGGACTGTCCGGCGCACCCCGAGCACTGGGCCCCGCTAACTGCTGATCGTGAAGTGCAGGGTCTCGTCCAGGAACGGGATCTCCAGGACGGGCTTCGGCTGCGCCATCAGCGCGAGCAGCACGATCGCCACACCGAGCGCGCCGTACGTGACCATGTCGGTGAACCGCGAGCGCACCGCCAGCATCCCGACCGACGGCAGCATCCGGCGCAGCACGGCGCCGATGAGCAGCGCGACACCGATGAGCAGGGTGCCGATGCGCCAGACGTCGAAGGCCGTGAGGATCAGACCGGCCGCTGTCACCCCGAGCACCGTGAGCATCGGCCACTGCCGGGCCGGCGCGGGTGCGTCACCCGGCGCCGCGCGGCCGCCGCCCTCGGGGCGCGCGGTGTCCTTGGTGAACAGAGGGAAGCGGCGGGACTTCTTGACCGGGGGCTCGCCCCCGGAGACCGCCGACCGCGCTGTCGGCTCCGCGGGCTCCTGCGCCGACTCCGCGTCCGCGGCGTCCTCGGCGCCCGCCACGTCCTCGGCATCCTCCGCGTCCTTGTGGCCGTCACCGTCCGCCGGCGACACCGCACGCTCGGGCCTCTCGCCGTCCCGCGAGACCTCCGCGTTCTCGGGCCTCTCGCCGTCCCGCGAGACCGCCGCGCCCTCGGGGCCTTCACCGTCCGGGGAAGCAGCCGCCCTCTCGGGCCCTTCGCCGTCCGGGAAAGCCCCGCCCTCAGCCGGCACTGGAGCCACCGGCCGCGCGCTCGGCGGCCTCGACGACGTTGACGAGCAGCTGGGCGCGGGTCATCGGGCCGACGCCGCCGGGGTTGGGCGAGATCCAGGCCGCGACCTCGGCGACACCGGGGTGCACATCGCCGACGATCTTGCCGCTCTCGTCCCGCGAGACACCGACGTCCAGGACCGCGACGCCCGGCTTCACGTCCTCGGGCTTGATCAGATGCGGTACGCCCGCCGCGGCCACGATGATGTCGGCGCGCTTGAGATGCGCGGCCAGATCGCGCGTACCGGTGTGGCACTGGGTCACGGTCGCGTTCTCGCTGCGGCGGGTGAGCAGCAGCGGCATCGGGCGTCCGATGGTCACGCCACGGCCGACGACCACCACCTCGGCGCCCTTGATCTCCACCCCGTACTGGCGGAGCAGCGTGATCACACCGTTGGGCGTGCAGGGCAGCGGCGCCGGCTCGTTCAGGACGAGGCGGCCGAGGTTCATCGGGTGCAGACCGTCGGCGTCCTTGTCCGGGTCCATCAGCTCGAGGATGCGGTTCTCGTCGATGCCCTTGGGCAGCGGCAGCTGCACGATGTAGCCGGTGCAGGCCGGGTCCTCGTTGAGTTCGCGGACGACCGCCTCGATCTCCTCCTGCGAGGCCGTCGCGGGCAGATGGCGCTGGATCGAGGCGATGCCGACCTGGGCGCAGTCGCGGTGCTTGCCGGCGACGTACTTCTGGCTGCCGGGGTCCTCACCGACGAGCACGGTGCCGAGTCCGGGGGTGATGCCGCGGGCCTTCAGCGCTTCCACGCGGACGGCGAGCTCGGCCTTGATCGCGGCCGCGGTGGCCTTGCCATCGAGAATCTGGGCGGTCATGGGACCCATCCTCGCCGATCCGGGCGCCCGGTCTCCAATCGGCCACCCGATGATCTCGCCGGGCGCGGACTCCGGGGCGGCCCGGCACCCGATTTCAAGATCGAGGAGGTTGCACTTGCACAACACATCTGGAATGCGGGTGGACAAGCACACGGCCCGCCTAGAACCATGTCCGGCACAGTGCCGCGGGAGTAACCGGGGGGACGGCCACTAATACCTTGGGACCTTCCTCCTTAGTGCGAACCGCGTCGTCCCCGCACTACCCACGGAGGAGTCAAGCGCCATGAGTTACGGCGACCCGAACAACCCCTATGGTCAGCCGCCCCAGCAGCCGCCGGCCCAGCCCGGATACGGCTACCCGCAGCAGGCACCGCCCTCTGTGCCGCCGCAACAGGGCTACGGCTATCCCCAGCAGCAGCCCGGCTACCCGGGGTACTCCGCCTACCCGGGCGGCAATCCGATGCAGCAGACGATGCCGGGACTCCTGGTGACGGCGCGCGTCTTCCTGTTCATCATCTCGGCGGTGCAGATCATCGGCGCCCTCGGCTACCTCTACGTCGCGGCCATCGCCAACGACATCTCCGACACCGCCGACGACTTCGGCTCCAGCGCCGGCTCGGACTTCGCCGATGTGGCGGCCGGCGTCGGTATCGTCGTCGCCCTCATCCTCGGGGGTCTCGCCGCGCTCTCCATCACGCTCGCCGTCAAGTTCGGCAGCGGGGGCCAGGGCATCCGCGTCACCACGATCGTCTACGGTGCGCTCGGCTGCGTCGCCGGCCTGATCTTCCTGTTCGTCGGCCTCGACACGGGTATGGCCAGCGCGGTGATCTTCCCGCTTCTGTGGGTCGTCTTCGGCGCCATCATCACCGCCGCCCCTGCGGTCTCCTCGGGCACCGCCTGGTTCGCACGCCCCCGTTACTGAGCGGCGTGCATCCCGCGCGTGTAACCGGAACGAAAGGGCCGCACCTCATCTTCGTACGAAGAGGGGTGCGGCCCTTCGCGCGCGCCCTACCCTGACGGGGTCCGGCTACATGGGGGGACCAGGTGCACAGTCTGGACAGCATCATCGTCGTGCCGCCGCACTGCCCGGGACCAGGGCATCAACTCAGGCTCCGGCCGGGCGAGAAGCTCGCTTTCGGGCGTGCGGTGGAGGGCCTGGCCATCGACCACGAGGGCGTCTCACGGCACGCGGGCGAGATCGCCGCACAGGGCGCCTTCTGGATCCTGAGCAACCTGAGCCGCACCCAGACCTACGTGGTGGAGAACCCGGAGGGCGCGGGCGAGCACATCAAGGTGGGGCCGGGGCGCCTGGACGCACCGGTGCCGTTCGAGTTCGCGCGGGTGGTCCTGCCGGCCGCGGGTGAGCTCCTGTCGTTCGAGGTGTGGGCGCCGCGCCATGACCATCTGCCGCGCCACAGCGACGCGTTGGACGGTACGGAGACCCTGCCGGCCTTCTCGCTCGACCCCGCCAAGCGCTACTTCGCGGTGCTCGCCGCCCTGTGCGAGCCGCGCCTGCGCGGCGCCCCGCACGCCCCCGTACCGACGGTGGAGCAGGTCGTGGAGCGGCTCGCGCCCGGCTGGCCCGCGGCGAGCCGGGCGACCGTGCAGTGGAACATCGACTATCTCGCGGTGAAGCTGCGCCTCAAGCCGCCCGCGGAACAGGCGGGTCCGGGTCCGCGGCTCAACGGCAAGAAGGAGGCGCTGGCCTCCCTGGCGCTGCGGTTCGATCTCGTGCGGGAGGACGATCTGGCCGTACTGCCCTGCGCCGTACGGCAGGAGGCGGGGGTACGGCAGGAGGCCGGCCGGTGACCGCGCAGCCGTACGCGGTGACGGTGCCCCGGGGCTACCGGGTCGGGTCCTGGGAGGTGCGGGAGCCGCTGGCCAGCGGCTCGTTCGGGAGCGTGTACGGGGCCCGCAGGACGGGCGACGGCGCCCCGCGGCGCGCGGCACTCAAGTTCCTGCCGACCGGTACGCACACCCCGCGTCAGCTGAACCATCTGCGCGAACTGGCCGAGCGCGAGGTCGAGTTGCTCAGCCGGCTGCGTGCGCCGCGGCTGATCCGGATGTACGAGGCCCTCACGGTGGACGATCCGGAACACCCCGAGCTCGACGGCGCCACCGTCCTCGTACTGGAAGAGGCACGGACCTCGCTCGACGCGCTCCTGGACTCCGGGGTCCCCGCGCAGGCGCCGGAGCTGCTCGCCGAGGTGTGCGAGGGACTGGCGCAGCTGCATGACGCGGGCTGGGTGCACGGTGATCTGAAGCCGGCCAATGTGCTGGTGATGGCGGACGGTTCGGTGCGTCTCGGTGACTTCAGCATGGCCGCCGAGCTGGAGGGCACCCACGCCTACGCACCGGCGTTCTCGACCCCCGACTACACCCCGCCCGAGCTGGTGTGGCCGGAGGTCGGCGAGCGCGGGCGGCAGATACGGGCGAGCGCGGACATCTGGGCGTTCGGGGTCCTCGCCCATGTGGTGCTCACCGGGTCGTATCCCCTGCCCGGGGGCACCGCGGCGGTGCGCCGGGACGCGACCGTGCGCTATGCGCTCGGCGAGGAGGAGCTGCGGCTCTCCCCGCAACTGCCCGACGGCTGGCGCGCGTTGGTACGGGACTGCCTCGCCGCCACGCACCAGGAGCGCTCGGCGCACCAGGCGCGGGCACTGCTCGGGCGGATACGGCGCCTGACGGGCGCGGCGAGGACGCGCCGGCCGCTGCTGCCGTCCCGCAGGAAGCCCTCACGGCGCGCGGGGTGGGCCGCCCTCTCCTCGGCGGCCGTCTTCGCCGCGGCCGCGACGGTGTACGCCCTGTGGCCCGAGCCTTCCGTGACGTACGGCTATCACCGCTGTCCGGCCGGCGAGGTGTGCTTCTTCAGCGACGTCAACGGGAACGGGGAGATGTGCCACTGGGCCGGGGACGACGACGACTGGCTGCGCGGCAGGACGCGCTGCGCCTGGTCCGGTGACCGGCCCGTGAAGTCGGTCTTCAACAACAACCAGGAGCGTACGAAGGAGATCAGCGTCGCGTACTGGCGCGGCCCCGGCTTCGTACCGACCGGCGTCGAGCCGGAGCGCGACAGCGAACGCGCCGGCTGCACCAGCGTCAACCAGCAGGGCAACCTCAAGGGCGACTACAAGCTGCGCTCCCACAGCTGGATCCCGCGCTGCGACGCCGAGGACGCCCACCCCGGGCCGACCGTGTCCGAGAGCAACCTCTGACCTCCGAGGTACCCGGCGCCCGGGAGGCGCCCCTAGCGTGACGACCGCGCCACCACGGGGGGTGGCGCGCTTGGGGGGACGCACCGCCATGAAGCGAGGTTTCGTTTCCGTGTGCGCGGTCGCGGCGGTGTGCAGCGCCGCCGCGACCGGCTGCACCACCGCACGGGGATCCGCCGCCGAAGAACCGCGGCAGCTCGTCATCACCCGTACCTGCCTGGAGCGTTACGGCCATCCGGACCCGGCGCCGCCCGGCTACCGCACGGCCCTGTCCCGCGAGTCCCTGATCCGCTACGACAACGCCCGCGCCGCCTGCCAGGGCGGCCGCGCCCTGTCCCGCGCCGAGCTGGCCGAGCTCGACCGGGCCGAGCAGGCGCTGGTGACGGACTGCCACAAGCGGCACGCCACCGCGGACTGCCGGACGCGCGCGAGGGAGCGGCTGTACGGGGACGCCGAGACCTGGACCCGCGTGAACACACTCCTCGACGAGCTGCCGGCGCCCACGGCCCCGCCCGACGCCACCACGCAGGCCGAACGAACCGAGGCCCTGCGCTATGCGTGGGACGTGACCCTCACCCCGTACCAGGACGAGCTCCGCACCCGCACCCGGCTGCGCCTGCGCGCCCTCGACGAGGCGCGCGAGCTCAACGGCCTGCCCGGTACGGCCCGACAGGCCACGCCCCGCTGAAGCTTTCCCCTGCGCCCCGGACTCCCCTTACGCTGACTGCTCTGCGGCGCACAGGGGGACTGCGGGGCATGAGGGGGACGAAGGATGCACAGCATCATCGTGGTGCCACCGGCCGGTGGCGGGGAACGGACAGCGCACGGCGGACGGATCGAGCTCGCGTCCGGCGACGTACTGCCCTTCGGGCGCGACGTCCCCGCAGGGGGTCTGGAACTCGGCCACGAAGGGGTGCCCCGGATCGCGGGTGAGATCACCGCGCACCACGCCTTCTGGATCATCGACAACCTGAGCGAGAACCAGACGTACGTGGTGGAGAACCCGGAGGGCGCGGGCGAGCACATCAAGATCGCGCCCGGCCGGGTCGACGCACCGGTGCCGTTCGAGTTCTCCCGTGTCGTGCTGCCCGCCGCGGGCGAGCTGCTCGCCTTCGAGGTGTGGGCGCCGCGCCACGCGTACCGCACCGCCTCGCGCAGCGGTCTGTCCGGACCGGCCACCGCCCCGGCCTTCGCCCTCGACCGCACCAAGCGGTACTACGCGGTGCTCGCCGCCCTGTGCGAGACGCGGCTGCGCGGCGCCCCGCACGCCCCGGTGCCCACGGTCGACCAGATCGTGGAACGGCTGCGTCCCGCCTGGCCGTCGGCCACCCGCTCGTCGGTGTACTGGAACATCGACTACCTCGCGGTGAAGCTGCGCCTCAAGCGCGGTCCCGAGGACCACGAGCCGGGGCTGCGGCTCAACGGCAAGAAGGAGTCCCTGGTCTCGCTCGCCCTGCGCTTCGATCTCGTACGGGAAGAGGATCTCGTCGTCCTCGGCTGCGCCGCACCCGAGATGGCGCCGTGACCGAGTCCCCGTACGCCGTGCCCGTGCCGAAGGGCTTTCGCGTCGGCTCCTGGGAGGTGCTCGAACCGCTGGCCGACGGGGCGTTCGGGAGTGTGTACGCGGCGCGGCGGATCTCGGCGGACTCGGGGGCGCGGCGCATCTGGGCCGACTCGGGGGCGCGGCGTATCTCGGCCGACGCTGAGGCGGGCGGGGAGCTGCCGGCCGTGGCCGCGCTCAAGTTCCTGCCCACGGGCACCCGGGCGCCGCACCGGTTCAACCATCTGCGGGAACTGGCCGAGCGCGAGACCGAGTTGCTCAGCCGGCTGCGCGCTCCGCGCATCATCCGCTTGTACGAGACGCTCACGGTGGAGGCTCCGGGGCGGCCCGGGCTCGACGGCGCCACCGTTCTCGTACTGGAGAAGGCCGAGGCCTCCCTCGCCGCGCTGCTGCGTCGTCCGCCGGCGCCCGCGGCCGGCCCCGCGCTGCTCGTCCAGGTCTGCGAAGGGCTGCACCAGCTGCACCGCGCGGGCTGGGTGCACGGCGACCTCAAGCCCGCCAACGTCCTGCTGATGAAGGACGGTTCGGTGCGGCTCGCCGACTTCGGTCTGGCGGCGAAGCTGGAGGGCGCCGCCGCCTACTCCCCCGGCTTCTCGACCCCCGACCACACCCCGCCCGAACTCCACTGGGCCGAACTCGGCGAGCGCGGACAGCAGATCCGCCCCAGCACCGACCTCTGGGCGTTCGGCGTCCTCGCCCATCTCGTCCTGACCGGCACGCATCCGCTGCCGGGCAGCACGGCCGAGGCGCGCGGCGACGCCCTGGTGCGCTACGCCCGGGGAGCCGAGGACCTGCGCCTGTCACCCGAACTCCCGGGCGCCTGGCGGGAGATCGTCACCGACTGCCTCGCCCGTACGCACGAGGAACGGGCCCGGCACGACGCGTCGTCGCTGCTGCTGCGGGTCGAACGGGCCGCGGGCTCCACCTCCTCGTCCCGGCTGCGCTCCCTGCGGCTGCTTCGACGGCCGCGCCTCCTGGTGGCCGCGGCGGCGCTCCTGGGCGTGGCCGTCGCACTCGGCTCGGCGGTCGTATACGAAAGAGGCGGCGAAGAGGTCGGTTACGGCTACCACCACTGCCCCGCGCAATCCGTCTGCTTCTTCAGCGAGGACAACGGCGAGGGGCAGATGTGCAGTTGGGAGGCATCGGATCCCGACTGGCTCGCGGGACCCGAGACCTGCGCCTGGACCCGGCACGCGCCGGTGCGGTCGGTCTACTTCAACGCAGGTGACCCGGCCGCGTTCCACGGGGTGGAGTACTTCCGGGGGCGGGACTTCACACCCGCCGGTTTCGACCTGGAGCGGGACACGCTGCGCACCGGCTGCACGGCCGCGAGGGCACAGGGGAACCTGGCGGGGACGTACGCCCCGCGGTCCCACCGCCTCGTGAAGCGGTGCTGAGGCGTGCCATGAGGTACTGACGCGCACCCTGGAACGTTAGAGGTTCCCCCGGGGCCCGAGTGACCCGATACTGGGGCGGCGCGCCACGGGGGAGGCGCGCCGACAGGGCCGGCCGTGACGGCCGCCCTCGTGAACGTTCTGCATCTGCCGTGGTCCGTCCGGCCGCAGCGCCCCCATCCGGTGCCGTACAACCAGGGGCGCAAGCCCGGTCAAGGTGGAGTTCGCTGTATGCATCCCGTCGCGCGCGTGGCCCAGATCCTGTTCCTGCTCGGCGGGCTCGGCCTGTTCGCCTTCGCCTTCTCGGAGGCGCACCAGTCGCGGAACGCCATCGTCGACTTCCGCTACGAGTGCACCACGGTGAACACGGGCACGACCGAGCGTCCCGTGCCCAAGGAGACCTGTGAGTCGACCAACGCCGCGGTCTCCACCACCGACGACAGCGAGCCCCTGATCGCCGGGCTCGGCGGAGTCGGTCTGATGATCGGCGCCGTGGCCGTCTCGATGGGCAGCGCCCGCCGCGCTCCCGCCCCGTTCCCCGCTCAGCAGTACGGCAACTCCGCGTACCCGGCGCCGCCGGGCCAGGCTCCGGCCGGCGCACCGCAGAGCTACTGACGGGCCGGCCGACCATGGACGAGGCACAACTGTCCGCACTCCAGGCTGCCTTGGGACAGGCGGGAGCGGAACCGCTGCAATCCGGCGACCCCGGCACGATCGGCCCGTACGCGGCGATCGGCATGCTCGGCAGCGGCGGCATGGGGCGCGTCTATCTCGCGCGGCCCGCCGACGACCGGCCGGGGCTCGCCGCCGTCAAGGTGATCCGGCCCGAGTACGCGGAGGACGCCGAGTTCCGGCGGCGCTTCGAGCGCGAGGCCGCCGTGCACGGACAGGTCCGCACCCCGCACGCGCCCAGCCTGCTCGGCACGGGGTTCGAGGACCGGCTGCTGTGGATGGCCACGCAGTACGTCCCCGGGCTCAACCTCGCCGACGCCGTACGCGAGAGCGGAGTGCTCCGGCCGGCGGGTGTCTGGCGCCTGGTGGGAGAACTCGGCCGCGCACTCGACGGGTTGGCCGCCACCGGCATCGTGCACCGGGACCTCAAGCCGTCCAATGTGATCCTGTCCGCGCAGGGCGTGCACGTCATCGACTTCGGCATCTCGCAGGCCGTCGACAGCAGCGCCATCACCAGCACGGGCTCCCGGGTCGGCACGCCCGCGTACATGGCGCCCGAGTATCTGCGCGACGGCCGCTGCGACACGGTCTCGGACGTCTTCTCGCTCGCGTGCACCCTGGTGTACGCGGCCACGGGGCACGCACCGTTCGGCGACGGCACGGGCGTGGACGTGATGCACCGGGTCGCCTTCGAGGAACCCATGGCCGAGGTCATCGGCGAACTCACCCTCGCGGACGCGTCGTTGGCGGCGCTGCTCACGGCCTGCCTCGCCAAGGACCCCGCGCTGCGGCCCACTCCGCAGCAGCTGATCGCCGCGGCCGACGCCCATCCCCGTACGCCCGCCTGGCAGGAACCACTGCACGGCCAACTCGTGGAGCGCGGCCACGCCTACGAGGTGCTGCACCGCGCCACGGCCCACCAGACCGGCCACTTCCGCGCCCCGACGGTCCGCGCCCCCTCACCCGCGCCCCAGGGGTACGGGGCTGCGCAGGGACAGGGGT
>NZ_JAAKZW010000111.1 GCF_011044995.1 Streptomyces mesophilus | reverse complement strand
CAAGAACCCCTCGATGTCCTCGACGGCTCCCGTGAAGTACCCCTCGTAGTTCCGCCGGGTGACATAGCCCAGGTGCGGAAGGCCCAGGAAATTCGGGGCCGTGCGCAGCGGGTGGTCGGCCGGCAGTGGCTCGGTGTCGAAGACATCCGATCCCGCCCCCGCGATCCAGCCCTCGTGCAGCGCCCGCACCAGAGCCTCCTGATCGACGATCGCGGCACGCGAGGTGTTGACCAGGTACGCCGTGGACCGCATCCGCTTCAGCTCGGCGGCACCCACCAAGCCGCGCGTCCGGTTGCTCAACTGCACATGCACGGAGACGAAATCGCTGGACGACAACAGCTCGTCGAGCGACCCGGCCAGGGTCACACCGACCTCGTCCGCCCGTGCCGCCGTCAGGTTCCGGCTCCACGCGGCCACGTCCATCCCGAAGGCCTGTCCGACCCGCGCCACCTTGGCCCCGATCTTCCCGAGACCGATCAGACCGAGCCGCCGCCCATGCAGATCCGCACCGAGCGTCGACTGCCACGGACCACCCGTACGCAGCGCGCCCGCCTCGGCGGGCACGGAGCGGGCAAGCCCGAGGAGCAGAGCCCAGGTCAGTTCGGCCGGCGGCTCGGAGTTGCTCGCGGTCCCGCAGACCGTCACACCGTGCCGGGAGGCGGCCGCGAGGTCGATGGAGGCGTTGCGCATCCCGGAGGTGATCAGCAACCGCAGCGCGGGCAGCCGCTCGAACAGGGCGGCGGGAAACGGCGTCCGCTCCCGCATCGCGACCACGATCTCGCAGTCCCCGATCTCCGCGGCCACCTCGTCGGGCCCGTCCAGATGACGCCGTACGAAACGCACGTCGACCTCGTCCGCGAGACGCGACCAGTCACCGAGCGATTCCGCCACGCCCTGGTAGTCGTCGAGCACTGCACACCGCAACCTGGCCATGGCCACCCCAGTCCGTTCCGCCTTACGCCGGCCGATACGCCGGCTCCGCCACCGTACAAACGAAGATCTCCGCTCCCTCGCGAGACCCCCGTGCAGCGCATGGTGCCGAGCCCGAAGACCCGACGTATCGTGACGAAAACACCGACCGCCACCGCCCCACCACTGAAGCCGCCGCAAGGGAGGCCGGCCATGGGCGACCCCAAGGGCTTTCTCACCGTCGGACGCGAGGACTGGCCGCGCCGCCCCGTCGAGGAGCGGGTGCACGACTGGCAGGAGGTGTACGTACCCGGCGCGCTGCTCCCGATCATCGGCAAGCAGGCGGACCGCTGTATGGACTGCGGTATCCCGTTCTGCCACCAGGCCTGTCCGCTGGGCAATCTGATCCCCGAGTGGAACGACCTGGTCGCCCGCGACGACTGGTGGGCCGCGGCGGACCGGCTGCACGCGACGAACAACTTCCCCGAGTTCACCGGCCGGCTGTGCCCCGCGCCCTGCGAGTCGGGCTGTGTTCTCGCCATCAACCAGCCCGCGGTCACCATCAAGAACGTCGAGGTCGCGATCGCCGACCGGATCTGGGACGAGGGCTGGGCCGTACCGCAGCCGCCCGACCGTCTCACCGGCAAGGTGGTGGCGGTGATCGGCTCGGGCCCCACCGGCCTCGCCGCCGCCCAGCAGCTCACGCGCGCGGGCCACACGGTCGTCGTGTACGAGCGGGACGACCGGATCGGCGGGCTGCTGCGGTACGGGATCCCCGAGTTCAAGATGGAGAAGGTGCATCTGGAGCGCCGGCTCGGTCAGATGAAGGCCGAGGGCACCAAGTTCCGCACCTCGGTGACCGTCGGACGCGACCTCACCGCCGCCGAGCTCCGCAAGCGCTACGACGCGATCCTCCTCGCGACCGGCGCCACGGCCTGGCGTGGCCTGCCGCTCCCCGGACGGGAGCTGGACGGCGTCCACCAGGCCATGGAGTATCTGCCGCTCGCCAACAAGGTCTGCGAAGGCGATCTGCCCGCCAACCCGCTCTCCGCCAAGGACCGGCATGTGGTGATCATCGGCGGCGGCGACACCGGAGCGGACTGTCTCGGCACCGCGGTACGCGAGGGGGCGGTCTCGGTCTCCCAGCTGGACATCTACCCGCAGCCGGCCGCCGACCGCGACGAGCAGGCCGAACCCTGGCCCGTCCACCCCAAGATCTACCGGCTCTCCGCCGCCCACGAAGAGGCCCGCGACCTGGCGACGGCACCGCAGGCGGATGCGGACGCCCGGTTGTTCAAGGCGTCGACGCTGCGTTTCACGGGCGACGAGCAGGGCCGGGTACGGGAGTTGCATCTGGTCGAGGTCGATGCGGAACGCCGCCCCCGCCCCGACAGCGAACGCGCCCTGCGGGCCGACCTGGTGCTGCTCGCCCTCGGTTTCTCGGGCCCGGACCGCTCCGACGGGCTGATCGACGCCCTCGCCCTGGACCTCGACGGGCGCGGAGTCCTCGTACGGGACGCTGAGTTCGCGACGAAGGTGCCGGGCGTGTTCGCGGCGGGGGACGCCGCGCGCGGACAGTCGCTGATCGTCTGGGCGATCGCGGAGGGGCGCGCGGCGGCGGCCTCGATGGACCGCTATCTCACCGGCCGCACCACCCTGCCGTCCCCGATCGGTCCGACGGACCGCCCGCTGACCGCGTGACGCGGAAGCGCCCCCTCCTCTGGACCTCTGCGCCCGCACCCGTCACCGTGGTGCGTCCGTCTCACCGAGCGACAGCGCCAGGGGGTCCCATGGCAGGCAAGCGCACCGCGGGGTTGACCATCACCGTCACGGTGTTCGGGCTGCTCGCCGTCGCCGTGCTCGGCTGGCGTCTGCTCGTGGCCTCCGACCCCTCGGGCGCCGCCGCGGCGCCCACAGTGCCTGCTTCCCGTACCCCTGAGGGCAAAGCCGCCCCGCCCGACCGGGCCGCTCCCGAGCCCGCGGCCGACAGCGAACAGAACCCGCCGGAACAGGAAGCACAGGACCCACCCGCACAGGAACACGCCCCGGTCCCCGCCCTCTACCTGGGCGACTCCCTGGCCATGGAGAACCAGCTCGTCCTCACGGACCTGCTCAAGAAGACCGCCACCGTACGCAACGCCCCGTACTCCGGCACCACGCTCTGCGACTATCTGGAGCGGGGACAAGACCGCCTCCTGGTCCCGCCGCAGCACACAGCGGCCGCGCTCGTCCGCGAGGTGAAACCGGCCGTCGTGGTGCTGCAGTTCTGGGGCAACTCATGGGGCTATACGCCCTGTATGGGCAGCATCGTGCAGGGCTCGGAGGCGTACTACAAGCGCTATGCCGCCGACATCCGCGCCCTGACCGCCGAGATCGAGCGGGCCGCGGCCGACGCGGGGATCGCGCGGCCCACGATCATCTGGGTGCTCCAGGGCCCCGACCCGATGTCCCCGGACCGGATCCGCCGGGTCAACGGCCTGTACGAGAAGCAGGCCGCCGCGGCCGGTGACCTCACCGCCGACGCGGGCGCCGCGGTGAGCCGCGCGGGCGACCGCTACACGCATGTGCAGCGGCTGCCGTGCACGCCGTACGAACGCGAGCACCCCGAGTACTGCACCGACGGCGACAGCACCCGACTGCACCGCGACGACGACTACTTGCACTTCTGTCTGGCCCCGACCACGCAGACGCCGAGGCCGTGCCCCAAGCGCTCACCGGGCATCCTGCGCTACAGCAAGGCGATCGCGGACGCGGTCGCCGACCACGTCCGCGAGGCCCGTACGGCGCGGTGATTCAGGGCTTACGCGCCCTCGCCGCTCAAGGCTTGCGCGCCATCGCCGCGTACCCCGGAATGGGCTCGTCGCCTGCCACCGGCACCCGCTCCCCCAGCTCCGGATGCCACTCGGCCGTCAGCGAGACACCGGGCTCGACGAATTCGAGGCCGTGGAAGAACCGCTCGAACTGCTCGCGCGTACGCAGCGCGAGGACCAGGCCGCGCGCCTTGTAGAGCTCCAGTGCCTCGTCCGCGCCCCCGGGGTTGAAGTCCCCGGTGGTCTGTGACAGGACGACATAGCTGCCGGGCGCGAGCCGCTCGACCAGGTGGTCCACCAGCTCGTACGCGCCGTCCTCGTCGGAGACGAAGTGCAGGAGGGCGAGCAGCGAGAGCGCGACGGGCTTGTCGAAGTCGATGAATTTCGCCGCGTGTTCGAGGATCACCTCGGGGTTGCGGGCGTCCGCCTGGATGTACTCGGTGACGCCCTCGGGCGTCGAGCGCAGCAGCGCCTCGGCGTGCGCGAGCACGATCGGGTCGTTGTCGCAGTACACGATCCGCGACTCGGGGGCCGCCTTCTGGGCGATCTGGTGGAGGTTGGGCTCCGTGGGTATCCCGGTGCCGATGTCCAGGTACTGATGCACCCCGTTCGCGGCGAGCCAGCGGATCGCGCGGCGCATGAAGGCCCGGTTCACCTGGGCGAACTCGCGGGCGCGCGGGTCGATCGTGAGCAGCTGCTCGGCCATCTGCTCATCGACCGGATAGTTGTCCTTGCCGCCCAGGAACCAGTCGTACATACGGGCCGGATGCGGCTTGCTGGTGTCGATCTGCACGGCGGCCTGCCGGTCCGCCGCCTCTTGCCCGGTCATAAGACGCTCCAAGTCCCGTGATGGATGAGAGAGTTGAGCCCCGTGATGCGCTGGGTTCCGATGCGCTTGACTTTGATCATGACAGCAGCAGGCCGCTTCACGACAGGCTGCATCGCGACAGATGGAAGCTTCATCACGACAGAAGGAAGTCGGCCTGCCCCGACTTCGCACCCTCGATGAAGGCGTGGATCTCGCCCAGGGTGTAGATCAGTGCGGGACCGTCGGGATCGTTCGACTGGCGCATGGCGACGCGTCCGTCGGCGAGCTTCATCGCCTCGACGCAGTTGCCTCCGTTGCCTCCGCTCCACGGCTTGTGCCAGCCCTCGGAGCCCAGCTCGCGCGCCGGCATCCCGTTGTATATCCGGGCCTCGTCGCCCTTCGTGGTCCTCATGGTCATCTTGGACTCCATCCGGCCCCCGTTCGCGGACAGTTGACCCATCAGAGCTCCTTGCGCAGAGTCTTGAGAATCTCCTTCGTACGGTGCGCCGACGCGGCCTGTGCCGCCATCCGGTCCATGGCCTCGAGGTAGGTGACGACCTCGGCGCGCCGGTCCAGGTAGACGGCACCGGTCAGATACTCGGCGTAGACCATGTCCTGCAGTTCGGGTACCCCGAACCGGAACAGCACGAAGGGTCCGTAGGTCCCGGGGTGGTGTCCCGCGGAGAACTCCGCGATCTGCAGCGTCACGTTGGGCAGCTTGGTGGCCGCGATGAGCCGGTCCAGCTGTTCGCGCATCACCTCGGGCGTGCCCACGGTGCGGCGCAGGACGGTCTCGTCCATGATCACCCAGAGGCGGGGGGCATCGTCCCCGTCGAGCAGCTGCTGCCGCTGCATGCGCAGCGCCACATGCCGGTCGATCTCCTCCTCGTTGGGGCGGCCGAGGGAGCCGGCCCGCAGCACCTCGCGGGCGTAGGCCTCGGTCTGCAGGAGTCCGGGCACGAAGTGCGGTTCGTACGACCTCAGGAGGGTGGCCGCGCCCTCCAGGCTGACGTACATGGAGAACCAGTTCGGCAGGATGTCGTGGTAACGCTGCCACCAGCCGGGCTTGTTGGCCTCCTCCGCGAGCTCGATGAAGGACTCGGTCTCGGCTTCGTCGGCCCCGTACGCCTTCAACAGGAGTTGTACGTACGGGATCTTGAAGGAGACCTCGGCCATCTCCATGCGGCGGACCGTCGCGGGCGCGACGCGCAGCACCCGGGCTGCCTCCTCACGCTTGAGCCCGGCGCTTTCGCGCAGGTCCTGGAGGCGTTTGCCCAGGACCACCTGGCCCACGGTGGGAGCGGACCGCGGTTCGCTCACGTCTACCTCACTCGGTTCGATCTGCAGGGCGGCAACTGCGCCCTGTATCGCGGCGGCTGGACCCGTTACAGGGCGGGCGGGCCGCGACCGGTTCGAGCAGTGTGCCACGGCCTTCCAAGGTGTAACACCGCACTCTGCAATTTTCAGAGTGCGTCTTGCCAAGTGTTCACGGCGGGGAGATAGTGGCAGGCGTGAACCCGTCCGCCCCGTTAGGAACCGGCGTGGCTATCGGTAAGGCAGCACAACCGGAGCTCGGCCGCCGTTGCCGTTTCGAGCTCCCGGCAGGCGTCGAGTCCGTACCCCGCGCCCGCCGGCTGACGCACGACCGCTTGCTGGGCTGGGCGGTCTGCGACGAGACCCGCGACCTGGCCGCCCTCGTCGTCTCCGAACTCGTCACCAACGCCGTGGTGCACACGGCGAGCCGCCATATCGTCTGCGAGCTGCGTGACGATCACGCGGCGGATCTGCTGCGGATAGCGGTCATAGACGAGGGCTGCGGCCCCGACCGGCTCGCGCCGCACCCGGCGCGTGACGGCGACGAGGACCACGGGCGGGGACTGCTCCTTGTGCAGGCGCTCTGCCGTGCGTGGGGCGCCCAGGAGGCGGGCCTGGGACTCGAGGTCTGGGCGGATCTTCCCCGTACTGCCGTCTCGGAGGTGGGCTGACGTATGCGCGCGATGACTCTCGACCGGCTCACCTCGCTCGCCCGCCGCCTCAGCGATATACCGCTGCCGCTGCCCGAGGGCATGCAGACCCGGCTCGGCTGCGACGCGGTGGGGATGCCCGCGGAGCTCGGCCGGCAGGTCATGGGCCGGATGAACCGCGTCGGCTGTGTCTACGCGGCCGGTGACCGCTGGTGGTGGATCGTGCCCTCGCATTCGCAGCAGTCCCTGGACTGGCCGGAACCGGTACGGTACGCGGCCCGCGCGCTGGTGCCCCCGACTCCGGGAGGTGCGCAGCTGATCCATCTGCCGCAGCGCGACGCCCCCTACACACCCCCGATCCCGCTGTATCTGACCCTGTGCCGGATCACGCGGACGGTGCCGGTGTGGATGCGGCCGGCGGAGGCCGGGGGCTTTTAGGCGAAGGCCGGACTGGCGGGGGCTCGTGAGGAGCTCGCGACTGTCGGGGGCTTGTGAGGAGCTCGCGGCTGTCGGGGGCTCGTGAGGAGCTCGCGGCTCGTCCGGTTCACGCCCTGCCCAAATCCCCTGTTCCGGACGATAGTTGACCTCCTGATCCGAACGGAGGTCTGAGTGAGACTCGGCTGGGGGGCCAGGACTACCGCACCGACCGCACAGGAAAAGGCGTCGACGGACGCGACCTCGGACTCGGAACGTCTGCTCTTCGGCGGGCCGCTCCGCTACGACACCGGCTGGGCCAAGCACGAAGAGGCAGCCCTGGAGCTGGACTTCAGGGCCATGGTCCGCCGCTTCCCCGCCCTGATCGCCTCGAGCCTCAGACTCGCGTGGGGCGCCGACCGCCAAGCCGCCCGTGTCATGGTCTCGGCGGAGCTCGGCCGCGGACTCGCCCAGGCCGTGAGCCTGCTCGCGGTCAACAGCGTGCTCGGCCGTCTGATGGGCGACGCCCCGATGGAGGAGCGGCTGCGCCAGGCCGTACCGGCGCTGATCACGGTCGCGTGCGTCCTGTCCGTATCGGCGCTGCTCCGCTCGGCCTCTTTGTACGCCACCGGCCGCCTCGAGCCGAAGGTCGAACGGGTCGCCACCGAGCAGTACTTGGAGCGGGCGGCCTCGGTGGAGCTGGCGGCGATCGAGGACGACGCGTTCCACAAGCTGCTCGACACCGCGCAGTACGGGGCGGCCTCGGCCCGCCGGATGGTCTCGCTCGCCACGCGCGTGATGAACGCGGGGATCTCCCTCGTCGCGGCGGCCGGGGTGCTGACCGTGCTGCACCCCCTCCTCCTTCCGCTTCTGGTGACGATGACGCTGCCGAGCGCCTGGTCCGCGCTGACCAACGCCCGCAGGCGCTACCGCTCCTTCCACGCCTGGGTGCAGCACGCGCGGGCGGGCCGGCTGCTCAGCAGTCTGCTCACCGAGGCCCGTGCGGCGCCGGAGATCCGGGTGCACGGCGTCGGCCCGTTTCTGCTGCGGCACTTCCGCGCCATGTCCCAGTCCGCCGAGACCGAGCAGACCCGGCTCGCCCGGCTCGCGGCCGGCACCAGCCTCGTCGCGGCCGCCTGGACGGGCATCGCCACGGCCGCCGCGTACACGACGCTCGGCGCCCTGCTCCTGACCGGGGCGATGTCCCTGGCCGTGGCGGGCACTGCGGTGATCGCGATCCGGACCGGCTCGGCGAACCTCAACACGCTGGTCCTGGAAGTCACCGAACTCCATGAGAACGCCCTGTTCGTGGGCGACTTGGAACGGATGCACAAGGAGGCCTCGAACCGGACTGTGCCGGTCGGAGGCACCGAACTGCCCGCGGAACCACGGGAGATCCGTTTCGAGAAGGTCACCTTCCGCTACCCGAAGAGCGCCAAGGAACGCCCGGCGCTCGACGACATCACGCTCTCGATACCCATGGGAAAGATCATCGCTCTGGTCGGCGAGAACGGCTCGGGCAAGACCACCCTCGTCAAGCTCCTGGCCGGTCTCTACGCCCCTCAGCAAGGCACGATCTGGTGGGACGACGTGGACACGGCAGGGGCTGACCGGCAGCAGCTGGCCGAGCGGATCGCCATGCTGGCGCAGGACTTCAAGCGGTGGCCGTTCACGGCGAAGGTCAACATCGCCATCGGCCGTCCGTCCGCCGAGCTCACGGAGGAGCGGCTCGCACGCTCGGTGGGCGAGGCGGGTGCGGGCGAGGTCGTGGCCGATCTCCCGCACGGTCTGGAGACCCTTCTTGTACGGGTGTTCACCGGCGGCCACGAGCTGTCGGGCGGGCAGTGGCAGCGGCTCGGGATCGCCCGGGCCGCCTACCGGCGCGGCGGAATCCTGATCGTGGACGAGCCCACGGCGGCCCTCGACGCCCGCGCGGAGCTCGAAGTCTTCGACCGTATCCGGGCGTTGGCGGGCTCGGGCCAGACGGTCATCCTCATCACGCACCGCCTCGCGTCCGTACGGCATGCGGATCTGGTGCATGTGCTGCAGGGCGGACGCCTTGTGGAGTCGGGTTCGCCGCAGGAACTCCTGGACAGCGGGGGTGTGTACGCGGAGTTGTACGGGTTGCAGGCACAGCAGTTCGCGCGGGACGCGGTCACGGAGTGAGGCCCGGCTGCCCGCCCCGCGGGCAGCCGGCCGCCCGCGGGGCTACTCGAGGCCCTCCCGGCCGCGCTGGACCACCAGGAAGGCGTCCGAGGCGAGGTCCATCACGACCTCGGCCGTCTCGCCCTCGAGGCGGCGTGCTTGGGCGAACTCCTCGGCAGGCCACGACCCGCGCGGACCGCCGGCCGGGAAGCTGCGGAGAACCACTCGTCCGTTACGTGTGTTCATGGAGCACCCCCGTGCTCTTTCGTGTTGCGACATCTGTGCGCAACGAAGAATCACAGGGAAAGACACCGCCGGGCGGGTGGAAGGTGCCCAACGTGACGTACCCGACACGAAGTTGATGCATTACGCGACATAAGTCCGGTCGATCACCGGTCATGGCTGCGCGCCTGTGTGCCTGCGTGCCGACCGAGCACCTTCAGCCGTCGTACGTCTGGATGCGCTGCCCATGGCTGCGGTCCGTGAGCGCGGGCAGCCGGCCGGTGAGTTCGGCGACCGTGGCGGGCACGTCGACGGTGAGGAGCCGGCGGTCGCGCATGAGGACCCGCCCGTCGACGACGGTTGTGGTCACATCGCTCGCGCGTGCGCTGTGCACCAGGGTGGCCGCCAGGTCGTGCACGGGCTGCGTATGCGGCCCCGACAGGTCCACCAGAACGAGATCGGCCCTGCGTCCCGGCGCGAGCGAACCGATCCGTTCGCCGAGCCCCAGGGCGCGGGCGCTCTGCAGGGTGGCGTGGTGCAGCGCCTGGCGTGCCGTGAACCACCGCGGGTCGCGCGTGGTGTGCTTCTGCACCAGGGCGGTGAGCGTCATCGCCTCCCATACGTCGAGGGTGTTGTTGGACGCGGCGCCGTCGGTGGCGAGGCCGACCGGGATGCCGAGGGCGGCGAGTTCCCGTACGGGCGTCGTGCCCCAGCCGAACTTCATATAGCCGCGTGGCGCGGTCGCGACCGCGATCCGGCCGCTCGCGTGGGCGAGCAGATCGAGGTCGGGCTCGATGATGCCGGTGCCGTGCGCGATGAGCAGGTCGGTGTCCAGGAGACCGGCGCGGTGCAGCACCTCGATGGGCGTGCGGCCTTCCTGCGCCAGCGAGTTGTCGGTCTGGGCGCGGTTCTCGGCGGCGTGCAGATGGACGGGCAGGCCGTGTGCGCGGGCGAGTTCGGCGGTGGCCGCGAGATCGTCCGCGGTCACGGTGTACGGGGCGTGCGGGGCCAGCGCGGTGGTGATCCGGCCGTCGGCCGCACCTCGGCGGCGCAGGGCGAAGTCCAGGGAACGCTCCCTTCCCTCTGGCCCTTGGGAGGAGAAGTAGGCCCAGCCGAGGTGGGCACGCAGCCCGGTCTCGGCCACCACATCGGCGACTTCGTCCATCGCGAAGTAGTGGTCGGCGAAACAGGTCACCCCGGCCCGGATCATCTCCGCACACGCGAGACGCGCCCCCAGCGTCACATCGCGCGCGGTGAGCCGGGACTCGATGGGCCAGATCCAGTCGTTGAACCACTCCTCCACGGGAAGGTCCTCGGCGATTCCGCGCAGCGCCACCATCGGGGCGTGCGTATGGCAGTTGATGAACCCGGGCAGGGCGAGCTGCCCGCCGGCGTCGATCCGCTCCCGCGCCTCGACCGCGGCCGCTGCGGCGGCGGGGATCAGGGCTTCGATGACTCCCTCCCGTACGACGACGGCGCAGTCGGGGCGGAAGGCGATCTGTTCCCGCTCGTCGTGGACGAGGGCGGTGCAGGGGGAGATGACGAGATCCGCGGGGGCCTGGGCGGCGGTCGTGGTCATGGAGTCACGGTAGCGGGGGTGCGGGCGGGTACCGGAGGCGCGACCGGGTGCCGGAAGCGCGACCAGCCGATTGTCAGTGCCGGACCGTAGATTTCTCTTCGTGGCCGCGAACGCCGGTGGGGCGCCGCGCCCGGACCTGGGGAGAGGTGTGCGATGGGGGACCGTACGTATCTGGAGCTGTCCCAAGACGGCGGCGGAGCGCACAAGTTCTATGAGGTGACCGTGGAGGGGACGGTCGTCTCGGTGCGCTATGGACGGATCGGCGCGAGCGGCCAGGTGCAGACCTCGACCTTCCCGACGGTGCAGAAGGCTCAGGCCGCCGCGGCGAAGAAGATAGGCGAGAAGGTACGCAAGGGGTACGCACCGGCGGTCCAGGGCCTGCGCGCGCCCCGTGCCGTGACGCGCCGTCAGGTCGCCTCGGCGCCGTCCCGCGCCCGCTCGGTGGCCCCGGTCCTGTGGCGCTTCCGCACCGGGTCCGCGGCCTTCGGCATCCACATCGACGAGGACCGCTGCTGGGTGGGCAACCAGTCGGGCGATGTGTACACCCTGAGCCACGGCGGCGAGGTGCTCGCCCACTATGCGCTGCCGGACGGCGTCAAGTGCCTGGTGGCGGACGACTTCTGGATCTATGCGGGCTGCGACGACGGAAAGGTGTACGACCTGTCGTCCAAGCTCCCGTTCGCCGCGTACGACATCGCCGCCGACGTCGACATCTTCTGGCTGGACATCCACGAGGGCGTGCTCGATGTGTCCGACCGGGACGGCGGCCTCACGGTGATCGACCACGAGGACGAGTACCAGTGGTCCCGTAAGTCGCACGGCGCACACGCCTGGATGGTGCGCGCCGACGAGCACGCGGTCTACCACGGCCACGCGGGCGGTGTGACGGCCTATGCGCCGGACGGCGGACGTGAGTTGTGGCATACGCCGACGCAGGGCGCGGTCCTGTTCGGCTGGCAGGAGGACACCTCGGTGTACGCGGGCACAGCCCGCCGTACGGTGCAGCGCCTGTCGAAGAGGACCGGCGCGATCGAGGCGACCTACGGCTGCGACGACCCGGTGTACTCGTGCGCGACTTCCCCGGACGGCCGCCATGTCTTCGCGGGGGACAACGCGTCCTCGGTCTACTGCTTCTCCTCCGACGGCACCCGGCTGTGGAAGCTGGGCACGGGCGGCGGCTCGGCGCTGTCCATGCAGTACCTCGACGGGAAGCTCTACATGGTCACCACGGACGGCTCCCTGGTCTGCGTGGACGCCTCCGAGTCGGCGATCGCGGCGGCCCGCTCGGGCTCGGTGCCGACGGCGGTCGACATCAAGTACTCGGCGGCCACGCCCACTTACACCCCGGCGACCGCGGTCACCCAGGTGGCCACCGTGAGCGTCGCTCCGGCGCACGGCGTGATCGTGGAGTGCGTCCAGGACGGCAGCCGGCTGCGCGTCCATGTGGCCACCGCCGGCTATGAGCCGACGTGGAACGTGCAGTTCCCGCGCGACATCCGCCAGGCCGGCGCCCGCTATGTGGTCGACGCGCTGCACCCGGCGGCGGGCGGCTTCTATCGCGTACGGGGCGAGATACGCCGACTGGTCTGACGGGCACCGACCCTGCGCAGCAGCAGTCCGGCCGCACCCGCGGTGAAGTACATGAGGATCGCGTACACGGCGCTGGGCACGGCGATCTCGGTGCTGTCGAGCAGTGACGGGCTGAGCGCGATGGTCAGGGACAGGGAGGTGTTGTGCATCCCGATCTCCATGCACGCCGCGACGGCCTGCGGATGACCGGCGCCGGCGCCGCGGGCGGCGAGGTATCCGGTGCCGAGGGAGATGAAGCTGAACAGCACGACGACGGGCCCGACTTCGGCGAGGTACTCCCCCACGTTGGACCGTTCGGCGAGCAGCGCGGCGACGATCACCCCGGCCAAGATCACCAGACACAGCAGCTTGACGGGCCGCTCCGCGCGCTCGGCGAATCCGGGGCGCTTGGCCCGTACGACCATGCCCACCGCCACCGGAATCAGCACGAGGGCGAACACCTGCAGCGTCTTGCCGAACTGCAGCCCGACGCTGCCGCCGTCATCACTTTCGACATCCCAGTACCCGACCGCGAGGTTCACCACGAGTGGCAGGGTGAACACGGCGAGGACGGAGTTGATGGCGGTGAGCGTGATGTTCAGGGCGACATCCCCGCCGAACAGATGGCTGTACAGATTGGCCATGGTCCCGCCGGGCGAGGCGGCGAGGAGCATCATCCCGACGGCCGGCGCGGCGCTCAGCCCGAAGGCCACCACAAGCCCGAAACACACGGCGGGCAGCACGATCAGCTGACACCCGAGCGCGGCGACGACGACCTTCGGATACTCCCG
The DNA here is from genome assembly GCF_011044995.1 of Streptomyces mesophilus. Taxonomy (GTDB): domain Bacteria; phylum Actinomycetota; class Actinomycetes; order Streptomycetales; family Streptomycetaceae; genus Streptomyces; species Streptomyces mesophilus. The sequence goes on along the minus strand of NZ_JAAKZW010000111.1, from coordinate 12,578 downwards.
CACCCGCCCGAAGTCCCCCACGCTCAGACTCATCCCGAGCCCGAACATGATGACCGCGAGCACGATGGGCACGAGGATGGTGACGAGGCCGGAATCCATGGGGGTCAGGGTGGTGGGTGCGGGGTGAGGAGTCCATGGGCGCGGGGCGAGGAGTCCCTGGGTACGGGCGCGGGAAGAGGAGCGGGCCCGAGGGCGTAGCCGGCCCCCGAGCCCTGGTGGTGCCACCCCACGTGCACGCCGGCACGCTTGAGGGCCCGGGTCAGGTTGATGTCGCCGCGTCCTGCCTTTGGACCACCGCGCATCGAGCTGCGCGGGCCGGAGTTGAACCGGCATTTCGACGTCCGGGGCCCGGGCCCGGTCGATCCGGCGATGGGTGGCGGATGCTGAGTCTGGAGCAAGAGTCTGAGATTGATCGCGGTCTGCCTCTGCCGGTTGGGCTACCGCGGCCCGAAAGCCCCCGTACGGAGGGCCTGTTGTGCCGCGGGGAGGACTCGAACCTCCACTGGAACCGCGCAGTCACGACAAGCTTCAGTTTCAGCTTGCGCTCCTCGCGCACCCCGACCGCTTTCCACGGCCGGGGAGTCTTTGAGGCTACCCGAACAGGTAGCCGAACACGGCGTCGCCGACGCGCTGGTCGGTGATCTCGACGCCGTTGGCCTCCTCGCGCGCGAACTTCACCGCCTGCTGCAACTTCTCCACGCGCTGCAGCAGTTCATTGACCCGCTGGGCGGGCAGCGCACCCGAGAACTTGACGGTGGTCCAGTACCCCACCGGGATGTCCTCGTAGTACACCTCGACCTGCGCCGGGTGCTTCTCCGTCGCCTCGGCCTTCACGTGGTTGCGCGGCACCTTCTTCGTCCGCACCGTGCGTACGGGCTCGGTCTTCCACGCGTCCGTGGACGGGTCCCGTACCCAGAACTCCGCGGCATCGAGGACCGGCAGCTTGCGTACGAAGGTGTTGAGATCGGTGAGCTGCTTCTCGAGGAACAGCAGATACGACACGGGGACGCCGGCGATCAACACCCGGCCGTCGACGGTGACATCGGCCTTCGCGCTGCAGTTCGCCCAGTCCTTGGTGGCGGTCACATCGAAGAGCCGGGTCAGCGTCGCCGCGGTCTCCCGGAGCACGTCCTCGGCCTGCACCTGCACCCGCGTCGACTCGGGCGGCAGCTGCTCGCCTTCCTCGTCCTTGGGCTGGTACGTACGGGCGATGCCGGACAGCAACGCCGGTTTCTGCAACCCGTGATGAGCCGCGGTCAGGTCCTGATGGGACTTGGACTTGACGCCCTTCTCCACTGCGATGATCTGATTGAGTTTCGCCACGTGGGCAAGGTAGCAACCTGAACACCAGGAATTCGACGGGTTATTCACGCCTCCACGGCCATGGAACACTCGCGATCATGACCCCGAAACCCAGCACGTACGTACGCAACCTGCCTGCCCGAGCCCCCACGGAACGTTAAGCCGGCCCACAGGAGCCGCCGAGCCGGGCGGGATGCCGCAGCGGGTGAGGTGTTTGCACTCGTGGAAGCTTCAAGATCGATTGTCAGTGGTGGCTGCCAGAATGGAAGCAGTTCGGAAGACGAATCCGAACCGGCGACGAATCCCCGTGCAGGGCCGATGAGTTGTCGTTGCCCGGCCGGTCATTACCGGTGACAGGACCGGGACGTTCGGAGCCCATCATCGAACCAACGGACCAGAGCAAGCGACCGCAGGACCGGCGCCCAGAGCGTCACCAGAGAAGAAGAACCGGAGCAGGCGTCATTCCAGAAATTCCAGAATACGGAGCTACATCATGTGCACTCACCAGCCTTCGTGCCCCACCGCCGACCGCCCCGACCGCGAGGCCGCACGCGTCGTCGCCTCCCACCCCGAGCAGGGCTGGAGCCGCTTGTGCAACGGCACGATTCTGTTCGACGACACCGGGGAGCTGCTGCCGGGCGGGGAGATCGTGGCGCCGCACCGTCCGACCCTCACCCTGATCCCCTCGCAGCCCGGGGGGCCGATGTCCGCAACGTCGCACGCCAAGCGGATCGTCTCGGCCGCCGCCTGAGCCGTACGACCGCTTGATCTGTACGTTGTACCGGCGCGGCGAAGTCACCGTTTCTCGGTGCCACCGCCCCCTGCACCACCGCTCTCCAGCGGCGGAGCGTCCAGCGCACAGTGCGTCTGGCACTCCGGATGGCACGGCTCCGGCTCGCCTTTCACCAGGGCGGGATTGCGAACCGTAAGCCAGGCGATCAGCGCACCGGCCGCAAGCAGTGCCGCGCACAGCGGCATCGCAAGCCGGAAGGCGCTGTTGAACTCGGCCGCCGAGCGATACGCCTCGGGGCCCATCCCCACCAGCAGCGGCAGCGCGGCCACCGCGATCAGGCCGGCCGCCCGGGCCGCCGCGTTGTTGATCCCGCTGGCGAGGCCCGCACGGGACTGGACGACCGAGGCCAGTACGGTCGCGGTGAGCGGAGCGACCAGCGTGACCATGCCGAGGCCGAGCACCAGGACGGCCGGCAGCACATCGAGCGCATACGAGGCATCGGGACCCGCCCGCATCATCAGGAGCATGCCCGCCGCACACAGCAACGGGCCCGCGGTGAGCGGAAGTCGTGGACCGATCCGCTGGCCGATGGCCCCGGAGCGGGCCGAGAAGAGCAGCATCAGGATCGTGGTCGGCAGCAGTGCCGTACCCGCCGCGAGCGCCGAATAGCCCGTGACGACCTGGAGTTGGAGCGCGGACAGGAAGAAGAAGCCGCCGAACGCTCCGTAGACGCAGAGGGTCACCAGATTGACCGCGCTGAACTGGCGGGACGCGAAGACCGTGAGCGGCATCATCGGTTCGCGGCTGTGCCGCTCGACGTAGAGGAACGCCGCGGCCGCCGCGACGCCTGCGAGCGCCGATCCGACGACCACCGCGGAGGCCCCGTGGTCGGGCGCCGCGATCAGCGCATACGTGAGGAACGCGAGGGCGAGCGCACCGAGCACCGCGCCGGTGATGTCGAAGCGGCCGTGGGCCTGACCGCCCTTGGACTCCGGTACATGGCGCAGCGCGACCGGGACGCAGAGCGCGGCCAGCGGCACATTGAGCAGAAACACCCAGCGCCACCCGGGACCGTCCACGAGCCATCCGCCGAGGAACGGTCCGACCGCCGCGCCCACACCGCCGAACCCCGACCACAGTCCGACCGCGGCCGCCCGGTCGTCGGGATGGAACGAAGCCTGGATCAGAGCGAGCGACCCGGGCGTCAGCAGCGCGCCGCCCACACCTTGCAGGGCCCGCGCCGCGATCAGCACCTCCGCGTCGGGCGCCAGACCGCACAGCAGCGAGGCGGCCGCGAACCACACGACCCCGATGACGAACACCCTGCGTCGCCCGAACCGGTCGCCCAGCGCCCCGCCGAGCAGGATCAGCCCGGCGAGGGCCAGCATGTAGGCGTTGACGGTCCACTGCAGGGCGGCCAGATCCGTGTCGAGGTCGTCGCCGATCCTGCGGAGTGCCACGTTCACGACGGTCGAGTCGAGCAGCACCATCGTCGATCCGAGCACGGTGGTGAGGAGCACCCAGCGGCCGGCGGCGGTGCCGGTGCGGAGCGAGGCGGGATCGGCGGCAGCGGCCATATGCGGATTATGCGGGCGCGCCGGGGCCGTGGCCACTCGCCGCCACGGTCCGGTACGGGTCACGCGCCACACGGTCCGACCGTCCCTGACTACTGCACTACTGCACTACTGCACTACTGCACTACTGCCGGCTGATCGTCCGCGTCACCCCGGCCGCGATCGTGGTCGCCAACACCAATCCGGCCAGAACCAGCGCGTACGACAGCGTCTGCATCGCCCCTGTCGGTGCATACGCCCTCTCCTGCCCCAGGTCGACGAGAGGAAGCAGCAGATCGAGCGTGAAGAAGAACGGGGAGAACTCCGGGGCCTCCTGTGCGTTCAGGGCACGCGGCGGCCGCACCTCGTACGCGATCCAGCCGGTGAGCAGCAGCGAGAACAGCCAGCCCGCGGCCCACACCGGCCGGAATCCGTAGCCGACGGTGACGTCCTGGAGGTACCCCCAGGCCTTCGCGTACGGCGGGAGGGTCGCGCGGTGACGGCGCTGCTTGGCGAGCTGGACGGTGCGCGCCGCGTCGTCGTCGCCGATTCCGCGGTAGGCGAGGGCGAGTTGCTCGTACGAGAAGGGGACATAGCCGTCGGTGTCGCGGGCCAGGAGCGGGAGCCGGCGCGCGGCCGGTTCATGCGGGGCGAGGGTGGTGTAGGTCAGGCCGTCGAGGCGGACCTGGTCGGGCCAGACCTCCGGTTCGGCGTGCAGCAGGTCGATCTGGGAGCGGCGCAGCACGACCGCGCCCTCGATGGGGGTGGCTCCCCGGAGCCACAGCTCGCCGATCACCATGCCGGATGCCCGCAGCGCCGTGTTGCCGGGGTGCTTCAAGGTGGCCTGGGTCAGGTCCAGTTGGCCGGGGATGCGCGCACCGCGGAGGTTGATGCGGCCGTGCGCCGTCATGCCGGGCGCCTTCAGGTCCGAACCCACTGCCAGATTCGAGGCGTGCAGGGCCGTGTCCGTGGGGTTGTCGAGCCGCGCGTTCGAGAGATTGAGCGTGGAGCCCACGGTGGTCCCGTAGAGCCGGACCTCGCCCCGGGCGACCATGCCCACCGCGCTCAGGAAGGTGCCGACCTGGAGTCCCGCCGCGCGCAGCGCCATCTCGCCCGGCCGTATGAACTGTGCGGCGTCCAGCCGTATCTCGCCGCCTGTCGTCAGCGACTCCAGCCGGCTTTCGCCGTGGGCCACAAGGGAACGGGCCGACAGGGCGCCCGCGATGTTCGCGCGGCTCAGCTCGAGAACCGTACCGGTCCTTTCCTCCTCCGTGCCGGTACCGCCCACCTCCCCCAGCACCGCACCGTCCAGGGTCAGCGATCCGCCGATCTGCGCCCCGGTGAGCGATACAGCGCCGCTGATCCTGGCGTTCTCCAGCGACAGATCGCCGTCGAACACCGCCGTGCCGGCGGCCAGGCCCGGAAGCACACACTCCCCCAGATACACCCGCCGCATCCGCGCCCCGAAGAGCAGCGGCTCCGTGTCGAGGTGGCAGCCGAGCAGGCTGACCGTGCACTCGACCTGCCCGTACAGGAGCGCGAGCCGCCCTGCGATCCGCGCTCCCGCCACCCGCAGAGCCGGGATCTCCCCGGATTCCCGCGGCCCGTCGAGCAGCAGCTTCGTGAGCACCTCCGCGCGCAGCGTCCGCTCCGGGCCCCAGCCGGCGCCGAGAGTGATGTCCTCGTCCACGGAGGTACGGAAGTCCAGCGCCGTGCCGCGCGGGAACGCCGCCCAGACGCGTGCTTCGGCAGGGGTCAGGTCGCTCGGTTCCATTCGCGGGACTGTGACCTGGGCGGCAGTGCGCTGTCAACAGCCTTCGCCGTACGGGAGGTTGAACCCGGCGCGTTGACCGAAGCCGCTCCCCACCACCGCGTGCGGCACCTCGGCCTCGCCGCCGCAGCCGCCCTCACACCGCCGCGAACAGCGCCTCCGCCTCGTCCACCGAGGCCACGAGCGCCTCCGCGTCCGGCCGCACCCCGGCCACGATCGCGTCGACCGCGCGCAGACCGGCCCGGCCGAGAAGCCTCTTCTCGTTGGTGACCCACTCCCCGCGCTCGGCGAGCACCGCATGCGCCGTGTACATCGCCGCCGTGACGATCGCGCCCGCCACCTCGGCCGGCTGGGCGCGCGGGGCGAAGTTGGCCTTCGCATAGCCGAGGGTCAGGGCCGCGCGTTCGCGCCAGACACCGGGCGCGCGGCCGCGCAGCTCCGGCGGGTAGCCGGGGCGCGGGAGTTCGCCGTGCAGGATCTGGTTGACCGCGAGCTCGGCGACGACCAAGTAACTGGGGATGCCCGCGAGATGGAACATCAGCGGCTCCCAGTGGAAGCGGCCCGCGCGCGCCTCGGCCAGCTCGTGCTCGACGACGTCCAGGTCGCGGTAGTGCACGTCGATGGCGCGGCCCTCGACCGTGAGCCACGCACCCCCGTTGAACACCCCGCCGCCCCAGCCGCCCAGCTCTGACACCTGCCCGGGCCAGCCCACCGCGCGCAGGTACTCGGGGTCGAACGTGCCGCGGTAGTAGAGCGCGAAGTCCCAGTCGCTCTGCGGCGTATGGGTGCCCTGGGCGCGGGAGCCGCCGAGCGTGACGGCTTGGACGCCGGGAAGGGCGGCGAGCCGCTCGGCCACATGGGAGGGGAAGCGCTCGTCCGTGATCGTGCCGGTCGGGCGCTCGCTCACGAGCGCTGCCTCGCCCTGCGGACCACCTTGTTGAGCGCGGCCTCCGCAGGCGTCGCGCGATGGCCTTCGACCAGGCGCTTCAACGCCCGCATCAGGACCTCGCGCTCGTCGTCGGGCAGCGCGGACAGCGCCTCGCGGTGCACCGAGTCGACGATCCGCTGACTCTGCTCGGCGACCTGGGCGCCCTCTTCGGTCACCTGGATGATCCGAGCCCTGCGGTCGGTGCTCGACGGACGCCGTTCGGCCAGGCCCGCCTTCTCCAGGGCGTCGACCGTGACGACCATCGTCGTCTTGTCCATGTCGCCGATCTCGGCCAGCTGCGCCTGCGTGCGCTCCGCGCCGACCGCATGGACCAGGACGCAGTGCATCCGGGCCGTGATGCCGATCTCGGCGAGCGCCGCCGCCATCCGGGCGCGCAGCGCGTGGCCGCCGTAATCGAGCAGGTAGGAGAGGTCCGGCTCCGTACGCGTGGGCGGGGACATCGCAGTCATGGCCTCAGCATAACCGAGAATCCGATCCGAAAGGGATCGTCTGCAACGGAACTATCTGCTACGGTCTTTTCAACGACAGCGACCAAGTCGATGACCGGAGTGCGTCATGTCTTTCAACTCGCGTGTTTCCCAAGCTCTTTCAGCAAGGACGAAGCAGCTCTCGCTCGCCGTGGTGGCGACCGGGACGCTGATGATCGTGCTCGACGGCTCGATCGTCACGGTGGCGATGCCGGCCATACAGCACGATCTGGGCTTCACACCGGCCGGGCTGAGCTGGGTGGTGAACGCGTATCTGATCGCCTTCGGCTCCCTCCTGCTGCTCGCCGGGCGGCTCGGCGACCTCCTCGGCCGCCGCCGGATGTTCCTGTACGGCACCGGGGTCTTCACCGCGGCCTCGCTCCTCGCCGGTCTCGCCACCTCCCCCGCGCTGCTCATAGCGGCCCGCTTCCTGCAGGGCGTGGGCAGCGCGATGGCCGCGGCGGTGAGCCTCGGCATTCTGATCACGCTGTTCACCGAGGCGCGTGAACGGGCCCGCGCCATCGCGGTGTTCAGCTTCACGGGAGCGGCCGGTGCGTCCATCGGCCAGGTGGTGGGCGGTGTGCTCACCGATGCCTTCACCTGGAACTGGATCTTCTTCATCAACCTCCCGATCGGCCTCGCCTCGCTCGTGCTCGCCGCGGCCGTACTCCCCCGCGACCGCGGACTCGGCTTCGCGGCCGGTGCGGACGTCCTCGGCGCGCTCCTTGTCACGGCCGGTCTGATGCTCGGCATCTACACCGTCATCGAGGTCGAGTCGTACGGCTGGGTCTCGGTCCACACGCTCGGCCTCGGCGCCCTGTCCGTGCTCCTGCTGACCTCATTCGCCGTACGTCAGACGAAGGCCCGCACCCCGCTCGTACCGCTGCGGATCTTCCGCTCCCGCCAGGTCACCGGCGCGAACCTCGTACAGATCCTGATGGTGGCGGCGCTGTTCTCCTTCCAGGTCCTGGTCGCGCTCTATCTCCAGCAGGTACGGGGATACGGTGCCGCCGAGACCGGCCTCGCGATGCTGCCCGCGGCCGTGGTGATCGGCGTGGTCTCCCTCGGCGTCTCGGCCCGGCTGAACACGCGCTTCGGTGAACGGCGGGTGCTGCTCGCCGGGTTGACGCTCCTGATAGCCATGCTTGTGCTGCTGACTCGCCTTCCTGAGCGTGCGAACTACGCCGTGGACCTGCTGCCGGTGATGCTGCTCGCGGCCGGCTTCGGGCTCGCGCTGCCCGCGCTCACCTCGCTCGGGATGTCCGGAGCGAGCGAGTCCGACGCGGGTCTGGCGTCCGGAGTCTTCAACACGACCCAGCAGATCGGTATGGCGCTCGGGGTCGCGGTCCTGTCCACGCTCGCGGCCTCCCGCACCGACTCCCGCCTCGCGGAGGGTGCCTCCGAGGCGTCGGCCCTGACCAGCGGCTATCACCTGGCGTTCGCCATCGGGACGGGGCTGCTCGTGGCGGCGTTCGTGATCGCGTACGCCGTGGTGCGCAAGGCGGACGCTCCGGCACCGTCCGCGTCCCGCACCGCCCCGGTCCACGTCACGGCCTGAAGGCTCCGCCCGCACCTGTTGCGCAGCACTCCGCTCTTACGCAGCACTCCGCGCTTCACACCGAACTCACCAGGGAGATCACCATGACCGGCCGCCCGACCACCGCCACCACTTCCCGTACATCCGCCGCCACCGCCGAGTCCGCCACCGCCTCGAGCAAGCCCGTCTCGCGCAAGCCCGCCTCCGGACCGGCGCCCCGGGTCCTCACCGACGGTGAGCTGTCCGAACTCCTCGGCTCACAGCAGTTCTCCGTCCTGGCGACGGTGCGCCGCACGGGACACCCTCACCTGTCCACCGTCCTGCACCACTGGGATCCGCAGGAGAGAATCCTGCGGATCTCCACGACGGCCGACCGCCTCAAGGTCCGCCAGGTGCAGGCCGATCCGCACGCCGCCCTGCACGTCTCCGGCCCCGGCAACTGGTCGTTCGCGGTGGCCGAGGGCGAGGCCGAGGTCTCCGCCCCGACCACGGCCCCGGGCGACGAAGTGGGGCGCGAACTCCTCTCCCTCACCCCGGGGTTCAGCGACCCGGCCGACGAACAGGGCTTCCTGGAACAACTGGTGGACGAGCGCCGCGTGGTGATCCGCCTGCGGGTCTCCCGGCTGTACGGCACGTCCCTTGACATACCTGTGGAGGCCTGAGCCGCGCGTGGGTCCGGCCCAGCCACCGGGCCCGTACGACGCGCCGCAGCACGGACCCGGGTCAGTCTCCGGTTCCGTGCCGCGGCGCGTAGTACGCCGCGACACCCGGCTGGCCCGTGTAGTTGGGGCCGGCGTCCGGGTCGGCGCCCAGATAGCGGAAGGGGAGTTCGACGGGCCGGCTCCCTTTGAGGGTGAGCCGGTGATGCCGGGCGGAGTAGGCGAAGCCGGCTCTCCGCAGCGCCGCCGGTACCGCACGTGAGGAGTCACCACCGCCCCAGTCCCCACCGCCCCGCACCCGCACCGTGGAGGGATCGAAGTGCGCAACGAACAGTCCGTCGGAGGTGAGCCAGGTGGCGATCCGCGCGAGCAGCCCGAGCCGGTCACCGATGTAGTGCAGCCCATGGACACAGGTGATGAGGTCGTAGCGCCGCTGCGGAGCCCAGACGGTGAGATCGGCGGTGACGAGTTCCAGCCCCGCGGGCCATGGGGCCTGCCGCATCGGTCCGACGAGATCCACCCCGGTGAATGTGCCGCCCCGCACTGTGCGGACCGCTTCCCGCAGCGCCAGCCCTTCCCCGCTGCACAGGTCCAGCCAGGCGGTGGCCTTGCCTCGCGCGGCCAGGAACGTGCCGGGGTCGAAGCCGAGTTCACGTGCGTAGCTGTTCACCCCGGTCAGGACCCGCTCGCGATTCATCGCGTTGTTGGCGACGACGGAGTGGCCCGCCAGCTGATCATCCCGCAGCAGGCGGTCGGGCAGGGAAGTCGGCTCGGGCACCGCCCCATTCTCGGGCGCGACGTCTCGCTCAGGCACCGCCCCATTCTCCGGCGCGACGTCTCGCTCAGGCACCCCAAATCCATTCGCTCCCGATCTCCGCGCACGGCACCCTCACCCCATGCAACGAACCGATCCGAAGGTCATCAGAGCCCGCCACACCGACGAGACCGTCACCGTCTACCAGGCCTACTCCCCCGCGCTCGGGCTGCCCACGGCCCGCGACGGGCGGTTCCCCGCCGCGTGGAAGAGGGAGCGGATGACCTGGATCAAGCCGTCGTTCCTGTGGATGATGTACCGCTGCGGCTGGGGCACCAAGGAAGGGCAGGAGACGGTACTCGCCGTGGAGATACGGCGGGACGGCTTCGAGTGGGCGCTGGCCAACGCCTGTCTGTCGCACTATGTGCGCGGTCTGCACCCGGACCGGGCTTCCTGGCAGCGGGAACTGAAGCGGGCGCCGGCGCGCGTGCAGTGGGATCCCGAGCGCGACCTGCGGCTGCAGCCCTTGCCGTACCGCTCGCTCCAGCTGGGTCTGTCGGGGGAAGCAGCGCGCCGCTATGCGGACGAGTGGCTCGTCTCCGTCCGCGATGTCACGGAAACGGCGCGGACGATCCACTCCCTCGTCCGGGAAGGGGAGCTGGACGCCGCGGCAGCACTGCTGCCCGACGAGCCGCTCTACCCGGCAGGCGACGAGCTCCTCGCCCGACTGCGGGCCTGAGCTGGTGAGTGTGCGGGTGAGCGGCCAGTAGACTCGTCGCCCGTGGCGGACACCCAGTACGAAGACCTGTTGCGGTTGGCACTCACCAGCGGAACGGCGAAAGCCGACCGGACGGGCACAGGCACCCGAAGTATCTTCGGACACCAGCTGCGTTATGACCTCTCGCAGGGATTCCCGCTGGTCACCACCAAGAAGGTGCACCTCAAATCCATCGTGTACGAGCTGCTGTGGTTCCTGCGCGGCGACTCGAACGTCGACTGGCTGCACGAGCACGGCGTCACCATCTGGGACGAGTGGGCCGACGCGAACGGCGAGCTCGGTCCGGTGTACGGCGTGCAGTGGCGCTCCTGGCCGGCCCCGGACGGCCGGCACATCGACCAGATCAGCGAGGTCCTCACCACCCTGCGCAAGGACCCTGACTCCCGCCGGATGATCGTGTCCGCCTGGAACGTCGCCGAGCTGGACAAGATGGCGCTCGCTCCGTGCCACGCCTTCTTCCAGTTCTACGTCGCCGACGGCAAGCTCTCCTGCCAGCTGTACCAGCGCAGCGCGGACCTGTTCCTCGGAGTCCCGTTCAACATCGCCAGCTACGCCCTGCTCACGCACATGGTGGCGCAGCAGGTCGGCCTCGAACCGGGCGACTTCGTGTGGACCGGCGGTGACTGCCACATCTACGACAACCATGTCGAGCAGGTGACCGAGCAGCTCTCGCGCACCCCGTTCGAGTTCCCCCGCCTGCGGCTGCGCCAGGCGGACTCGCTCTTCGACTACGCCTACTCCGATGTGGAAGTGCTCGACTACCGGCACCACCCGGCCATCAAGGCCCAGGTGGCCGTGTGAACGTCGGGCTGATCTGGGCGCAGACCCCTGCCGGCGTGATCGGCGCGGACAACGCGATTCCGTGGCGGGTGCCCGAGGACATGGCGCATTTCAAGGCGACCACGCACGGTCACCCGGTGGTGATGGGGCGCAAGACGTGGGACTCGCTGCCGCCGCGGTTCCGACCGCTGTCCGGCAGGCGCAACATCGTCGTGACGCGCGATCCGCAGTGGGCGGCCGACGGTGCGGAGCGCGCCGGGTCCATCGCCGAGGCGCTGGACCTCGCGGCCGGGTCGCCGGAGCAGGCTGCCCCTGGTGTGACCTGGGTGATCGGCGGCGGGGAGATCTACCGGGCCGCCTTGGGGTACGCCACGACGCTCTCGGTGACGGAGATCGACTCGGCGGTGGACGGCGACGCCTACGCCCCGTCCTTGGACCCGACATGGCAGGTCGCCGAGGACGCGGGCTGGCAGGCCTCCACGTCCGGGGTGCGCTACCGCATCCGCCGCTACACCCGGTGACGGCCGGCCCGCTTCACTCTCGCTGAGAGCCCGTCGCGGTCTCCGAGCGGAAGCCGTGGCCCAGTTCGGGGCCGAGGCCGAAGTAGTGGCGGAAGTTGTAGAGCAGCGGGCTCCAGCGGGAGGGGTCGATGTGCTCCGTGCCAGGCAGCACGATCGAGGGTGCGGCGTGGACGCGTACGACCTCGCACTCGACGATCCGGAAGTGGTCGTCAGGACCGCCGGGCCGCAGGCTGCGCACCCTCGCCTCCAGATGCAGCGGGCACTCCGCCACCCGGGCGGGACGCACCGCCTGCGACGGCAGCCGGCTCAGACCGGCCGCACCGAACTTGTCGGGCTCGTGGCGGTAGACGGCGCGCTTGGAAGCGGGGACCGGGTGCGCGCCCGTGAGCGGAGCGAGCCGTTCCACCGCGGCCCACTGCTGCGGCGAGGGAAGGCTGACGGCGAGTTCCGGACGGTCGGCGAGGTTGGCCGCGGTACGACTCTCGGCCCCGATACCCAGGACGAGGGTGTGGCCCAGCGCCCAGGCCGACGAGATCGGGGCGAGGTTGTCGGTGCCGTCCGGGTTCTCGGTGGTCAGGAGGGCGACGGGAGTACCGAAATACAGGATGGACGGGGAGATCGGCACGTGGGAGCCGGACGACGGGGGTATCGGCACATGGGAGCCGGACGAGGGGGAGATCGGCTGGTGGGAGGCGGTGCGTTCCGCTGCGGTGGTCATGCGGGGAACGCTAGGGCGGGGATATTTCGGTACCCGCCGAACCGACCGGCCGACAG
>NZ_JAAKZW010000110.1 GCF_011044995.1 Streptomyces mesophilus | reverse complement strand
GGGCTCCGCCCCGGACCCCGGCATCCGAACTTCGTTCGGATCTCCTCAAACGCCGGAGGGGCTGATGCCCGCACGTACGCGTCCTGGGAGAGCTCGAATCGGCTCTGGCGGAGCGGGATTTCACATCGTTGCAGCAGGCAATCGGGAGCGCGCACCCAAGTAATTGACGTATCGGACCCCCAAATCCGGGGCGAATTGCCCGATATGTATAGTTCAGCAGAGGCTGACCTGGACTTTTCCGCTGTTCTCGCTGACTGGAGCGGTCCTGGCCGCTAGTCTCCGTCGGGAGTACACGGGTGACTGCGTCGCTCGTTGCTCCCCAGGTGCGGGGCTATTAGGTTCCTCACCGGTCCGTATCCGACAGTTCGACAACCGAGGTGACGTAGGCGTGGCTCTTCCGCCCCTTACCCCTGAACAGCGCGCAGCCGCGCTCGAAAAGGCCGCCGCGGCTCGCCGGGAGCGGGCCGAGGTCAAGAATCGACTCAAGCACTCCGGCGCCTCCCTTCACGAGGTCATCAAGCAGGGCCAGGAGAACGACGTCATCGGAAAGATGAAGGTCTCCGCCCTCCTCGAGTCGCTGCCGGGCGTGGGCAAGGTCCGCGCCAAGCAGATCATGGAGCGTCTCGGTATTTCCGAGAGCCGGCGTGTGCGGGGCCTCGGCTCCAACCAGATCGCGTCTTTGGAGCGAGAGTTCGGCGGCGGTGCCGCCTGACGGTCTCAGGCACTCCTGAGAACCTGGATAATCGCTGCATGAGTGAACGTCCGCGGCTGACCGTGCTCTCCGGCCCCTCCGGGGTCGGCAAGAGCACGGTCGTCGCTCATATGCGCAAAGAACACCCCGAGGTCTGGCTCTCCGTCTCGGCGACGACTCGGAAGCCGCGTCCCGGGGAGAGGCACGGCGTCCAGTACTTCTTCGTCACCGATGAAGAGATGGACAAGCTGATCGCCAACGGCGAGCTGCTCGAGTGGGCCGAGTTCGCGGGCAACCGCTACGGCACACCGCGCGCAGCCGTCCATGAGCGTCTCGAGGCCGGTGAGCCGGTGCTGCTCGAGATCGATCTGCAGGGCGCCCGCCTCGTGCGCGAGTCGATGCCCGAGGCTCAGCTGGTGTTCCTCGCCCCGCCCAGCTGGGACGAGCTGGTGCGCCGGCTCACCGGCCGCGGGACCGAGGCGCCGGAGGTCATCGAGCGCCGGCTGGCGGCCGCACGTATCGAGCTCGCCGCCGAGTCGGAGTTCGATACGACTCTTGTCAATACCTCCGTCGAGGACGTGGCCCGCGAGCTGCTAGCCTTGATGAACGTTGTCTGATCAGGCGTTGTCTGATCATTTTCCATTCTTCGGAAGGTAGAGCGTGTCCTCTTCCATCACCGCGCCCGAGGGCATCATCAACCCGCCGATCGACGAGCTGCTCGAGGCCACGGACTCGAAGTACAGCCTCGTGATCTACGCGGCCAAGCGTGCCCGTCAGATCAATGCGTACTACTCGCAGCTCGGTGAGGGTCTCCTCGAGTACGTCGGTCCGCTGGTGGACACCCACGTCCACGAGAAGCCGCTCTCGATCGCACTGCGTGAGATCAACGCGGGTCTGCTGACCTCCGAGGCCATCGAGGCCCCGCCCACGTAGTCACGCCGGCATTCGGCGGTTTTTCCAGTACAGGCCCGGCAGAGCGACTGCCGGGCCTGTGGTGTGTCATGGGTACGCAAGCCGGTTCGGAAATGGGGAGTGGCAGTGGACAAGCCGAAGGTCGTCCTGGGGGTCAGCGGCGGGATCGCCGCCTACAAGGCGTGCGAGCTGCTTCGCCGGCTGACCGAGTCGGGCCATGACGTCCGTGTCGTACCGACCGAGTCCGCGCTGCACTTCGTCGGCGCGGCCACCTGGTCGGCGCTCTCCGGGCACCCCGTGTCGACCGAGGTCTGGTCCGATGTCCACGAGGTGCCGCACGTACGGATCGGCCAGCACGCCGACCTGGTGATCGTGGCGCCGGCCACGGCCGACATGCTCGCCAAGGCCGCGCACGGGCTCGCGGACGATCTGCTCACCAACACGCTCCTCACCGCGCGCTGTCCCGTGGTGTTCGCACCCGCGATGCACACGGAGATGTGGGAGCACCCGGCCACGCAGGAGAACGTGGCCACGCTGCGCCGCCGTGGTGCGATCGTCATCGAGCCGGCCGTGGGGCGTCTGACCGGCGTCGACACCGGCAAGGGGCGGCTGCCCGATCCCGGAGAGATCTTCGAGGTGTGCCGCCGCGTCCTCGCCCGCGGAACGGCCGACGCGGACCTCGCGGGCCGCCACGTCGTGGTGAGCGCCGGTGGCACCCGCGAGCCCATCGACCCCGTCCGCTTCCTCGGCAACCGCTCCTCCGGCAAGCAGGGCTACGCCCTCGCCCGCACGGCGGCGGCGCGCGGCGCCCGCGTCACGCTCGTCTCGGCGAACGCCGCGCTGCCCGACCCGGCCGGTGTCGACGTCGTGCATGTCGGCACGGCGGTGCAGCTGCGCGAGGCCGTCCTGAAGGCGGCGGCCGACGCGGACGCCGTGGTCATGGCCGCGGCGGTCGCCGACTTCCGCCCCGCCGAGTACGCCACCGGGAAGATCAAGAAGAGGGACGACAAGGCGGACCCGACGATCACCCTGGTCCGCAACCCGGACATCCTCGCCGAGATCTCCGCCGACCGCGCCCGCCCCGGCCAGGTCGTCGTCGGCTTCGCCGCCGAGACGGACGACGTGCTGGCCAACGGGCGCACCAAGCTGGAGCGCAAGGGCTGCGATCTGCTGGTCGTCAACGAGGTCGGCGAGCGCAAGACCTTCGGCTCCGAGGAGAACGAAGCGGTCGTGCTCGGCGCCGACGGATCCGAGACGCCGGTGCCGTACGGACCGAAGGAAGGCCTGGCAGACGTGGTGTGGGATCTGGTGCAGGAGCGGCTGGTCTGACCCCTGAGGCGCCCGGGAAACGAATTTCGCCCGACCGGGCGCCTCAAACCCCCGAAATTCGGACGTCAACGCCCTGGCGGAGACCGATCGTCGTATCGCAGAATGCAGTGCCGCAGGTCACAAGGCATCCATCAAGCGAGACGCGGCGCCCAGTGGCCGGAAGCGACCGATAAACTGGTCGACGAAGCATTGCCGGGCGCAGCTCCCGGTAGCCTCGCCAATGATCAGCCAGCAGCCGCTGCAACCCCAGGGAGCGTTGTGTCCCGTCGTCTCTTCACCTCGGAGTCCGTCACCGAGGGCCACCCCGACAAGATCGCCGACCAGATCAGCGACACCATTCTCGACGCCCTGCTCCGCGAGGACCCGACGTCCCGCGTCGCCGTCGAGACCCTGATCACCACCGGTCTGGTGCACGTCGCGGGCGAGGTCACCACCAAGGCGTACGCGCCGATCGCGCAGCTGGTGCGCGACAAGATCCTGGAGATCGGTTACGACTCCTCGAAGAAGGGCTTCGACGGCGCCTCCTGCGGTGTCTCGGTGTCCATCGGCGCGCAGTCCCCGGACATCGCGCAGGGCGTCGACACCGCGTACGAGAAGCGGGTCGAGGGCGATGACGACGAGCTGGACAAGCAGGGCGCCGGCGACCAGGGCCTGATGTTCGGTTACGCGACCGACGAGACGCCCGAGCTGATGCCGCTGCCGATCCACCTCGCGCACAAGCTTTCCAAGCGCCTGTCCGACGTGCGCAAGAACGGGACCATCCCGTACCTGCGCCCCGACGGCAAGACCCAGGTCACCATCGAGTACGACGGTGACAAGGCCGTCCGCCTCGACACCGTGGTCGTCTCCTCGCAGCACGCCTCCGACATCGACCTGGAGTCGCTGCTCGCGCCCGACATCCGCGAGTTCGTCGTCGAGCCCGAGCTCAAGGCGCTGCTCGAGGACGGCATCAAGCTGGAGACCGAGGGCTACCGCCTCCTTGTCAACCCGACCGGCCGCTTCGAGATCGGCGGCCCGATGGGTGACGCCGGCCTGACCGGCCGCAAGATCATCATCGACACCTACGGCGGCATGGCCCGCCACGGCGGCGGCGCCTTCTCGGGCAAGGACCCGTCGAAGGTGGACCGTTCGGCCGCGTACGCGATGCGCTGGGTCGCCAAGAACGTGGTCGCCGCGCAGCTCGCCTCGCGCTGCGAGGTGCAGGTCGCGTACGCGATCGGCAAGGCGGAGCCGGTGGGTCTGTTCGTCGAGACCTTCGGTACGAACACCGTCCCGGTGGAGAAGATCGAGGAAGCCATCTCCGCGGTCTTCGACCTGCGTCCGGCCGCGATCATCCGCGATCTGGACCTGCTGCGCCCGATCTACTCCCAGACCGCCGCCTACGGCCACTTCGGCCGCGCGCTGCCGGACTTCACCTGGGAGCGCACGGACCGCGTGGACGCGCTGCGTACGGCTGCCGGTCTGTAGTTTCCTCCCGCTGTACGTGACGGCCCCGGACCTTGTGGTCCGGGGCCGTCGTCGTCGCGCGGGAAAAGGGGTGCGCGGGGCGGGAGTTGGTGCGTACGGTGGGGATCTCCCGGTGCGCAGGCCGCGGTTACTTCGATGGAGTTCACCTGCTTCGGCAGGTGGGCGTTGAAATCTCGGCCCTCGGGCCGTGCAGGTCCGCTGCCGCTTCGATCTCGGGAGACCTCAAGGCACTGATTCCGGGCGTGCCCGGTGCGCAGGCTGCGGATACTTCCCTCCGGGGTGCAAACCCCTTACGGGTTCGAATCCCGTCGCCGTGGCCTTCGGTCGCGGTGTGGCGGAACTGGCAGACGCAGAGGCTCACCGTCCGCCGCCGACTGGATCTCGGGCGCGCCCGGTGTCAGTGCCTTCTGGTTAAGTTGGGGCTGTGAGCAGCGAGAACGAGCAGCCCGGCAGCGACGCGCAGGACGCGGCGCCGGAGCAGCTCGCGCTCATCCGGGAGACCGTCCGCCAGGCCAAGGTGCCGCGCGCCAAGCCCCGTACCTGGCGTGGCGCGGAGCTCGCGCCCGAGCTGCCGGTGGCCCGGGTCCTCGTCGACAAGGGCGTGCTGCATCTCGACCGCTACTTCGACTACGCCGTGCCCGCCGACCTCGACGCCGACGCCCAGCCGGGTGTGCGGGTGCGGGTGCGGTTCGGGGCCGGGCGGAGCCGTGTGCAGGGGGGCCGACGTGAAGGCGGCGGACTCATCAGCGGGTATCTGATCGAGCGCATCGCCGAGTCCGACTACACCGGGCCGCTGGCCGCCCTCGCTCAAGTCGTGTCGCCCGAACCCGTGTTGAGCCCCGAGCTGCTCGGCCTCGCACGGGCCGTCGCCGACCGGTATGCGGGCAGCCTCGCCGACGTACTCACGCTGGCCATTCCGCCGCGCAATGCCCGCGCGGAGAGCAAGGTGTCGCCGCCTGCGCCGCCCGCGCCCGCGAAGCCCGAGGCCGGGACATGGGGGCGGTACGGCCAGGGGCCCGCGTTCCTGGAGTCGCTGGCGTCCGGCGGGGCGCCACGGGCCGTGTGGAACGCGTTGCCCGGCCCGCACTGGAGCGAGGAGCTCGCGCGGGCCGTCGCCGCCACGCTCGCCTCGGGGCGTGGCGCGCTGGTCGTCGTACCCGACGGCAAGACCGCGAGCCGGGTGGACGCCGCGCTGACCGCGGTGCTCGGCGAGGGGCGGCATGCGCTGCTCACGGCGGACGCGGGGCCGCAGAAGCGGTACGCGGAGTGGCTGGCCGTGCGCCGCGGATCGGTGCGGGCCGTGGTGGGCACGCGGGCCGCGATGTTCGCGCCGGTGCAGAACCTGGGCCTGGTGGCGATCTGGGACGACGGGGACGGCAACCACAGCGAGCTGCACGCGCCGCAGCCGCATGCCCGCGATGTGCTGCTGCTGCGGGCCGCCCATGACAAGTGCGCCTTTCTGCTGGGTAGTTGGAGCTGCACCGTGGAGGCGGCGCAGCTGGTCGAGAGCGGCTGGGCCAAGCCGCTCGTGGCCGACCGCGAGCAGGTGCGGATTGCCGCGCCCCTGGTGCGTACCGTCGGGGACACGGACGTCGCGCGGGATGGGGCGGCCCGTGCGGCACGGCTGCCGTCGCTCGCGTGGCAGGTCGCCAAGGAGGGGCTCACGCGCGGCCCCGTGCTCGTACAGGTGCCCCGGCGGGGCTACGTGCCCCGCCTTGCGTGTGAACGGTGCCGGGAGCCGGCCCGCTGCAAGGAGTGCGCCGGGCCGCTCGAGGCGCAGGACGCGGGGCCGCTGCACTGTGCGTGGTGCGGGCGGACCGAGGGCCAGTGGCACTGCCCCGAGTGCGGGTCGTTCAAGCTGCGGGCGCAGATCGTGGGGGCGCGGCGTACGGCTGAGGAGTTGGGGCGGGCGTTTCCGTCCGTGCCGGTGCGGACGTCGGGGCGTGAGCACATCCTGGAGTCGGTCCCGGACCAGCCGTCCCTCGTCGTCTCGACGCCCGGCGCCGAGCCGGTCGCCGAGGGGGGTTACGCGGCGGCCCTGCTGCTCGACGGGTGGACCATGCTCGGGCGGCCCGATCTGCGGGCCGCCGAGGACGCGTTGCGCCGGTGGATCGGGGCCTCTTCGCTCGTACGGGGGCAGGGCGACGGCGGCACGGTCGTGGTGGTCGGCGAGCCGACGCAGCGGCCGGTGCAGGCGCTGGTGCGGTGGGACCCGGTCGGACATGCGGTGCGCGAGCTGTCCGAGCGGGCCGAGCTCGGCTTCCCGCCGGTGTCGCGGATGGCCGCGGTATCGGGGCGGCCCGAGGCGGTGGCGGAGTTCCTCGCGGGGGCCGAACTGCCCGCCGACGCCGAGGTGTTGGGCCCTGTGCCGCTCCCGATGACGGATCCGTCGCGGCCCAAGCGCACGGGGGCGGCCCCGGTGGGGGAGCAGTGGGAGCGTGCCCTGGTCCGGGTCCGCCCCGGGAGCGGTGCGGCCCTGGCCGCCGCCCTGAAGGCCGCTCAGGCCGGACGGATGGCTCGCGGGGCCGGGGTTTCGGCCGGCGAGTCCGGGGTGCGGATCCGGATCGATCCGCCGGACATCGGGTGAGGGCTGGGCGGTCGGGGATTGGTGAGCGGGGCCCGTGGGCCGCTGATGCCAGGACAGGCCCTAGCGTGCGCCGGGAGGCCGGCTGCCCGCTGCTTCCTGGGCGGCCATGACTTCATCACCGTGGGCGAAGGCCCAGGCGCCGACGGCGTCGATCGGGGCCAGCAAGGTCCGTCCCAGGGCGGTGAGTTCATACGCGACGTGCGGCGGTGCTCCGGGGTGTTCCCGCCGGTCGACAAGGCCGTTGAACTGCAGCCGACGCAAGGTCTCGGTGAGGACCTTCGAGCTGATCCCCCCGATCTGTTCCCGCAGCGCGACCGGACGCTTCGGGCCGTCGCGCAGGGCCCAGAGGACCACGGCGTTCCAGGTGTTGGCGAACAGGTCGAAGGCGAGCCGGGCGCGGCAGTCGGCGAGGAAGGCGTCGGTGGTCACGTACCAAATGGTGCCTGAGCCTCTCTCTAGCGTCGGTGCGGAAGGTCGAATACGGAAGGCCGAATCCGGCGGCGAGAGGGAATGTGTGATGAGAATCGGCGTGCTGGGGACGGGGAACATGGCTGACGCGCTCGCCACTCAGTGGGCGCGCGCCGGGCATGAAGTCACCGTCGGGGGACGCGACCCGGTCAAGGCGCGGCGGCTTGCCGAGCGCATCGGTGGCGGCGCGCAGGCGGCAGGTCTGCGCGGGGCCGCCCGGTTCGGTGACGTGGTGCTTGCCGCGCTGCCCTTCGGCGCAGGGGCGGAGGTCGTACGGGCCGTGCGGGCGGAGCTGGCGGACAAGGTCCTTGTCGACTGCTCCAACCCCGTCGGCCCGGGTTTCCGGCTGCTGACCGAACGCGGGCCGTCAGCAGCACAGTTGCTGGCCGAGGCGGCGCCCGGCGCCCGCGTGGTCAAGGCCTTCAACCTGTGCCACGAGGACGTGTGGCGGATGCGGCCGCCGGTCTTCGACGGTCGTCCGCTGGCCGTACCGGTGTGCGGTGACGATGAGGAGGCGCTCACGTCCGTACGCGCGTTGGTGCGGGACGTGGGCTGTGCGCCCGTGGCCGGTGGCGGGCTTGAGCGGGCGGGGCTCCTGGAGGCGGCCGCAGCGCTGTTCATCGGGCTGTGGGTGAGGGAGGGGGCAGACGTCCAGGCGATCGCGCCACCGTTGGCGTACGCGGCCGGATGAGGGCC
Source organism: Streptomyces mesophilus (assembly GCF_011044995.1). GTDB lineage: Bacteria > Actinomycetota > Actinomycetes > Streptomycetales > Streptomycetaceae > Streptomyces > Streptomyces mesophilus. Next base: position 17,743 of record NZ_JAAKZW010000110.1, on the reverse strand, counting down.
CGCGCGGCGGGATGAGAGATGAGGGCCCGCGCGGCGGGATGAGAGATGAGGGCCCGCGCGGCGGGATGAGAGCGGAATGCAGGCGGATGACGGCGCACGCGGCCTGGTGACGGGCTGAGCAGTGGGCTGACACCTATGCGGCCGGCTGACGCCCGCGCCCTCCACCAGGCAGCAGAAATGCCCCCGCTCCGGGCGACAGGCGCCAGGAGCGGGGGCATCTCAAGTCGGCTTGCGTACAAGGCAGCAGTGTCGGCGTACCGCTGCCGTGCCGTCAGCCGTTGCGCGGGCCAGGGAAGGCGCCCGGGCGGGGTTCTTCGCGCAGCACCGGACCGGCGGGGGTCTCCCGCAGGACAGGGCTGCCCGCCGTCGGCTGGGTCGGCATGGAGCGGGCGGCGGGTACGGACGGCAGGCCCGCACCGATGCCCACCGGACGCGCCCCGGTGTCCGTGGCGCGCTCGGCCTCGGCGGCGGCCTGTGCCGTGGCCCGCCGGGCTCCGTAACGGCGGTGTACCGCCTGCTTGGTGACCCCGAGCGCGGAGCCCACCGCGTCCCAGGAGAATCCGAGCGAGCGGTCGAAGTCCACCGCCGCCGTGACCAGGGTCTCGACGCTGTCGCGCAGCTCCTGGGCGAGGCGGACGGTGGGGGCGGGGGCACGCCCGTACACGACGAAGCCCGTGGAAGGACCGGAGCGGCGCGGGCGGTAGACGTTCCCCAACTGGGCGGTGAGGGTGCGCAGTGCGTCCACCTGCCGGCGGACCCGCTCGATGTCCCGCACCAGGAGGTGCAGGCTGGCCCGTGCCTGGGCGTCGTGGGTTGCGTGGTCGGCCATGAACAAGCCTCTCGAACCGGCGATGAAAAGGGTCGGGCCGCGCTCGCGGCCCCCCTCTGGTCAACTCTTTCTTGACCAACGCGTCAGCCTGGGATGTGGTCACGGTGGAGGGGCGTATGCGCATATGCGAGGGGCGCGCGGCTGTGCGCACGCCCCGGGCTGCCCGGCCGCGCCGCGCCACCGGGAGGCGGGCACCGCACCCGGGGCGTACGCCGGACCCCCGCCGCCTCATAGACTGGTGCGCTGCTCTTCACGTCCCCGCTCGAGAGGCCCTCAGCCACCGATGAAGCTGGTCTTCGCAGGCACCCCCGAGGTCGCCGTCCCCGCCCTTGACGCCCTGATCGCCTCCGGACGCCACGAGGTGGCCGCCGTCGTCACCAGGCCGGACGCCCCCGCGGGGCGCGGCCGCCGGCTCGTCGCGAGTCCCGTCGCGGAGCGCGCCGAAGAGGCGGGCATCGAGGTGCTCAAGCCGAACCGCCCGCGTGACGAGGAGTTCCTGGCCCGGCTGCGCGAGATCGGCCCCGACTGCTGCCCGGTCGTGGCCTACGGGGCGCTGCTGCCCAAGGTCGCTCTGGACGTGCCCACCCGCGGGTGGGTCAACCTGCACTTCTCGCTGCTGCCCGCCTGGCGCGGTGCCGCGCCCGTGCAGCACGCGATCATGGCGGGGGACCAGATCACCGGTGCCTCGACCTTCCTGATCGAGGAAGGCCTGGACTCGGGTCCGGTGTTCGGCACGATCACCGAAGAGGTACGGCACACCGACACCAGCGGGGACCTGCTCACCCGGCTCGCGTTCGCCGGCTCCGGGCTGCTCGAGGCGACCATGGACGGCATCGAGGACGGCACCCTCAAGGCCGTGCCCCAGCCCGCCGACGGCATCTCGCTCGCGCCGAAGATCACCGTCGAGGACGCGCAGATCGACTGGGCCGCCCCCGCGATGCGGGTCGACCGCGTGGTCCGCGGCTGTACGCCCGCCCCCGGTGCCTGGACCGTCTTCCGCGGCGAGCGGCTCAAGCTGATCGCCGCCGCCCTCGTGCCCGACCGCACCGAGCTCGCGCCCGGCGCCCTCGAAGCCGGCAAGAACAACGTGTACGTCGGCACCGGCTCGCACGCCGTCGAGCTCCTGTGGGTCCAGCCGCAGGGCAAGAAGCCGATGAAGGCGGCGGACTGGGCGCGCGGCGTGCGGATCACGGCGGGGGAGCGCGTGGGCGCGTAGCCGTCCCGTATCCGTAGCGAGGCCCTCGGGCGTCGGGCCGTGTCGTGGCACGGCCCGTACGCTGGTAGGGCCTGTCCACCCGCTGCCTCGCAGGTCCGCACCGGCCCACCTGCTCTTCAGGCGAGGGTCCGGCGGTAGCCCCCGGGAAAACACAGCATCCAGAATCCGGAGCACCTTTTCGTGAACGACCAGCCCCGCCGTCAGCCCCCGCGCAAGCACCGCAGGCCCCAGAAGGACCCGGTGCGGATCCTCGCGTTCGAGGCGCTGCGGGCGGTGGACGAGCGGGATGCGTACGCGAACCTCGTCCTGCCGCCGCTCCTTCGCAAGGCGCGCGAGAAGAGCGCGGACTTCGACGCACGGGACGCCGCGCTCGCGACCGAGCTGGTGTACGGGACGCTGCGCCGGCAGGGCACGTACGACGCGATCATCGCGTCCTGCGTGGACCGGCCGCTGCGCGAGGTCGACCCGCCGGTGCTCGATGTGCTGAGCCTCGGCGCGCACCAGCTGCTCGGGACCCGGATCCCGACGCACGCCGCGGTGTCGGCGACGGTGGAGCTGGCGCGTGTGGTGCTCGGCGACGGGCGCGCGAAGTTCGTCAACGCCGTCCTGCGCAAGGTCGCCGCCGACGATCTCGACGGCTGGGTCGCCAAGGTCGCCCCGCCCTACGACGAGGATCCCGAGGACCATCTGGCGATCGTCCACTCGCATCCGCGCTGGGTGGTCGGCGCGCTGTGGGACGCGCTCGGCGGCGGCCGCGCGGGCATCGAGGACCTGCTCGAAGCCGACAACGAGCGGCCCGAGGTGACCCTCGTGGCGCGCCCCGGCCGCATCACGGGGACGGAGCTGCTCGACGCGCTGCCCGCCGACTCGGCGCTGCCCGGCCGCTGGTCTCCGTACGCCGTACGTCTCACCGAGGGCGGCGAGCCGGGGGCGCTTGATCCCGTACGCGAAGGGCGGGCCGGAGTGCAGGACGAGGGCAGCCAGTTGGTGGCCCTCGCGCTGGCCAACGCGCCCGTGGAAGGCTCCGACAAGCGCTGGCTCGACGGGTGCGCGGGGCCCGGCGGCAAGGCCGCGATGCTGGCCGGACTCGCGTCCGAGCGTGGCGCGTTCCTGCTCGCGTCCGAGAAGCAGCCGCACCGCGCAGGCCTCGTTGCCCAGGCGCTGCGCGGCAACCCCGGCCCGTACCAGGTCATCGCCGCCGACGGCACCCGCCCGCCGTGGCGCCCGGGCACCTTCGACCGCGTCCTGATGGACGTCCCGTGCACGGGCCTGGGCGCCCTGCGCCGCCGTCCCGAGGCGCGCTGGCGCCGCCGTCCCGAGGACCTCGACGGGTTCGCCCCGCTCCAACGCGGGCTGCTGACCGAGGCGTTGGCGGCGGTCCGCGTCGGCGGCGTCGTCGGTTACGCGACGTGCTCCCCGCACATCGCGGAGACCCGCGCGGTCGTCGACGACGTGATGAAGCGCGTCCCGGGCACCGAACTCATCGACGCCCGCCCGCTGTTGCCGGACGTGCCGGCCCTGGGAGAGGGCCCGGACATCCAGCTGTGGCCGCACCTGCACGGCACGGACGCGATGTATCTGGCGCTGATCCGGCGTACGGCCTGAGGTCCTGAGCTGGCTGGGGCGTGAGCGCGCGGCTCACGCGCCCCCGCGTTGTCAGTGGCGGCACCTACGTTGCCTGCATGGCGAACTCGTACACGACCTTGTGGACCAACGACCTGTGCCGTGAGCTTCAACGCGACGGGTACGAGGGGGAGCGGCTCTCCGTGCTCTTCGGCGGGCCGCATCAGTCGCTGCCCAGCTTTCGCACCGCGGGCGTTCAGCCCGGAGACCGGATCCATCCGATACGGCTCTTCCGGCGGAAGCTGTACGTGCTCGGCGCTCTCGACGTCGCGCGGCTCATGCCGTACGAGGACACCGGCTCGCTCCTGGATGACGACGACTACGCCAAGGTGATGCGCTGGCGGCCGCTGAAGGCGGGCTGCGTCGGCGAAGTGGTGTTCGGGCCGCCGGGAGCGCCGTTGAGTTTCGGCACGGCGATACCCGGCGACCTCCTGGAGCGGCTGACGTACACCTCCAGACGCGGCGAGCGGACGTTGCGCAACGTCGTGGACGGCGAGCTGCTGCACCACATCGGCGTGCACGGCATCTACCGCCTGGCGCCGGAGTCGGCGCGCGCACTCGACCGACTGGTGCGAGCCGCGGCCGACTTCACCGTGGCGGCCTGAACTCCCCGTGCGATGAGGTGCGATGAGGTGTGGTGTTGCATGGCCTCTCAGTCCCGCAGGGCCGGTTCCTCCTGAGGCGCGGGGACGGGAGGTTCCTCGCGGGCCAGCCGGTGCGGCCACCACACCTTCGGGCCCACGTCCAGGAACAGGGACGTCACCAGGACCGACCGTACGACGAAGGTGTCCAGGAGGACGCCGAGGGCGACCGCGAAGCCGATCTCGGCGAAGGCCACCATCGGGAGCGTCGCCAGGGCCGCGAACGTGCCGGCCAGGACCAGGCCCGCCGAGGTGATGACCGCGCCGGTCGCGGACAGGCCCGTCAGAACGCCCGCACGGGTGCCCTTGCGCAGCGCCTCCTCGCGGATGCGGGTGGTCAGGAAGATGTTGTAGTCGATGCCGAGCGCCACCAGGAAGACGAAGACGAAGAGCGGGAAGTCCGTGGTCTCGCCCGCGTAGTCGAAGAGGTAGCGGAAGGCGAGCGCGCTGATGCCGAGCGCCGCCGCGAAGGACAGGACGACCGTCGCGATCAGGATCAGCGGGGCGATCAGGGCCCGCAGCAGGACGATCAGGACCAGGAAGACGACGAGCAGGACCAGCGGGATGATCAGGATGTTGTCGTGCGTGGTCGCCTCGTCCATGTCCAACAGCGCCGCCGTGTTGCCGCCGACCTTCGCGTCCGCGTCCGGTACGGCGTGCACCGCCTCGCGGACGCGTTCCACCGTGTCCTTGGCCTCGGGGCTGTCGGACGGCGAGTCCATGGTGGCTTCGAGCAGGATGCGGCCCTCGTGTTCGGCCTTGGCGCCCGGCGCGGGCCGGACGGACTGAGCGACGACGCCGTCGGTTTCGGCGATCGCACGGCCCACCGCCTCGCCCTGCTCGGCGAACGCCACGATGTACAGCGGGTCGCCGGATCCGGCCGCGAAGTGCTCCTCCAGGACGCGCTGGCCGACGATCGAGCTCGGGGTGTCCGTGAACGCGTCCGCGTTGCTGAGGCCCTCGGCGCGCAGCTGCATCAGTCCGAGCGAGAACGCGGCGAGCAGGACGGCCGTCGCGGCCCAGATCGCCCGGGGGCGTACGGCGATACGGCGGCCGATGCGGGCCCACAGGCCGGTCTCGGTCGGTTCGGCGGTGTCGTAGTGCGGGATCACCGGCCAGAAGATCCACCGGCCGAAGATCACCAGCAGCGCGGGGAACAGCGTCAGCATGGCCAGCAGCGCGACGGCGACGCCGATCGCGGCGACCGGGCCGAGGCCGCTGGTCGAGTTCATGTCGGCGAACAGCAGCACCAGCATGCCGAGCATCACGGTCGCGCCGGAGGCCAGCACGGCGGGCCCCGCGCGGTGCAGGGCAAGGGCCATGGCCTCATGGCGGTCGTCGTGCCGGTGGAGCTCCTCGCGGTAGCGGGCGACGAGCAGCAGGGCGTAGTCCGTGCCCGCGCCGAACACGAGGACCGTGAGGATGCCCGCGCTCTGGCCGTTGACCGTCAGGCCCGCGTTCTCGGCGAGGAGATAGACGATGGCCTGGGCCGTGAACAGCGCTCCCACCACGGACACGAGCGGGACGAGCAGCAGGGACGGGCTGCGGTACGTGATCAGGAGCATCACGATCACCACGCCCATCGCGGCGAACAGGAGTGTGGAGTCGATGCCTTCGAAGGCCTCGGAGAAGTCGGCAGTGGTGCCGCCCGGGCCCGTCACATAGACCTCGAGGCCGCCCGAGCCCTCGCCCGCGACCTCGCGGAGCTCGTCGACCGCCGGTGCGATCCGCTCCCAGCCCTTCTCGTCCATCGTGATGGGGACGAAGACCTGCGCGGCCGCCTTGTCGTCGGAGTCGACCGGGCCCTGGGTCTCCGCGCCGCGGATCCCGTGCGCGGTCAGCTCCTTGAACGCCGCCACATTGTCGGCGATCTTCGCCTCGTCGGCTTCGGTGAGCCCTCCCTCGCGTACGTAGAGGATCACCGTCGGCAGCTGTTCGGGCCGGAAGTCCTCGGAGAGCTGGAGGACTTGGGTGGATTCGGCGTCGCCCGGCAGCCAGGACGAGTTGTCGTTGTCCTGGGCCTCGGTGAGCTTCTGGGCCAGCGGGGACATCAGGACGATGGCCACCAGCCAGAGCACGAGGACGACCCACTTCGAGCGTCTGCCGCACACGAGCCAGGCGACACCCCGTCGTTCGCCTGTGCCCTTCGGTACTTCCCGGATTCCCTTCGGTACTTCCCCGGTGGTGCCCGCTGTCTCTGCGTCCGGCACGACGCACCCCCCAAATAGGTGCCCACCCCACATAACGACCACGGTCGCCGGGCGCCAGAATGGCACGTCCGTCCGTGATCCCGGGAGGAATTCGCGGCTACGGGTCCAAGGCCCCGTACCGCGGAGGGCAACGCTCCTTGGGCATGGCAGTCTTGGGGCATGGCCGCTCAGATCAGTCCCAGCATCCTGTCCGCCGACTTCGCACGCCTTGCCGACGAGGCGAAGGCCGTCGAAGGGGCCGACTGGCTCCATGTCGACGTCATGGACAACCACTTCGTCCCGAACCTCACGCTCGGCGTTCCGATCGTAGAGTCCCTGAGCCGGGCGACGGACACCCCGCTGGACTGCCACCTGATGATCGAGGACCCCGATCGCTGGGCACCCCAGTACGTAGAAGCGGGGGCCTCCTCCGTCACGTTCCACGTCGAGGCCGCCGCGGCTCCCGTACGGCTCGCACGCGAGATCCGCGCCAAAGGCGCCCGCGCCTCGATGGCGCTCAAGCCGGCCACGCCCATCGAGCCGTACGAGGATCTGCTGCCCGAGCTGGACATGCTGCTGATCATGACCGTGGAGCCGGGCTTCGGTGGTCAGGCCTTCCTCGACATCATGCTGCCGAAGATCCGCCGCACTCGTGAGCTGATCGCGAAGCACGGTCTGGAGCTGTGGCTGCAGGTCGACGGCGGGGTCGCCGAGTCCACCATCGAGCGGTGCGCCGAGGCCGGCGCGGACGTGTTCGTGGCAGGGTCGGCCGTGTACGGCAAGGAGGACCCGGCCGCCGCGGTGGCCGCTCTGCGTGCCAAGGCCGAGGGCGCCACCGCTTCGGCGGCCTGGGCCTGCGGTCACTGAATCGACGGGTATCGCCCGGACCATCAGGAGATGAACGGGCGGGTTCGGTGGCGAACGGGGCCCTTCAGGACTGATCAAGCACCGCCGGATCTGCAAGGATGAACGGCGAGTCGCCCAGTTGAACGTGTGAACAGCAGTGAGGAGATCGCCGTGACGGGCATGTCAGCGGGGAGGCCAGCCCTGCGGATGGGACCCGCTGAGCTGGTGCAGGCGGCGGCCATGGCCCGCCGCTTCTACCTGGAGGGCAAATCCAAGATCCAGATCGCGGAGGAGTTCGGCGTCAGCCGCTTCAAGGTCGCGCGGGTTCTGGAGACCGCTCTGGAAAGGGATCTCGTACGGATCGAGATCCGGGTTCCGGCGGAGCTGGACGCCGAGCGCTCCGACAAGCTGCGGGCCCGCTACGGCCTGCGGCACGCGGTCGTCGTCGAGTCGCCCGCCGAGTCGGAGGAGCAGTCCCCCGACCCGGAGAACCTCGGCGAGGTCGCCGCCGACCTGCTCGGTGAGCTGGTGAACGAGGGGGATGTGCTCGGTCTCGCCTGGGGCCGGTCCACCATCAACATGGCCGCCGCGCTCGACCGGCTGCCGCCGTGCACGGTGGTGCAGCTGACGGGTGTGTACGACGCCGGGACCGCCGAGCGCGGCTCCGTCGAGGCGGTCAGACGGGCCGCGCAGGTCTCCGGTGGCGACGCCCACCCGATCTACGCGCCGATGCTGCTGCCGGACGCGGCCACCGCCGCGGCGCTGCGCAACCAGACGGGGATCGCGCGGGCCTTCGAGTACTTCGACAAGGTCACCGTCGCGTGTGTGTCCATCGGCTCCTGGGAGCCGGGCATCTCCACGGTGCACGACATGCTCAGCGACGAGGAGCGCGCGCACTACGCGTCGCTCGGTGTCGCCGCCGAGATGTCCGCGCATCTCTTCGACGTCGACGGCCGCCGTGTGGGGCGTGACCTGGGAGAGCGCTGCATCACGGTCGAGGCCGACCGGCTGCGCCGTATCCCCGAGGTCGTGGCGATCGCGGGCGGTCAGCGCAAGGGCGCGGCCATCGACGCGGTGCTCCGCTCCGGCCTGGTGACCAGCCTGGTCACGGACACCGCCGCGGCCGACTACCTGCTGTCCGCGGGCTCCGCGCCCAAGCCCGCGCTCGACCGCGCGGACCCGGACGGCGAGTAGTAGGTCCTGGGCGCCACGAGCAGGTTTTGGGGCGCCACGTGCAGATCCTGCGTTGCTGCGTTGCCAGGAGCGGATCCTGCGACGCTATGCGTAGATTCTGTGGCGCTACGCGTAGATTCGGCGGGCGTTCCCGGCGCCGACCAGGTCCCTGACCCGGTCGGCGTCGGCGTCCGCCCAGGCGCCGCGCTCCACCCAGCTGCCGAGCACCTCGGCGGCCGCATCGCGGAACAGCCGGGCGCCGACGAGATACAGCTCGGGCAGTCCGTGGGCGTCCGTCGAGAACAGCAGCTTCCCGAACGGTGTGAGCTCCAGCATCTCCGCGAGGACCGCCGTCGCACGTGCTCCGGTGTGGCTGAGGGTGAGCCCCAGGTCCGCGTACACGTGCGGATAGACCTGTGCCAGATAGCCCGCCTGCCGGTGGTACGGGTAGCAGTGAAGCAGCACCAGCGTGCACCTGGTCGGGCGTACCGCCTCGATGAACTCCGTGAGCAGCAGGGGATCCGCGCGGTGCAGGCGCAGGTCGGGGTCGCCGAAGCCGGTGTGCAGCTGGAGCGGGCGGCCGGTGCGGGCCGCCGACCAGAGCAGATGCCGCAGCAGGACGGGGTCGGTGATCCGGGCCCCGCCCGTGGGCAGCCAGCGGGCGAGCGCGTCCTCGACGGCCCGGCGCCCGGGCGGCTCCGGCGGCAGGTCGAGGCCGTGCCGGTAGGCGACGACGGACTTGAAGCCGGCCGCCGTGCGTGCCGCTTCCGCGATCCGCCCGTCCAGGACGGCCAGGAACTCCGCGGGGTCCTTGGCGGCCGCGGCGGTACGTTCCGCGAGGTGTTCGAGGCGCACGATCTCGCGAGCCGTCGCGCCGCTCAGCCCGGCCAGCTCCTGCGGAGTGGTGAGGTCGCCGGGCAGGCCCGTGTCGACGTAGAACTCCGCGATGCCCGCGGCCGTCAGGAGCCGGCGCGCGACTTCCTCGGCGCCGAGCTTCGCCCGTTCCCGGAGGTAGACGTCCGGTTCGCAGTGCGGGTCGAGTCCGAGCAGCGGTGGGCAGAACCGGCGTACGGCGAAGCCGAGTTGGGTGTCGAAGAAGCTGGTGCCGGGCGGGGCCGGGTCGGGGGATTCGGTCAGATACGCCTCGAAGCCGTCCCGGGTGAGGTCCTCACGGAGGATTCCGTGGCAGTGGTGGTCGACGAGCTGCGGCATCAGTAGCGGTTCCTCGTCGCCTCGGCGAGCGCCTGTGCCGGCACCCCGTCGAAGAGTTTCACCTCCGCGGTCCGTACGGCGATCACCGCATCGGACAGCGCGTCCCCCAGGGCCTCGCGCAGCACGGTGGAGGACGAGAAGGCGGCGACGGCCTCGGTGAGGGAGGTCGGCAGCCGGTCCTTGTCCTGGCGTACCGGGTCGCCGGACACCGGGGCGGGCAGGGCGAGTTGGGCGTCAAGGCCGGCGAGGCCCGCGGCGATCACCGCGCCCACGACGAGATAGGGGTTGGCTGCCGGGTCGAAGCACTTGATCTCGGCGTTGGCGGCCCCGGGGATCTTGGGCTCGCCTGTGGTGCTCGGCCCACCCGGCTCGCGCGTGGTGCTCGGCTCACCCAGCTCGCCCGGCTGTCCGGCGATGAACCGCAGCGCGGCCTCGCGGTTCTCCAGCCCCCAGCAGCGGTATGCGCCCGCCCACCGGGAGGGCTGCAGGCGCAGATAGCTCGCGGGGGAGGGCGCGCCGAGGGCGAGCAGGCCGGGCAGCGCGTACAGGACGCCCGAGAGGAAGGCCTCGCACTGGGACGTCATCCCGAACGGGCCGCCGCCGTCGCCGCACAGATTCCGCCCGTCCCGCCACAGGCTCAGATGCAGATGGCGGCCGTTGCCGACCGAGTCCGCGTCGATGGCCGGGCCGAAGGACGCGGTGAGTCCGTGCCGCAGGGACACGGCGCGGATCGTCTCGCGTACGAGCACGGCCTCGTCCGCCGCGCCGACCGGATCCGTCGGCGCGAGCGAGACCTCGAACTGGCCCTGGGAGTACTCGGGATGCAGTTGCAGGACGTCGAGTCCCTGGGTGCGCAGGGAGGTGTGGAGGTCGTCGAGGTACGCGGACAGCTCCACGACGCGCGCCATGCCGTAGGCCGGTCCGGTGCACGCAGGGGCGCCGTCGCGTGAGACCACCCACTCCGTCTCGTACCCCATGCGCAGCTCGATGCCCTGCTCGGCGGCCCGGCGCACCATCCGCCGCGCGAACAGCCGCTGGCACGCCTCGTACGGGCGGCCGTCCTGGTGGTAGCGGTCGACCGGTGCCCAGGCCCAACCCGGCTGGCCCGCAAGGACGGTGAGCCGGTCCGGGTCGGGACGCAGCCGCAGGTCGCCGTCGGGGCCGCCGATGTGCCGGCTGGTGGTGACCGAGTCGTCGACGAGGTAGACGTCGAAGACCGGCGACATGCCGACCCCGCGCTCGGCGGCCCGGTGGAAGCGGGACAGCGGCACGGTCTTCACCCTGGTGATGCCCGCGACGTCCACCCAGGTCAGGGCCACGGCGTGGACGCCGGCCTGTTCGAGGTCCGGGCGGTGCACGTCGGCGAGTCCATCGTCGAAGGGCTCCGAGTGGGCTCCGTGCCGGCGCTGCCCGCCGTAGTCGTCCTGTTCGTCGACCTCGTCGACCCCGTCGACCCCGTCGAATCCGTCGGACCCTTCGAACTCGTGGTTGAGCGCGTCCGCGAGACGCCTGGCCGGGCTCGAGTCCCACCTGTCCATGTGCCGCCTCCCCGTCAGCGCCGCAGCGCGAGCACCGCGTCGACGGTGTCCGCCTCGGCGGCCGTCTTGTCCTCCCGGTACCGCACCACCCGGGCGAACCGCAGGGTCACGCCTTCCGGGTAGCGGGTCGAACGCTGTACGCCGTCGAAGGCCACCTCGACCACCAGCTCGGGCCGCACCTTCACCGCCCAGCCGTCGTCCTCGACCGCCAGCTCCTGGAGCCGCTCGGTCTGCCAGGCGAGGACCGCGTCGGTCAGCCCCTTGAAGGTCTTGCCCAGCATCGCGAACGAACCGTCCGCACGTCGCGCCCCCAGATGCAGATTCGACAGCTTCCCGGTGCGCCGTCCATGGCCCCACTCCGCTGCAAGGACCACGAGGTCCAGGGTGTGCACCGGCTTCACCTTCACCCAGGACGCCCCGCGCCGCCCGGCGCTGTACGGGGCGTCGAGGCCCTTGACGACCACGCCCTCATGCCCGCGTACCAGGGTCGCGTCCGCGAACGCCCGGGCTTCTTCCCGCAGTTGTACGTCGTCGGGGTCGGTCACCTCGTGCCGGCGGACGCGCCGTGGCTCGGGCGAGATGCGGACCAGCTCGGCGTGGCGCTCGCGGGCGGGCAGATCGAGCAGATCGCGGCCGTCGACGCTCAGGAGGTCGAAGAACACGGGGAAGAGGGGCAACTCGGCCTGGGCGCCCGGGACGTCGAGCTTGGAACCCACGCGGCCCGCGATGTCCTGGAAGGGCATCGGGCGTCCCTCGGGGTCCAGTGCGATGACCTCGCCGTCCAGGACGGCCCGCGTGGCCGTCAACTCCTGCGCCGCAGCGACGACTTCGGGCAATCGGTCGGTGATCTCGTCGAGGGTGCGGGTGAACACCCGAACACTGTCGCCGTCGCGATGGACCTGGACCCGGATGCCGTCCAGCTTCTCCTCGACCGCGCAGGCGCCGACCATGTCGATCGCCTCGTCCACGTCCTTGGCGGTCTTGGCCAGCATCGGCAGGACCGGACGGCCCACGTCGAGCCGGAAGGCGTCGAGTGCGGCCACACCGTCCGCGATCAGGGCCTGGGCGACCGTGTCGAGGCGGCCCGCGAGCATCACGGCCCGGCGTACGGCGGCGGGCTTTGCGCCGTAGGCGGCGGCGAGACCGTCCACGGCCAGGGCGTCGAGGGCGCCCTGGCGCAGCTCGCCGCCGATCAGGCCGAACAGGAACCGCTGTTCGTCCTCGGTGGCGGCGGTGAGCAGCTCGTGCAGCAGCCGTTTGCGCTCGGCCTGGGCGCCCTTGCCCGCGACGGCAGCGATGCGGTCGAAGGTTGCGTGCACGCCCTGCACGGTGAGGGTCGGTGTGTCGGCCGGTTCCTGCTTCTCGCGGAACGCCGTCCAGCCCACGTTGATCTTCCGCTGCGGCAGCCGCCCTGCGAGATACGAGACGACCAGCGGGGCCTCCTCGGGCGCCATCCGCCCGAACAGCTCGGCGAGCAGCGCGGTCTTCTCCTTGCGTGCGGCGGTGGCGGCGATCTCCCGTGAGGTCCTGGCCACGTCGGCGAGCAGCATGTCTTCATCGTGGACCACGGTTGCGGAGGGCGCAGGCGTTCAGATGAGGCGGTGTGGTCGTGGGGGCGGACCTGTTCTGTCGTCGGTACGGTGCCGTGCCGTCGTAGGGCCGGACTCGTTCTGTCGTCGGTACGGTGCCGTGCCGCTGTCGGGGCGGATCCGTTCTGTCGTCGGGACGGTCCCGTCCCGTCGTCGAGCCGATACCGTCCCGTCGTCGGAACGGCCCCGTACCGGCGTGCACGCCGTGCCGCGCCCGTTGCCGGGCGAGCGCCGACCGGCGGGGCGGCGCCGGGCGTGGCAGCATCGGCCGCATGCGCCACCGGTACTTCCTACGCGTCCTCGTGGGGGCGCTGTGCGCGCTGCTCCTCGTGGGCTGCTCGTCGGCCGATTCGGGCGGGCGCACGAGCGCGGACACCTCCGTATCCGCGAGCTCCGCCCCGGCCTGGGCCAAGGGCTTCGGCACCGTCGCCGAAGCGTCCCTGCCCGCCGAGGCACGGCAGACGCTGCGTCTGATCGATGCGGGTGGACCCTTCCCGTACGCCAAGGACGGCGCGAACTTCGGCAACTACGAGCGGATCCTGCCGCGCCACAAGCGCGGCTACTACCGCGAGTACACGGTCCGCACACCCCGCGAACGCGATCGCGGCGCGCGCCGTATCGTGACCGGCCGGGGCGGGGAGTTCTTCTACACGGACGATCACTACGACACGTTCAAGGCGGTCCTGCGATGACACGCGGCTCCAGCGCAACCGGTGGCGGATTCGACGGACCGGACGGCGGTCCCGTCGGACCGCGCGGGGAATCCGTCGGGCCCGGCAGGGGTGGGAAGTCCGACGGCGGGAGCGGGGATTCCGGTGGCCGGAGCGAGGAGTCCGGCGGTCCCGCCGGCTGTCCGCCCGGGCAGTGGGCCGGCCGCCCCGAGCCCCTGGCGGCGCTCGTCGAGTCGGCGCGCGCCTCCTCCGTCCCGCTCCACGTCCTCGACCTCTCCGGAGTCACGGACAAGTCCGCGTTCCTGACCGCCTGCGCCCGGGCCCTCGACTTCCCCTCCTGGTTCGGCCACAACTGGGACGCCCTGGCCGACTCCCTGAGCGACCTGGCCCCGGGCACGGTCGTGGTGGTCTCGGGCTGGCGCGCATATGCCGAGGCGCGGCCCGGGGAGTGGGAGACGGCGCGGGAGATCCTCGCCGAGGCCGTACCCCTCACCGCCCTCCTCACGTTGGAGTGAAGCGGGTGCGGGTCCGCGAAGCCCTACGCTTCCCGGGACGACCGCACTCCGAGGAGCGATCACGTGCCCGACCATGTCCCGTCCTACCCGTACTCCGAAGCGACGAGCCCCGACCAGGCGCCCAGGACCCATGAACTGCTCAAGCCCGCGCTGTGGCTGCTCGGGACCTGGCGGGGGAGGGGGCGCGGCACCTATCCGACGCTCGCCGAGGACTTCACGTATGCGCAGGAAGTGACCTTCTCGCACGACGGCCGGCCCTTCCTGCGGTACGAGGCGCGGTCCTGGCTGATCGACGGGCAGGACGGGCCGCTGCGTCCCGCCGCACGCGAGAGCGGCTGGTGGCGGGTGCAGCCGGACGGACGGGTCGAGGCGCTGATCACACAGCCCACCGGGATCACGGAGATCATGGTCGGCAGTGTCGGCGAAGGGCTCGCCGAACTCGCCTCGCACACCGTGGCGCTGACTCCCACGGCCAAGGACGTGACCGCGACGCGTCGCCGCTACACCCTCACCGAGGGCGCGACCCTGGACTTCGTCCATGACCTCGCGGCCGTCGGGCAGCCGCTCCAGCATCACCTCGGAGCGCAGCTGAACCGGGCGGGCTGAGGTCCGGCGATCGTGCGGCAGATTCCCACCGACGTTCACGGTACTGACAACTGACGCACCGTCAGTTACGGTCTGGCGCATGTTCTTCTCGCTGGGGCTCCCGACGCACAGGGTGGACGCAGGCGCCGATCTGATCGGCGCCGACGCGGTCATGGAGATGGCGCGCGCCGCCGAGGCCGCGGGCTTCGACGCGGCCTTCGTGACCGACCACCCCTTCCCCGGCGACGCCTGGCTCGCGCGCGGAGGGCACCACACCCTCGACCCGATGGTGACGCTGTCCTTCGCGGCCGCCGCGACCCGTGAACTGCGCCTGCACACCAACCTGTTCGTGCCCGCGTACCGCAATCCCTTCGTCTCGGCGAAGATGATCTCGACCCTTGACGCGCTCTCCGGCGGCCGGGTCATCCTCGGGGTCGGGGCGGGCTACCTGGAGCCGGAATTCGAGGCGCTGGGCGCGGACTTCGCCGAGCGCAACGACCGGCTCGACGAAGCGCTGCGCGCCATGAGGGCCGCGTGGACCGGGGAGTCGGTGCTCCTCGAAGGCTCCGGATACGCGGCCGCCGGCAACACCATGCTGCCCAGGCCCGTACAGGAGCGGATACCGGTGTGGATCGGCGGCAACAGCAGACGGGCGATCCGCCGGGTCGTGGACCTCGGCGACGGCTGGCTCCCGATGCCGGCCCCGGCCAAGGCCTCCAAGACCCTGCGCACGCCCGGCATCGAGAATCTCGCCGATCTGCGGGACCGGCTCGACTACCTGCGGGAGTACGCCGAGTCGGTGGGCCGTACCGAGCCGGTCGACGTCACGTTCATGCCGCGGGGCCTGAGCATGTTCTCCGGCGGGGCGCTCGATGCCGACGCGATCGTGGAGGATCTGGCCGAGCAGGCCGACGCCGGAGTCACCGGGGTCACCGTCGCGCTGCCCGCGGGCACGCGGGGCGAGTTCCTGGAGCAGGCGGCGGCTTTCGGCGAGCTGGTGATCTCCCGGGCCAAGTAGGCGCGGCTTGCCGGGCCCGCTCCGGTCCATGGCCGGTGGCCGGACCGGCCGCTGGCTGATCGCACGAAGATCCCCCGCAACCCCTGGATGATCCGCCCGGGCAGCGGATCGTCCAGGTCATGGGAGAATGAAGTACGTGCGTTTTGCCTCGGCACACCTGCTCGAGGTCCCCTCCGATCGACTGGGATGTTCTGCACGTGCGTTTCCTCAATGACATCAAGCCGCCGTACGACCTCACGTACGACGATGTGTTCATGGTGCCGAGCCGCTCCGCCGTCGGCTCCCGGCAGGGTGTGGACCTCTCGTCCCCCGACGGCACGGGCACCACGATTCCGCTGGTCGTCGCCAACATGACCGCGATCGCGGGACGCCGTATGGCCGAGACCATCGCCCGCCGCGGCGGGCTCGTGGTCATCCCGCAGGACATTCCGATCGAGGTCGTCACCGAGGTCATCTCCTGGGTCAAGACGCGCCACCACGTGCTCGACACCCCGATCATCCTTGCGCCGACCCAGACCGTCGCCGACGCCCTCGCGCTCCTCACCAAGCGCGCGCACAACGCCGGTGTCGTCGTCGACGAGGACAACAAGCCGGTCGGTGTCGTCACCGACCAGGACCTGACCGGCGTGGACCGCTTCACGCAGCTGTCCGAGGTCATGTCCAAGGACCTGCTCCTTCTCGACGCGGACATCGACCCGCGCGAGGCCTTCAACAAGCTGGACAACGCCAACCGCCGCTATGCCCCGGCCGTGGACAAGGACGGCAAGCTCGCCGGCATCCTGACCCGCAAGGGCGCGCTGCGCGCGACCCTGTACTCGCCGGCCGTCGACGCCAAGGGCGGGCTGCGGATCGCCGCGGCCGTCGGCATCAACGGTGACGTCGCGGGCAAGGCCAAGCAGCTGCTCGACGCCGGTGCGGACACGCTCGTCATCGACACCGCGCACGGCCATCAGGAGTCGATGATCGAGGCGATCAAGAAGGTGCGGGCGCTCGACCCGCAGGTTCCGATCGTCGCGGGCAATATCGTCGCCGCCGAAGGCGTCAAGGACCTCATCGACGCCGGCGCCGACATCATCAAGGTCGGTGTCGGTCCCGGCGCCATGTGCACCACCCGCATGATGACCGGCGTGGGCCGCCCGCAGTTCTCCGCGGTTCTGGAGTGCGCGGCCGAGGCCAAGAAGTACGGCAAGCACGTCTGGGCCGACGGCGGCGTCCGTCACCCGCGCGATGTCGCCATGGCGCTGGCCGCCGGCGCGTCCAACGTCATGATCGGTTCCTGGTTCGCCGGTACCTACGAGTCGCCGGGCGACCTCCACGAGGACGCCCACGGCCGGCTGTACAAGGAGTCCTTCGGCATGGCGTCGGCGCGTGCGGTGAAGAACCGTACGTCCGAGGAGTCCGCCTACGACCGCGCCCGCAAGGCGCTGTTCGAGGAGGGCATCTCGACCTCGCGCATGTACCTCGACCCGCAGCGTCCGGGCGTCGAGGACCTGATCGACTCGATCATCGCGGGTGTCCGCTCCTCCTGCACCTACGCCGGTGCGGGCTCCCTCGCGGAGTTCGAGGAGAAGGCCGTCGTCGGCATCCAGTCCGCCGCCGGTTACGCCGAGGGCAAGCCGCTGCACGCCAGCTGGAGCTAGTCCCCGGGCTCCGGTCCGTCGGGAGCCCGACGCGTAACACCTCTGTTCACGGCCCTGATCGTCTCCGTACGATCAGGGCCGTGGTACGTCCAGCTCTCGCCGCAGGCCGCGCGCTCGCCGTGCTCGACTACTTCGCGGCGCATCCCGAACAGTCGTACACGCTGAGCGAGTTGAGCGACGCGCTCGACATCAATCTCGCCTCGCTGCTCTCCGTGCTCCAGGCGCTCACCGACGCCGGCTATCTCGCGCGCCATCCGCGGCGCAAGACGTACGGCCTCGGGATGTCGGTGGTGGCGGTGGGGCATGCGGCCCTGACCCGGCACCGGGTCGTCGACCGGGCCCGCGGCGAACTGCGGTCCCTGGCCGCCGCGTCGGGCGCCCAGTACGTGGTCAGCGCGGTCGCGGGCGACAGCATCGTGATCCTGGCCGTCGAGGGGCGGGGGCGGGCAGCCGACGTG
>NZ_JAAKZW010000010.1 GCF_011044995.1 Streptomyces mesophilus | reverse complement strand
C
The DNA here is from genome assembly GCF_011044995.1 of Streptomyces mesophilus. GTDB lineage: Bacteria > Actinomycetota > Actinomycetes > Streptomycetales > Streptomycetaceae > Streptomyces > Streptomyces mesophilus. The sequence continues at coordinate 75,030 of NZ_JAAKZW010000010.1, read as the reverse complement.
CGTACAACACCCCGCCCCCGCCGCCTCCCCCCGGCGGCGGCGACCCGTACGGCTCAGGCGGAGCCGGTGGCGCCTTCGGCGGGTACGGCGGCGGCCCCGACCCGCTGCAGGGCATGCCCCCGCTCGCCGACATGGGCAAGCGCGTCGCGGCCCGGATCATCGACGCGCTGATCATCGGTATCCCGCTGGCCGTGATCCAGCTGCCGTTCCGCAAGGTCGAGACGGACACGGACGACCTCGGTGACGTGGTCAGCCAGAGCTACAGCGGCTCGTCCTTCATCTGGACGCTCATCGCCTGCGTGGCCTTCGTCGGCTACGAGTGGTTCATGGTCAAGAAGAACGGCCAGACCGTCGGCAAGAAGCTGATGAACCTGCGCGTGGCGAACCTCCAGGACGGCTCCACCCCCCAGTCCAACGCGGCGCTGATGCGCGGCGCCGTGCTCTGGCTGCCGGCGCTCCTGTGCTGCCCGTGTGTGTGGTGGCTGATCCTGATCGTGATGATGTCCGTCGACAAGCCGTACAAGCAGGGCCTGCACGACAAGGCCGCGAAGACGGTGGTGGTCAGCACCGTCTGACCGACGGGACGGCGAACACAGGCGGCGGGACCGTGCGCAGCGCACGGTCCCGCCGCCCACGTATGTCCGGAACGCTCGCTCAGTTGCGCAGGGAGTGCTCGCCGACGCGCGACTCGATCCGCACCTCGGCCCCGGTGTGCACACGCGGCAACGGCACGCGCTCCGCGCGGACTTCGGGTGCGCGGGCGGCCGCGGGCGCCGGGCGCGGCACCGGCACGGTCACCGCGACCAGGAGGCCGAGCCCCAGGGCGGCGACGGTGATGACGGCGACCCCGAGACCGGTACGGGTCTGGGAGAGCAGCAGCATGGCGAGCGTGGCGATCACGACCGTCACGGTTCCGTAGACGAGCTGTGCGGCAGTCGGACGCGGCATGGCGAACCGTCCTCTAGGAGGGTGCGGGGGTGTCGGTCGTGCGATCGGGCTGCTCGGGCAAAATCACCGTCAACTGACTCTATGACGACGGATTCCCTGCTGGAACGGCCAGTAAGCGTGACCTAACCCACGGTGCCGATGCATGGGGGGCGCACGGGCTCATTTCGTATCTCATGCGCTGAGATGGGCGCGCCGTACGGGCCCCGGAAAGTGTCCGGATAGTGCAACTCGCGCTGCAACTAACGTACTTGGGCGTCTGAAGTCAAGGTCTGTCTTTTCTCCCGTAACTCCGGTCGAATGTCGTCACTTGTGACGCGACACCGCGCGCGGATCGCTCCGATTCCGGACTCCCCATCCGCAGCCGCTGTCGCGGGGGAGGACAACACCCAAGTGAACAGTCAGACAGGCAGACGCCGTTCCATACGCGCGCTCGCCGTCGGTGTGGCCCTGGCCGCCACCGGAGCGATGTCGTACGGCACCGCTCAGGCCGAGGATCACATGCCGAGCGCCCCTTCGGGCGTGGAGCGTCATGACCCGGCACCGGGCAAGGAGCATGTCGACCACGACCTCGAGGGCCCGTTCAGCGAGCAGCAGGCCGCCGAGCGCCAGGCCGCTCTGCAGGAGGTCGTCTCGGGCGACGCGAAGGCCGAGACGCGTTCCGGCTCCAAGGTCGTGAAGCTGGACGACGGCAAGTACGTCGAGCTGGGCCGGCAGAAGACGGACAAGATCTTCACGATCCTGGTGGAGTTCGGCGACAAGGTCGACGACACCACGATGTTCGACCCGGACGGCGAGGGTCCCAAGCCGCCGGTCAAGAAGTTCGGCGGTACGCCGGGCCCGCAGCACAACGAGATCCCCGAGCCCGACCGTGGAGACGACAACTCCACGGACTGGATCGCGGACTTCAACCAGCAGCACTTCCAGGACCTGTACTTCGCGACCGGCAAGGACAAGGAGTCGGTCAAGAAGTACTACGAGAAGCAGTCCTCGGGCCGCTACTCGGTCGACGGCCAGGTCTCCGACTGGGTCAAGGTCGAGTACAACGAGGCCCGTTACGGCTCGAACTACTGCGGCTCCACCAACTGCGCCAACGTCTGGGACGTCGTCCGCGACGGCACCAACGCGTGGGCCGCGGACCAGAAGGCCGCCGGCAAGACCGACGCCGAGATCAAGGCCCTGCTCGCCGAGTACGACCAGTGGGACCGCTACGACTTCGACGCCGACGGCAACTTCAACGAGCGCGACGGCTACATCGACCACTTCCAGATCGTGCACGCCGGTGAGGACGAGTCCGCGGGCGGCGGCGCCGAGGGCACCAACGCCATCTGGGCGCACCGCTGGTACGCGTACGGCACGGACGCAGGCCGCACCGGCCCGTCCGAGAACAGGGCCGGCGGCACGCAGATCGGTGACACCGGGGTCTGGGTCGGCGACTACACCGTGCAGCCGGAGAACGGCGGCCTCGGCGTCTTCGCTCACGAGTACGGCCACGACCTGGGTCTGCCGGACCTGTACGACACCTCCGGCGGCGGCGAGAACTCCACCGCGTACTGGTCGCTGATGTCGTCCGGTTCGTGGCTCGGCGAGGGCAAGGAGTCGATCGGCGATCTGCCGGGCGACATGACCGCCTGGGACAAGCTGCAGCTGGGCTGGCTGGACTACGACGTGGCCAAGGCCGGCACGAAGTCCACGCACAAGCTGGGTGTCGCGGAGTACAACACCGCCAACCCGCAGGCGCTGGTCGTCGAACTGCCGAAGAAGGAAGTCACGACCCCGGTCGTGAAGCCCGCCAACGGCGCCAAGCAGTGGTGGTCCGGTCGCGGTGACGACCTCAAGAACACCCTGACCCGCTCGGTCGACCTGACCGGCAAGTCCAAGGCGAGCCTGGAGCTTTCGGGCTGGTGGGACATCGAGCAGGACTACGACTACGCGTACGCCGAGGTCTCCACGGACGGCGGCGCCAGCTACACGCCGGTCGACGGCACCGCCGACGGCGCGGCGCTCCCGCGCGACGCCTCCGGCGCCCCGGCCCTGACCGGCGCTTCGGGTGCGTACAAGAAGCTCGTGTACTCGCTCGACGCCTACGCGGGCCAGAAGATCGACCTGCGCTTCCGCTACCAGACGGACGGCGGCGTCAACATGGTCGGCTTCGCGGCCGACGACATCTCCGTCGTGGCCGACGGCACCGCCCTGTTCACGGACGGCGCCGAGGGCGACGACAACGGCTGGACGCCCAAGGGCTTCTCGCGCGTCGGCGAGTCGATCACCAACGACTACGACCAGTTCTACATCGCCGAGAACCGCCAGTACGTGTCGTACGACAAGACCCTCAAGACCGGCCCGTACAACTTCGGCTGGGCGACCACCCGGGAGAACTGGGTCGAGCACTTCCCGTACCAGAAGGGCCTGTTGATCTGGAAGTGGGACACCTCGCAGCCGGACAACAACACCTCGGTGCACCCGGGTGAGGGTCTGATCCTGCCGGTGGACGCGCACCCGAAGGCCGAGCGCTGGACCGAGGACCTCGACAAGGTCCCCGGCAAGGACCTGATGCGCAACCGCATCCAGTCCTACGACTCGACCTTCAGCTGGCTCCCGGCGCAGGGCTTCACGCTGCACCGCAACGGTGTCGCGGCGAAGATCAACTGGAAGCTGGGCGTCCCGGTCTTCGACGACGGGCGCCACTCGTACTACGACGAGGCGAACCCCTTCGGCGGTGTCAAGATCACTGACACCAACACGAAGATCACGATCGTCGACCAGCCGCTGAGCGGCTCGACGATGACCGTGAAGGTCGGGCCTTCCTCGAAGTAATCCGTTAAACCGCAGGTCACAGTACGTTCGGCCGTCGCCCTCTAGCGGGCGGCGGCCGAACGTGCTTTTGTGCTTGCTGTGCGGTTCTTATTGACAGGGCGTCTCACGGGGGAGTGATTCTGGATGGCTGGTGGCGGATTCTGCAGACTTCCGGGCGGCGATGTGGTCGTGGCTCTGGACCTGCCGAACCCTTGTCCCAGCGGGGCTCCGGGGGTACGGGTCGTGGTCCACGCGGCGAACCGCGCCCGGGCTCTGACCCGGCTGCGCAACCTCGGGCTGCGCGCGATCTACCTGCGCGGGAACACCGCGCCGCCCACCCCGGACGAGATCACGGCGGTCCTGCACCATCCGGACGGCCTGATATGGCGGGGCGCTCCCGACACGGCCGAGGAGCTGTGGCACCCGATCAGGGCGCTCCTGAGGACCATGACGCCGCAGACGACCCGGTACGTGGTCTAGCCGCGCCGGCCCAGGGCCGGGCGCCGCGCGCCTCAGGGCCGGGCTCAGGCTCTAGACGACCGGCTTGCCCGACAGCTCCACGCCGGCGGCGCGGAGCTCCTCCAGAGCCCGCTCCGTGCTGTCCTTCGCGACCCCGGCCGTGAGGTCGAGCAGGACCTGGGTGCGAAAGCCCTCGCGGGCGGCGTCCAGGGCCGTGGCCCGTACGCAGTGGTCCGTGGCGATCCCGACGACGTCGACCTCGGTGACCTCGCGGTCGCGCAGCCAGTCGGCGAGCGTCACACCGTTCTCGTCCGCGCCTTCGAAGCCGCTGTACGCGGCCGCGTGGGCGCCCTTGTCGAAGACCGCGTCGACGGCGCCGGAGGCGACGGCCGGGGCGAAGTTCGGATGGAAGCCGACGCCCTCGGTGCCGGCCACGCAGTGCGCCGGCCAGGAGTCACGGAAGTCCGGGTGCTCCGAGAAGTGGCCGCCCGGCTCGATGTGGTGGTCACGGGTGGCGACCACATGCTGGTAGCACGGCCCGCCGGTCTCGCCGATCAGGTCGGTGATCGCGGCGGCCACGTCGGCGCCGCCGGCCACGGCGAGGCTGCCGCCCTCGCAGAAGTCGTTCTGCACATCCACGACGATCAAGGCGCGGCGCATCATCCCTGTCCTTCGTTTGTCGGCGGTCGTCGACTCGGCCGTTCCGACCGAGAGTAGAGACTTCAAGTCCGTTGCGGGAGAGGGCGTTTGGGGGTCCGCGCCCTCCGGGTCACCTGTCGGTCACACGTACTCGGTGGGGATGACCGCCTCGCCGCGCGAGAGCTGGGTCGCGGAAAGCGGCAGTCCCGCGCGGGCGGCCGCGTGCCGGTCCCGTACGACGTCGAGCGACTCGCGGCCGAGCACCTCGCCGCCCTTGACCAGTTCGACCTGCAACTGCCGGCCGGCGAGGTCGGCCGGCACCGCACCCGTGCCGATCACCTCGGCCTCGACGACACCGTCCTCGTCGACGCGGCGCGCGGCCCACTTGCGGCCGCCCATCGAGGACTTGGCGCCGAGCGACTTCTTCGCGACGGGCACCAGCGGGGCATGTTCGTCGGCGGACTCGGCGCGGGCGACGAGCTTGTAGACCATCGAGCAGGTGGGGTGCCCGGAGCCGGTCACCAGCTGGGTGCCGACCCCGTAGGCGTCCACGGGCGCGGCGGCGAGCGAGGCGATCGCGTACTCGTCGAGATCGCTGGTCACCACGATCTTCGTACGGGCGGCCCCGAGCTCGTCGAGCTGCTGACGCACCCGGTGGGCGACGAGCAGCAGGTCACCGGAGTCGATCCGGACGGCTCCGAGCTCGGGCCCGGCGATCTCCACCGCGAGCCGTACGGCCTCGGTCACGTCGTAGGTGTCGACGAGCAGCGTGGTGCCGCGCCCGAGCGAGTCCACCTGGGCGGTGAAGGCGTCGCGCTCGTTGTCGTGCAGGAGCGTGAAGGCGTGCGCGGAGGTGCCGACCGTGGGGATCCCGTAGCGGAAGCCGGCGGCGAGATCCGAGGTCGAGTTGAAGCCGCCGATGTAGGCGGCCCGGGACGAGGCGACGGCGGCCAGCTCGTGCGTGCGGCGCGCGCCCATCTCGATCAGCGCCCGCTCACCGGCGGCCGCGGACATCCGCGAGGCGGCCGCGGCGATGGCGGAGTCGTGGTTGAGGATCGACAGGATCACGGTCTCGAGCAGCACGCACTCGGCGAAGGAGCCCTCGACGCGCAGGATGGGCGAGCCCGGGAAGTACACCTCGCCCTCGGGGTAACCCCAGATGTCCCCGCGGAAGCGGTAGTCCGCGAGCCATTCGAGGGTCGGCTCGTCGACGATGTTCCGCTCGCGCAGGAAGTCCAGGACGCCCGCGTCGAACCGGAAGTTCTCCACGGCGTCGAGCACCCGCCCGGTCCCCGCGACGACGCCGTAGCGCCGCCCCTCGGGCAGCCGCCGCGTGAAGGCCTCGAAGACCGAGCGCCGCTCGGCCGTACCGGCCTTCAGCGCGGCCTGCAGCATCGTCAGCTCGTACTGGTCGGTGAAGAGCGCCGTCGAGGGAACATCCACCGGCAGCCCAAGGTCCGCTGTGTTCATATGCGGGATCGTACTCCCATCTCGTCACTTTGACGATTTCGGCTGGGCCGTCGGTGGCCAGGCCCGGGTGGAGGGGCCCCTTTATGCACCGCGAGGCTCCAAGTGGCAGCATGGGACAAGTGAGTGTGGCTCCGGATGTGGCTCCAGCAGAGATCACCAACCCCGCCGACGAAAAGTCGGCGGTGGTCGAGCCCGACGTTCCCTGGGTGACGATCGTCCACAACGACCCCGTGAACCTGATGAGCTACGTCACGTACGTGTTCCAGGCCTACTTCGGCTACTCCAAGGACAAGGCCCACAAGCTGATGATGGACGTCCACCACAAGGGCCGCGCCGTCGTCTCCAGCGGTTCCCGCGAGGAGATGGAGCGCGATGTGCAGGCGATGCACGGCTACGGCCTGTGGGCGACGCTGAGCCAGGACCGCAACTGATGGCCGGCATGTTCGAGCCCGTACCCGGCGGCGGCGCGGCCGTCGCGCTCGACGAGGTCGAGGTCTCCATCCTGCGCTCCCTGGCCGTACAGCTCCTCGAGCTGATCGGCCCGGGCCCCGGCGGCGAGCAGGACCCCGACCCGCTGGCCGAACTGTTCGCCGACGGCCCGAGCGAGCCGCCGAGCGACCCCGTACTGCAGCGGCTCTTCCCGGACGCGTACGGCGATCCCGAAGCCGTGCCGGACGATCAACTCAAGGCCTACTCGGCCGAGTTCCGGCGCTTCACCGAGAACGACCTGCGCGCGGGCAAGCGCGACAACGCCCTCGTGGTCGTCCGCGGCCTCGACGCGCTCTCCCTCGACGGCGAGGGCGGCGCGGTCCTCAAGCTGACCCCGGACGAGTCGAAGCAGTGGCTCGGCGCCCTCAACGATCTGCGGCTCGCGATCGCCTCGCGCCTCGATGTGATCAGCGAAGAGGACACCGACCTCCTCTACCGGCTGCCGGACAGCGATCCGCGCAAGCCGATGGTGATGGCGTACCTGTGGCTCGGTGGGCTGCAGGAGACGCTCGTCGAGACGTTGATGGGCTAGGAGCCCCAGCGATGGGCTAGGAGACCCAGCGCTCACCCTCGCGGAACGGTCGCCTCCGTCTGAGACCCCCGCGTGATGTTCGTTCGCTCAACGGACACTCAAATCCGGATAACGATCACGTCACCATGGCGCGGCCCTTTGGTGCGCCCAGGGACTAATGTCCCCTTCTTCCTGTGGTGTCCGCCACAAAGGTCTTGTTTGGCCCCACTTGTGCGCGTGATAAATGTTCACGACCACCTGCCGGGACGCCACCCATGTGCCCGGCAGGGGCGCCCCACCGGCAGACCGCCGGCAGGCACAGCTCCATCCACATCCGGGGGGATCGGGACCCGATCCGGGCACGTACCGCACGTACTGCACGGGTCGGCATGGAGAAAGGCGCACCAACATGACCTCAGTGCAGGTCGACAAGAACGACGGACACGGCCGGCCTGACGGAAATGGTGCCGTGGCGGACGGCGAGAGCACGTCCGCGGAGGGTTACCAGCGAGGTCTGGGAGCCCGGCAGATCCAGATGATCGCGATCGGCGGCGCCATCGGCACCGGCCTGTTCCTCGGCGCGGGCAAGGGCATCCACAAGGCGGGGCCCAGCCTGATCCTCGCGTACGCCATCGCGGGCCTGGTGATCTTCTTCATCATGCGCGCGCTCGGCGAGCTCCTCATGTACCGCCCGGTGTCGGGCTCCTTCTCGGAGTACGCGCGGGAGTTCATCGGCTCGTTCGCGGGCTTCGTGACCGGCTGGACGTACTGGCTCTTCTGGGTCGTCACCGGCATCACCGAGGTGACCGCGGCCTCCGCGTACATGCAGTACTGGACCAAGAACGCCGACGGCTGGCTCGATCAGCCGCAATGGGTGTTCGCGCTGCTCTTCACGGTCATCTTGTTCGGCGCGAACCTGATCTCGGTGAAGCTCTTCGGTGAGCTGGAGTTCTGGTTCTCGATGGTCAAGGTCACCGCCATCATCGGCATGATCCTGATCTGCGCCGGCATCCTCACCATCGGCTTCTCCGACGCCGGTGACACCGCTTCGGTCGGCATGCTCTGGAACCAGGGCGGCTTCTTCCCGAACGGCATCGGCTCCACCCTGATGACCCTGCAGATGGTCATGTTCGCCTTCCTCGCCGTCGAGCTGGTCGGTGTGACCGCGGGCGAGTCCAAGGACCCGAAGACCGTCCTGCCCAAGGCGATCAACACCGTGCCGTGGCGTATCGCCGTCTTCTACGTCGGCGCGCTGATCATGATCCTGTCGGTCGTGCCGTGGACCCACTTCCAGCCCGGAGTCAGCCCGTTCGTGGCCGCCTTCGAGAAGATGGGCCTGGGCGTCGGCGCCGCGATCGTGAACTTCGTGGTGCTCACCGCGGCCCTGTCCTCCTGCAACTCGGGCATGTACTCCACCGGCCGCATGCTGCGCGACCTCGCGCTCAACGGCCAGGGCCCGAAGTTCTTCACCAAGCTGACGAAGAACGGTCTGCCGCTGGCCGGTACCTCGTTCTCCGCCGCTCTGATGCTGATCGGCGTCTACATCAACTACGAGTGGCCGGGCGAGGCGTTCAACTACGTCGTCTCCTTCGCGACCATCTCCGGCATGTGGGCCTGGATCATGATCCTGATCAGCCAGATCCGCTACCGCGCCAAGGCCGACCGCGGCGAGCTGCCGCAGTCCTCCTTCAAGGCCCCCGGTGCCCCGTACACCAGCTGGTTCGCGCTCGCCTTCATCTTCATGGTGATCGTGCTCATGGGCATCGACAAGGACGCGCGGATCTCGCTGTACGCGGCTCCGCTCTGGGCGCTGATCCTCTTCATCGGCTACCAGTTCATCCAGCGCAAGAACGCCAAGCAGCTGGAGGACGTCAAGAGCTAGACCCTTCCTGGGGACGGCCGTTTCCTGCCGGGCGGCCGTCTCACGGGAGTGTCTTTCGTACGTGTCTCACGTACGCGTCTCACCAGGTGGGCCAGGGATCTCGAATCCCTGGCCCACCTGCTTATGCTCAGCGGCATGCTGACCATCACCCAGGCCCTGTACGACCAGATCGTCGCGCACGCCCGCGAGGACCACCCCGACGAGGCCTGCGGTGTCGTCGCCGGGCCGGTCGGCGAGGGGCGCCCCGAGCGGTTCATCCCGATGCTGAACGCGGCCCGCTCGCCCACGTTCTACGAGTTCGACTCGGGCGATCTGCTCAAGCTCTACCGCGAGATGGACGACCGCGACGAGGAGCCGGTGATCGTCTACCACTCGCACACGGCGACCGAGGCCTACCCGTCCCGTACCGACATCACGTACGCGAACGAGCCCGGCGCCCACTACGTGCTGGTGTCCACGGCGGACGCGGACGGTGCGGGGGAGTTCCAGTTCCGCTCGTACCGGATCGTCGAGGGCGAGGTCACCGAGGAAGAGGTCGAGGTCGTACAGGCATACTGATCCCCGACCTTGGGCTGCAGGATCCAGGAACCCGGTGAGAATCCGGGACGGTCCCGCCACTGTGACCGGCCATCGCGGCCGGAGAGTCAGGAACTGACCTGCTGCCTTCTTCCACCGACTGGGGACGCGGAAATCCCCGGAGGAGGCCTGGCCATGTCCTGGCTCACAGCCGCACGCGCTTCTGTTCGTACGCGTGCTCTCACCGCCCTCGCCCTGCTGGTCCCGCTCGCCGCGTGCTCCCCGGCCGCCGATTCCGCGAAGCCGCGGGCGACCGCCGCCGGATTCCCGTACACCGTGACGAACTGCGGAGTGAAGACCACCTTCACCGCACCGCCCGAGCGCGCCGTCACCATGAACCAGCACGTCACCGAGGTGATGCTGGAGCTCGGCCTGAAGGACCGGATCGCCGGCACCGCCTACCTCGACGACGCCGTCCTGCCCGAGTACGCGAAGGACTACGAGTCCCGGCCGGTGCTCGCCGACGAGTACCCCTCGTACGAGAAGCTCCTGTCCGCCAACAACGAGATCATCACCCGGGCCGGCGGCCGCAACGTCTTCGCCGACCTGGACAAGTCCTTCGGCGACGCGTCCTGGGAGAACGTGGTCGAGCGGGCCCCCGAGGTCATCGTGATCTACGACTACGGCGCGCAGACCGTCGCCCAGAAGAAGAAGCGGCTCCTCGAGGACCCGGCCCTCGCGGACGTACCGGCGATCAAGAACAAGCGGTTCGCCGTCCTGCCCCTGTCCGACGCGGTCCTCGGTGTCCGCGCCCCCGCCGCGGTGGAGAAGCTCGCCGAGCAGCTCCACCCGGACGTGGCGCGGTGAGGCGCGGCTACGTCCTGGTGGTGAGCGCCCTGACCGCGGCCCTGGTGGTGGCCGCCGTCGCCGGGCTCGCGCTCGGGCCGGTGCGGATCGCGCCGGCCGAGGTCGTACGGATCCTCACGGGCGGCGCGGAAGCGAGCCCGCTGCGCACGATCGTGCTCGACGTACGGCTGCCCCGGGTGCTGCTCGGCGCGGTCATCGGGGCCGGGCTCGCGGTCATCGGCACCGTATTGCAGGCGCTGGTACGCAACCCGCTCGCCGACCCGTTCCTGCTCGGAGTCTCCTCGGGGGCGTCGGCGGGCGCGGTGGCCGTGATCGTGCTCGGGATCGGCGCGGGCGCCGCGATGTCCGTCACCATCCCGGCCGCCGCCTTCGCGGGCGCGATGGCCTCGCTGGCCCTCGTCTACGTCCTGGCGCGCGGCCGGGGCGGCGCCATGACCGGGGCGCGGCTCGTGCTCGCGGGCGTGGCCGTCGCGTACATCCTGTCCGCCCTGACCAGCCTGCTCCTGGTCACGTCCGCCGACGCCAACCACATCCAGGAGGTCCTCTACTGGACCCTCGGCGGCCTCGGCAGCGCCCGCTGGGACATGCTCGCGCTGCCCGCCGCGACCCTGGTCATCGGCACCCTGATCCTGCTCGCGCTCGCCCGGCCGCTCGACCTGCTGCTCGCGGGCGAGGAGGGCGCGACCGTGCTGGGCCTGGACACGAGCCGCTTCCGCGCCGCCGTGTTCGTCCTCACCTCGCTGCTCACCGGGGCGGCCGTCGCGTACAGCGGGGCCATCGGCTTCGTCGGTCTGATGGTGCCGCACGCCGCCCGCATGGTGGTCGGCGCGAGCCACCGCAGGCTGCTGCCCGTGGCCGCGCTCGGCGGCGCGGTGTTCCTGGTCGCCGCCGACCTCGCGGCCCGTACGGTCGCGGCGCCCCAGGACATCCCGGTCGGCGTGCTCACCGCGCTGACCGGCGGACCGTTCTTCCTGTGGCTGCTGCACCGCGGCCGCTCTGCCGAAGGGGTGGGCGCGTGATGCCCTCGTACGGAACAGGTATGCCGCTCCAGGTGGAGTCGCTCTCGTACGCGACCGGCGGCCGCACCCTCGTCGACGCCGTCACCCTGCACGCGGCCGCGGGCGAGACCGTCGGGCTCGTCGGTCCGAACGGCAGCGGCAAGACGACCCTGCTCCGCTGCGTGTACGGGACGCTGCGGGCGAGCGCGGGCAGGGTGCTCGTCGACGGCGCGGAGCTCACCGGCGCCAAGGAGCGCGCCCGGCGCATCGCCACCGTCCCGCAGGACGGGCAGACCGGCTTCGAGCTGACCGTACGGGAGGTGGTGGCCATGGGCCGCTCCCCGCACAAACGGTTCTGGGAGCCGGACACCGCCGCCGACGAACGGCTCGTCACCGAGGCACTGGCCCGCGTGGGCGTGCTCGATCTGGCCGAGCGCGCCTTCCCCGGCCTGTCCGGCGGCGAACGCCAACGGGCCCTGGTCGCCCGGGCGTTGGTGCAGCAGCCCGGTCTGCTCGTGCTCGACGAGCCCACCAACCACCTCGACATCCGCTACCAACTGGACATCCTCACGCTCGTCCGCGGCCTCGGCACCACCAACCTGCTCGCCCTGCACGACCTCAACCTGGCCGCGTACTTCTGCGACCGGCTCTACGTGCTGCACGGCGGGGCGGTCGTCGCCTCGGGGCCGCCCGCCGACGTGCTCACCGCCGGGCTGCTCGCCGAGGTCTACGGAGTGAGCGCCGACGTGGGCGTGCACCCGGCCACGGGGGCGCCGACGGTCACGTATCTGCCGGGCCCGGAGACGGCCACCGCCCTGTCGCGTCCAGCCGGTGAACGAAAATCATCCACTATCTGAGATCACACTCCGGGATACGGGCCGGGAATCGATACGATGACCGCATGGTTCAACACGACGTGAGTGACAAGACGCCGGGCATGCTGCTCGTGGCGCGCCTTCACGTCGACCTGTGCAGGCTGAACAGCGCCATCTGTCCACGCTGACTCCTGCCGCCGACCCCTGCCGCAGCAGGGGGCCGCGAGCCGCCGCACGAAAGGCGCGGCCCCCGGCAGACGGCGACTCCTCCGCGTACCACCGCATTCCGCGCGCGGGCCCGCGCGCACCCACACTTCCGTATCCGACAGGAGCCGCAGCCATGGCCATCGAGGTCCGCATCCCGACCATCCTCCGCACCTACACCGACGGCGAGAAGGCCGTGCAGGGCAGCGGGGACACCCTCGCCGAGCTCTTCACCGACCTCGATTCCCGGCACTCGGGCATCGAGGCCCGCATCGTGGACGAGGGCAAGCTGCGCCGCTTCGTGAACGTGTACCTGAACGACGAGGACGTCCGCTTCCTGGACGGCATCTCCACCAAGCTCGCCGACGGCGACAGCGTCACGATCCTTCCGGCCGTGGCCGGCGGCTCGGTCTGATGCGGTACGACTCCCCGCTGGCCGCGGTGGGCAACACCCCTCTGGTGCGCCTGCCGCGGCTCTCGCCGTCGGACGACGTCCGCATCTGGGCCAAGCTCGAGGACCGCAACCCGACCGGTTCCGTCAAGGACCGGCCCGCGCTGCACATGATCGAACAGGCCGAGAAGGACGGCCGGTTGACGCCCGGCTGCACCATCCTCGAGCCGACCAGCGGCAACACGGGCATCTCGCTCGCGATGGCCGCGCGCCTCAAGGGCTACCGCATCGTCTGCGTGATGCCGGAGAACACCTCGTCCGAGCGCCGTGAACTGCTCGCCATGTGGGGCGCGGAGATCATCTCCTCGCCCGCCGCGGGCGGCTCCAACACGGCGGTACGGGTGGCCAAGGAGCTCTCCGCGGAGCACCCGGACTGGGTGATGCTCTACCAGTACGGCAACCCGGACAACGCGGGCGCGCACTACTCGACGACGGGCCCGGAGATCCTCGCCGACCTGCCGTCCATCACGCACTTCGTCGCGGGCCTGGGCACCACCGGCACCCTCATGGGCGTCGGCCGCTACCTGCGCGAGAACAAGCCGGACGTCTCGATCGTCGCCGCCGAACCGCGCTACGACGACCTGGTCTACGGCCTGCGCAACCTCGACGAGGGCTTCATCCCCGAGCTCTACGACGAGAAGGTCCTCACCACCCGCTTCTCCGTCGGCTCGGCGGACGCGGTGACCCGTACCCGTGAACTCCTCCAGGAGGAGGGCATCTTCGCGGGCGTCTCGACGGGCGCGGCACTCCACGCGGCGATCGGCGTAGGCAAGAAGGCGGTCAAGGCCGGACAGCCGGCCGACATCGCGTTCGTGGTCGCGGACGGCGGCTGGAAGTACCTGTCGACGGGCATCTACACGGCTTCCTCCACGGAGGAGGCCATCGCATTGCTGCAGGGCCAGCTCTGGGCGTAGCTCTTCGTCAACTGTGCAGGTGGCGGACCTGGTCCCACAGGATCGGGTCCACCACACCCACCCGGCGCCGGAACGCCCACACCGGTACGGACCGCAGCTCATCCGTCTCCAGGAAGCTCGGCCGCCCCTGCGCATCGCCCACCGCACCGGGCGGCAGCGGAATCACGCCGGCCCGCTCGTCGTGGTACTTGCTGGTGATCTTGACGACGACCGCGTTCTTGCCGCGCATCTCCAGGACCAGGCACGGCCGGTCCTTCGATCCGGGCCCGTCCTCGTAGGGGACATCCGCCCACCAGATCTCCGCAGGCTGCGGCTTACGGCCCGAAACCCGGCCCCGCGGCCGCCCAGGCGGCCGACGCCCGCCCCCGGGGCGGCTGCGCGACCGCGCCCGGCCGTCCACCACCGCGGCGACCAGCGCAATCGCGACCACGGCGGCCAGAGCGAGCCACCAGGACGTGTCCATGGGCATGAATGTACCGGCGAGGGCGACGCGCGGCGCGCCGGGAGCGGATCCATCCGAACCGGTGACAGGGCAGGTGAGTTGCCCCACAACGGCCCATGACGCAGGGGCGACGCGCTCTTTTGCGCCTTACGCTCAACGAACCGCACGACCCCCGTCATGCCCCGCGTCATGCCCTGCCAGCACGGAGGTTCCCGTCTCCATGAAGCTCACCGTCGTCGGCTGCTCGGGGTCGTTTCCGTCCGCGGAATCGGCCTGCTCGAGCTACCTCGTCGAGGCCGACGGCTTCCGGCTGCTCCTCGACATGGGCAACGGTGCCCTGGGCGAGCTGCAGCGCCACTGCGGTCTGTACGACCTCGACGCCATCTTCCTCAGCCATCTGCACCCCGACCACTGCATCGACATGTGCGCGTACTTCGTCGCGCGCTACTACCGCCACGAAGGCGGCCGCTGCGATGCCATCCCCGTCTTCGCCCCCGAGGGCGCCGAACACCGCCTGACCACGGCGTACGGCGACAGCCCCTCGTCCTCGGCGATGGGCGAGGTCTTCGACTTCCACACCCTCAAGTCCGGCTCGTTCGAGATCGGCCCGTTCTCCGTACGTACGGAGAAGGTCGCCCACCCCGTGGAGGCGTACGCGATCCGTCTCGAGCACGAGGGCCGCTCACTCGTCTACTCCGGCGACACCGGCGCCTGCGACCAGCTCGACGAACTGGCCACCGGCACCGACCTCTACCTGTGCGAGGCCTCCTTCATCCACGGCAAGGAGAACATCCCCGACCTCCACCTCAACGGCCGCGAGGCGGGCGAGAGCGCGACGCGCGCCGGAGCGGGCCGCCTGGTCCTCACCCACATCCCGCCGTGGACGGACGCACAGATCAACCTCGAGGACGCCCGGGGGACGTTCGACGGCCCTGTCGAGCTGGCGCGCTCCGGGGCCGTCTACGAGATCTGATCCGACCAGGATCCGACCGGGATCCGACCGGGATCCGAACCGTCAGGACCCTGCCGGTCCGCCGCTCCTGGGGCGGCGGCCGGACAGGGCCATCCGGTTCCAGGTGTGCCGGCGGCCGCGGATCGCCACCGAGTACGCGTACAGAAGCTCCGGGTCGCACATGCCGGGGATGTACGAGTCACCGAAGTGGTGCGCGTCGAAGCCGATCTCCTTGGCGTTCAGGGCCAGTTGGGGCACCACGTTGGCGTGACTGCCCTCCTGGCTCGTACCGATGGCGCCCATCACGATCGCGCCCGCGTCCTGCACGGCAGCGACCCCTTCGGCGGCCAGCTCCCTGGTGACCCCGGGCATCGTGCCGGGCAGCGGCATGACCACACCGTCGGCGCCCGCGTCGACCAGCGCGGTCAGCTTCGGGACGGTGACCCGCTCGACGTGCCCGGCGTGGTGCATCTTGCCGCTCCACAGCGCCGCGTCGTCCCCGAGCCCCTTGCGCAGCTCCTCGGTCACCCGGGCCATGCCCTCGAAGGAGCCCCCGGTGCCGGGGTTCGCGGTGATGCAGAGCATCGCGGCACCCATGTCGATCAGCTTCTTGGCGTGCTCGGGCTTGGCCCGGCGGATCTCCGGTACGTCACCGGGCTCCAGGTTGATGCCGATCGGGCGCCCGATGACCTGCGCGAGCTCGGTGAACGAGGTGAACTCGCCGAGTCCGGGCAGCGTCAGCTTCTCGCCGTCCCAGGCGCGCTCGATCAGGTTCAGTACGACGATGTCGGCGCCGAACGCGGAGACGAGCTCCATGTTGTGCACACCGCGCCCGCCGGGGTTCGGGATCATCGCGGCGCGCTCGGCGAACACCTCGCCGACCATGGTGCGGCCCTCCGCGGCGGCCACGGCGGCGGTGAGTTCGCGGCCCCTGAGGGCGCAGAGCTGGTCGCGGTCGAGGTCGAGGATGCGTGTCGTCATACCACCCAACGTATCGGTAGGAAATGGGCAAAGCCCCCGACCGTTGGTAACAACGGCCGGGGGCTTTGGTCCCGTTCAGGTAGGGCTGAGGCTTACTTCGCCTCGGCCTTGAGGAGCTCGGCGAGCTCCTCGTCGGACTCGCGGCCCGGGGTCGGGATGTTGAACTTGGTGATCGCGAACCGGAAGATGAAGTAGTAGACCACCGCGAAGCAGAGGCCGATTCCGGCCAGACCCCACGGGTTGTCCGCGATGCCCAGGTTCAGGAAGAAGTCGACCGCACCGGCGGAGAAGCCGAAGCCGTCGCGCATGCCGAGGGCCCAGGTGAGCGCCATCGAGACACCGGTGAGGACCGCGTGGATCGCGTACAGGACCGGCGCGATGAACATGAAGGTGAACTCGATCGGCTCGGTGACACCGGTGACGAACGCGGTGAGAGCGAGCGAGAACATCATGCCGCCGACGACCTTGCGGCGCTCGGGGCGAGCGGCGTGGGTGATTGCGAGGCAGGCCGCCGGGAGGGCGAACATCATGATCGGGAAGAAGCCGGTCATGAACTGGCCGGCGGTCGGGTCACCGTGCAGGAAGCGGGCGATGTCACCGGAGTACGTCGCGCCGTCGACCTGGAAGCTGCCGGCCTGGAACCACGGGAAGGAGTTCAGGAGGTGGTGCATGCCGATCGGGATCAGCGCGCGGTTGGCGACACCGAAGATGCCCGCACCGACGGAGCCGGAACCGACGAGCCACTCACCGAAGTTGTGCAGACCGGTACCGAGGACCGGCCAGATCAGACCGAAGACGATGCCGATGAGCAGACCCGCGAAGGCCGACAGGATCGGGACGAGACGGCGGCCGCCGAAGAAGCCCGCCCAGTCGGGGAGCTTGGTCCGGTAGAACTTCTGGTACAGCAGGGCGACGACGACACCCATGATCACGCCGCCGAGCACACCGGCGTTGACCGGCGCCTCGTTCATGACGATCTTGCCGTCGACGACCGCGGCGACCCTCGGCAGGTTGCTGTCGGTGAAGGTGGAGAGCACCTTCTGGAAGACGAGGTAACCGGTGACGGCCGCCAGGGCCGTGGAGCCGTCCGACTTCTTGGCGAAGCCGATGGCGATACCGACCGCGAACAGCAGCGGCATGTTGTCGAGCAGCGCGCCACCACCGGCGGCCATGTAGCTCGCGAGCTTGTTCCAGCCGAGGCCGTCAGCGCCGAGCATGTCGGCCTGGCCGAAGCGGAGCAGGAGCGCTCCGGCGGGCAGGACCGCGACGGGCAGCATCAGGCTGCGGCCGATGCGCTGCATGACAGCCATCGCGCCGGAGCCCTTCTTCGCCGCGGGGGCGGCAGCCGTGGACACAACTTCCTCCAGTGGGCATGACGCCGCCTTGGAACAGGGAAGTTTGGGGACGGCGACGTCGCTCAGAAGACGCGGACCGATCGGCCGCGTGGTCTACACCAGTTAGTGGTGTAGACCAGTTGTAACACGGTGAAGACCAGATAAGGAACCTCCGGTTCCAGTGGCCTGGGACACAGCGGGACAGGCATGACAAAAGACCCCTGAATCGGCGCGATTCGGGGGTCTTTCGTCCGTACTGGGCGCCAGTTGGGCGCCCGGGGCTACCGGTTGGCGAAGGTCAGTCCAGCAGTTCCTTCACCACCGGCACCAGGGCCCGGAACGCCACGCCCCGGTGGCTGATCGCGTTCTTCTCCGCGGCCGTCAGCTGCGCGCACGTCCGCGTCTCACCGTCCGGCTGCAGGATCGGGTCATAGCCGAAGCCGCCGTCACCGGCCGGCTCGTGGCGGAGCACTCCGCGCAGCCGACCTTCGACGACGCGCTCCGTACCGTCCGGCAGCGCGAGGGCCGCGGCGCAGGCGAAGTGGGCGGCGCGGTGGGGTGCGTCGATGTCGGAGAGCTGGGCGAGGAGGAGGTCGAGGTTCGCCTTGTCGTCGCCGTGCCGTCCGGCCCAGCGGGCGGAGAAGATGCCGGGCGCTCCGCCGAGCACGTCCACGCAGAGGCCGGAGTCGTCGGCGACGGCGGGCAGTCCGGTGGCCTGGGCGAGGGCGTGCGCCTTGAGCAGCGCGTTCTCGGCGAAGGTGACGCCGGTTTCCTTGACGTCCGGGATCTCGGGGTAGGCGTCGGCACCGACGAGCTCGTGCGCGAGCCCGGCATCGGCGAGGATCGCACGCAGCTCGGTGATCTTTCCGGCGTTGCGGGTGGCGAGGATGAGGCGGGTCATGGGGCGATTATGGCTTCCCCTTCAGCCCCGCCGGGAAGGGGCGGGGGAGAGCGGCCCGCCGCAGGCGCCACCCACCCGCACCCGGCAACGGGACCGCACCCGCACGGGAGCCTCAGCCCACCTCGAGGACCCGCTTCAGCTCCCCCAGCCGCTCCCGCCAGAACTCCTTGTACGCCACCACCGCATCCGCGTCCGCCAGCTTGTGGTGCCCGAGGGTGATCTGGGTCTTCTGCGGGCCCTTGACCGTCAGGAAGACGGAGATACGGCTGGCCCCGCCGTCCCAGTCGGCGGTGAGGGACTTGCCGGCGCGGTGGGTGCGCAGCGTCAGGTCGGCGTCCGGGAGCCAGCGGCGCCGGACCGCCTCGTCCACGAAGGCCTCCGTGACGCGCTCGGCCGGCACGTTCACGGTCTTGTTGCCGGAGGCCTCCCAGGTGCCGTCGCAGGACTGGCCGACCTCGCGCATCCCCCGTTCCTGCTCGTAGCCGACGGTGATCGACTGGGCGTGCCAGCCGTTCACGCCGTGCTCCTCGCGCAGATGCCGGGCGATGTCGGTGTGGCCGCGCTGGTGCGCGCCCCACTTGTCGAGCACGGCGAACCAGCCGACCCAGTCCTTGCCGGTGGACTCGCTCAGGACGGCTGCCGACAGCTTCTCGGTGATCTTCTTGCCGGCGCCGGCGCCGGTGGCGGTGCGGGGGCCGGTAGCGGTGCGGGAGCCAGCGCCGGTACCGGCGCCCTTGCCGGTACCGGCACCCCGACCGGTGCCTGCACCCCGACCGACGCCTGCGCCCGTGCTCTTCCCGGTACTCATGGGGCCGACGGTAGGCCGGGTGCCCGCGCCGGGCAAACGTGCGCCCGGGGCCGCGCACGCAAACCTGCTCCGACCCTTCGCTCCTTGTTCATGTACAGACAACGCAGCCCGCCTAGGTTCTCGAACCGCGCGACCCCGTCGCCGTACCCGGCGCGCGGGGTGACCCCCACCACCTGGAGTGACAGTGGAACGTCGGACCTTCCTGCGCGGCGCGGTCATCGGCAGCTCGGCGGCCGCCTTCGGCGGCACGCTGTGGCGCGGCGCCGCCTTCGCCGACCCCGCACAGCCCGGCACCGGCCCGTACGGCGCACTCGGCACGGCGGACGCCAACGGGATCCAGCTGCCCGCGGGGTTCAGCAGCAGAGTGATCGCCCGTTCCGGGCAGAAAGTCGGCTCCACCTCGTACACCTGGCACAACGCCCCGGACGGCGGCGCCTGTTACGCGGACGGCTCGGGCTGGATCTACGTCTCCAACTCGGAGATCAGTCCGAGTGGCGGCGCGGGCGCGGTCAAGTTCTCCGCGACCGGCGCGATCACGGGTGCGTACCGCATCCTCTCCAACACCCGCACCAACTGCGCCGGCGGCAAGACTCCGTGGAACACCTGGCTCTCCTGCGAGGAGGTCGACCGCGGGTACGTCTACGAGACGGACCCCTGGGGTGTGAAGGCGGCGGTCCGGCGGGACGCGATGGGGCGCTTCAAGCACGAGGCCGCCGCCGCCGACCCCGTACGCAGGACGATCTACCTCACCGAGGACGTATCCGACGGCTGCTTCTACCGCTTCACGCCCACCACTTGGGGCGATCTCTCGGCCGGAAAGCTGGAGGTCCTGAAGATGGGCTCGGGGACGAGCGGTCCGGTGACCTGGGCCCAGGTGCCGGACCCGAGCGGCGCCACCGCCACCCGCGGCCAGGTCTCCGGCGCCAAGCGCTTCAACGGCGGAGAGGGCTGCTACTACGCGGACGACACCTGCTGGTTCACGACCAAGGGTGACAACCGCGTGTGGCAGTACAACGCGGCCGCCTCCACCCTCGAACTCGCCTATGACGACTCGCTGGTGAGCGGCCCGCCGCTGACCGGGGTCGACAACGTGACGGGGACCGCGTCCGGCGATCTGTTCATCGCGGAGGACGGCGGGAACATGGAGATCTGCATGATCACGCCGGACGAGGTCGTCGCCCCGTTCCTCAGGATCACCGGCCAGTCGGGCTCCGAGATCACCGGCCCGGCGTTCTCGCCCGACGGCACGCGTCTGTACTTCTCCAGCCAGCGCGGTACGAGCGGCAGTTCCTCGGGCGGGATCACGTACGAGGTGACGGGACCCTTCCGGAGCTAGAGGGCCCCAGGCCCGCCTCGCGCAGCGCGCAGGCGTGCCGGGCGGCGGAAGCCGGTGACACCCCGGCCCCGCGGGCGAGTTCACCGGTCGTACAGGCCCCGGACGCGGAGAAGGGGGCGCCCCCGCACAGGGCGCCCCCTTCCTCCACAAGCCGGGGCCGGCGACGAACCGGTGAGGGTGTGTCAGGGCATGACCCGCCGACGACCCCGGTGTTCAACGCGGTCAGCGGCTGTCGCTGCCCAGCGAGGCCGCCGCCGCACGGCCGGCCTCGAGACGCGCGACCGGGATACGGAACGGCGAGCAGGACACGTAGTCGAGCCCCACCTCGTGGAAGAAGTGCACCGACTCCGGGTCACCGCCGTGCTCGCCGCAGACGCCCAGCTTGAGGTCGGGGCGGGTCTTGCGGCCCTGCTCGACGGCGTACTTCACGAGCGTGCCGACGCCGTCCCTGTCGATGGTCTCGAACGGCGAGACCCCGAAGATGCCCTTCTCCAGGTACGCGGTGAAGAAGCTGGCCTCGACGTCGTCGCGGCTGAAGCCCCACACGGTCTGGGTGAGGTCGTTCGTGCCGAACGAGAAGAACTGGGCGGCCTCCGCGATCTGGCCGGCCGTGAGCGCGGCCCGCGGCAGCTCGATCATCGTGCCGATGGTCAGCTTGAGGTCGATGCCGGTGGCGGCCTCGATCTCGGCGATCACCTGGTCCGCCTCGTCCTTGACGATCTCCAGCTCCTGGACGGTGCCCACCAGCGGAATCATGATCTCGGCCCGCGGGTCGCCCTTGGCGGCCTTGCGCTCGGCGGCGGCCTCGGCGATGGCCCGTACCTGCATGGTGAACAGGCCGGGGATGACCAGGCCGAGGCGTACGCCGCGCAGACCCAGCATCGGGTTCTGCTCGTGCAGCTTGTGCACGGCCTGGAGCAGGCGCAGGTCGTTCTCGTTGGCGTCCTTGCGGGACTCGGCGAGCGCGACGCGAACGGAGAGCTCGGTGATGTCGGGCAGGAACTCGTGCAGCGGCGGGTCGAGCAGACGCACCGTCACGGGGAGTCCGTCCATCGCCTCGAAGAGCTCGACGAAGTCCTTCTTCTGCAGCGGAAGCAGCTCCTTGAGCGCTTCCTCCCGCTCGTCGTCGGTGTCGGCGAGGATCAGCTTCTCGACCATCTCGCGGCGCTCACCGAGGAACATGTGCTCGGTACGGCACAGGCCGATGCCCTGCGCGCCGAAGCGGCGGGCGCGCAGCGCGTCCTCGGCGTTGTCGGCGTTGGCGCGCACCCGCAGGCGGCGCTTGCCGTCGGCGAAGGACATGATGCGGTGCACGGCGGCGACCAGCTCGCCGGCCTCCTCGGCACCGGCGTGCATCCGGCCCTCGAAGTACTCGACGACGGGCGAGGGCACGACGGGCACCTCACCGAGGTAGACCTTGCCGGACGAGCCGTCGATCGAGACGACGTCGCCCTCCTCGATGACCACACCGCCCGGCGCGGTCATCCGCCGCCGCTTGGTGTCGACTTCGAGCTCCTCGGCGCCGCAGACACAGGTCTTGCCCATGCCGCGGGCGACGACGGCGGCGTGCGAGGTCTTGCCGCCGCGCGAGGTCAGGATGCCCTCGGCGGCGATCATGCCGTCGAGGTCGTCGGGGTTGGTCTCGCGGCGGATCAGGATGACCTTCTCGCCCGAACGCGACCACTTGATCGCGGTGTACGAGTCGAAGACGGCCTTGCCGACCGCCGCGCCCGGCGAGGCGGCGATACCGCGGGCGAGCTTCTCGATCTTGGCGTCTTCGTCGAAGCGCGGGAACATCAGCTGCGCGAGCTGGGCGCCGTTGACGCGCTGCAGCGCCTCGGCCTCGTCGATCAGGCCCTGGTCGACGAGCTGCGTGGCGATACGGAACGCGGCCGCGGCCGTGCGCTTGCCGACACGGGTCTGCAGCATCCACAGCTGGCCGCGCTCGATGGTGAACTCGATGTCGCACAGGTCCTTGTAGTGCGTCTCGAGCGTCTCCATGATCTGCATCAACTGGTCGTACGACTTCTTGTCGATGTTCTCGAGATCCGCGAGCGGCACGGTGTTGCGGATACCGGCGACGACGTCCTCGCCCTGCGCGTTCTGCAGGTAGTCGCCGTACACGCCCTGGTGGCCCGAGGCCGGGTCGCGGGTGAAGGCGACGCCGGTGCCGGAGTCGGGGCCGAGGTTGCCGAAGACCATCGAGCAGACGTTGACCGCGGTGCCGAGGTCGCCCGGGATGCGCTCCTGGCGGCGGTAGAGCTTGGCGCGGTCGCCGTTCCAAGAGTCGAAGACCGCGGTGATGGCGAGATCCATCTGCTCGCGCGGGTCCTGCGGGAAGTCACGGCCCGCGTCGGTCTTGACGATCTTCTTGAACTGCTTGACCAGCTTCTGCAGTTCGGGGGCGTCGAGGTCGGTGTCGACCGTGACCTTCTTGGCCTTCTTGGCCGCTTCGAGTGCGTCCTCGAAGAGCTCGCCGTCCACGCCGAGCACGGTCTTGCCGAACATCTGGATGAGGCGGCGGTAGGAGTCCCACGCGAAGCGCTCGTCGCCGGACTGCTTCGCGAGGCCCTTCACGGAGGCGTCCGAGAGGCCGATGTTGAGGACGGTGTCCATCATTCCGGGCATCGAGAACTTGGCGCCCGAGCGTACGGATACAAGGAGCGGATCGTCGGCCTGGCCGAGCTTCTTGCCCATCTTCCGCTCGAGGGCGTCGAGGTGCTCACTGACCTCTTCGCGCAGCTCAGCGGGCTCCGTGCCACTGTCGAGGTAGACCTTGCAGGCCTCGGTGGTGATCGTGAAGCCCGGAGGGACCGGCAGACCGAGATTGGTCATCTCGGCGAGGTTGGCGCCCTTTCCGCCGAGGAGGTCCTTGAGGTCCCTGTTGCCCTCGGTGAAGTCGTAGACGAACTTCTGCTTCTTGTTTTCCGACACGGGTCTCGACTCCTCGAGGCTCGGTGGCTGCCCTGACGTCGAGGAACATACCCAGATCGAAGGCGTCTGAGGAGATACACCTGAGCGCCTTACGGCCGTAACCACCCGTCCGCCAGCAGATCGAAAGTGACCCTTCGGTAGGCGAAGTTTTCATCCCCCGAAGGGAGCTTGACCTCATCGAGAATGATCGCGCTCACCTGAGCGAGATCTGAAGCATTTGAGTTCAAGTCTTGAACGCAAAAAGGGTGGCACCCCGTGCCACCCTGCATGCTCCGAACACCTTCAAGATCCGCTCATGTGAGCAGTAGGCTTCTCAAGGTGGCGAGAATCACTCGACGATCGATCATCAATCAGCGCCGATACGGACCGGCTTCTCAGCCCCCGGACGTATCCAGCTCCGCCTCTTCGCTCACACCCGCGCAGTCGTACGGGTCCTTGAGCCAGCCGTCCGGCAGCACGACCCGGTTGTTGCCCGACGTACGGCCGCGCGGGCCGTCCGCGCCGACCGGCCAGGCCTGGTCCAGGTCCAGCTCGTCGAGCCCGCCCCGCAGCTCCTCCAGGGAGGACGTGATCGCGAGCCGCTTGCGCATCTCGGAGCCGACCGCGAAGCCCTTGAGGTACCAGGCCACGTGCTTGCGGAAGTCGATGACACCGCGTGCCTCATCGCCGATCCACTCGCCGAGCAGCGTCGCGTGCCGCACCATCACTTCCGCGACCTCTCGAAGCGAAGGGGCCGCGGGCGCCTGGGTGCCCTCGAAGATGCCGACCAGGTCCCCGAAGAGCCATGGCCGCCCGAGGCAGCCGCGTCCCACGACCACGCCGTCGCAGCCGGTCTCGCGCATCATGCGGACCGCGTCCTCGGCGGACCAGATGTCGCCGTTGCCGAGCACCGGGATCTCCGGCACGTGCTCCTTCAGGCGGGCGATCGCGGACCAGTCCGCCGTACCGCCGTAGTGCTGCGCCGCCGTGCGCCCGTGCAGCGCGATCGCCGTGACGCCTTCCTCGACCGCGATACGGCCCGCGTCGAGATAGGTGATGTGGTCGTCGTCGATGCCCTTGCGCATCTTCATCGTGACCGGCAGATCGCCGGCGCCGCTGACGGCCTCGCGCAGGATCGCGCGCAGCAGATGACGCTTGTACGGGAGGGCCGAACCGCCGCCCTTGCGCGTGACCTTGGGGACCGGGCAGCCGAAGTTGAGGTCGATGTGGTCGGCCAGGTCCTCCTCCGCGATCATGCGGACGGCCTTGCCGACGGTCGCCGGGTCCACTCCGTACAGCTGGATCGAGCGAGGCTTCTCGGTCTCGTCGAAGTGGATCAGCTGCATGGTCTTCTCGTTGCGCTCGACCAGGGCGCGCGTCGTGATCATCTCGCTGACGAACAGCCCCTTGCCGCCGGAGAACTCACGGCACAGGGTGCGGAACGGAGCGTTGGTGATGCCGGCCATGGGTGCGAGCACCACGGGGGGCTGTACGACATGCGGGCCGACGGTGAGCGGGGAGAAAGAGTGCTGCGGCATCCCGCCATTGTCGCGTACGCGGACCACCGGCGGACAGGGTCTTTAGTTAGGCGTACTTTTGATGGATGCCGTTGCCTGACCCCGCCGCGTCGTCGTCCGCATCCGACCGCGCCCTCGAGCCCCTGACCCACCGCCGGCGCATGCTGATCCTCGCGATCTGCTGTATGAGCCTGCTGATCGTCAGCCTCGACAACACCGTTCTGAACGTGGCCCTGCCGTCCATGCGCAAGGAGCTCGACGCGGACGTGGCGGGCATGCAGTGGACGATCGACGCGTACACCCTGGTCCTCGCCTCGCTCCTGATGCTGGCCGGCTCGACGGCGGACCGGATCGGGCGGCGCAAGGTCTTCATGACCGGGCTCGTGCTCTTCACGATCGGCTCGGTGCTCTGCTCGCTCGCGCCGAACCTGGAATCACTGATCGCGTTCCGGATGGTGCAGGCCGTGGGCGGTTCGATGCTCAACCCGGTGGCGATGTCGATCATCACCAACACCTTCACCGAGCCCAAGGAGCGTGCCCGCGCCATCGGCGTCTGGGGCGCGGTCGTCGGTATCTCGATGGCGGCCGGACCGCTGGTCGGCGGGCTGCTCGTCGACACGGTCGGCTGGCGCTCGATCTTCTGGGTCAACCTGCCGGTCGGTCTCGCCGCCCTGGTCCTGACACTGCGCTACGTGCCCGAGTCCCGCGCACCCAAGCCCCGGCGCCCCGATCCCGTGGGCCAGGTCCTGGTGATCGCGCTGCTCGGCTCCGTCACGTACGCGATCATCGAGACGCCCGCGAAGGGCTGGCTCTCGGCGGAGATCCTCGTCTTCAGCGCGGTGGCCGTCTGCGCGCTGGTCTCTCTGGTCCGGTACGAGCGCAGGCGGGACGAGCCGCTGATCGATCTGCGGTTCTTCCGCAGCGCGCCGTTCAGCGGGGCGACCGTGATCGCGGTGAGCGCCTTCGCCGCGCTCGCGGGCTTCCTCTTCCTGTCGACGCTCTATCTCCAGGACGTACGCGGGCTCGACGCCCTGCACGCCGGACTGTGGATGCTGCCGATGGCGGCGATGTGCTTCGTCTGCGCGCCGGTCTCCGGGCGGCTCGTGGGCAGCCGGGGGCCGCGGATCTCCTTGCTGGTGGCGGGAGTCGCGATGACCGTGAGCGGGGTGCTGTTCGCGGCCTTCGAGGCGGAGACCTCGAACACCACGCTCGTCATCGGATACGTGATCTTCGGTATCGGCTTCGGCTTCGTCAACGCCCCCATCACCAACACCGCCGTCTCCGGTATGCCCCGCGCCCAGGCGGGCGTGGCCGCCGCGGTGGCCTCGACCAGCCGTCAGGTGGGCGGAACGCTCGGCGTCGCGGTGATCGGTGCGGTGCTCGCGGCGGGGATGGCGTCGTCCGCGTCCTCCTCCACGCATTTCGTCGAGGCGAGCAAGCCGGCCTGGTGGATCATCGCGGGCTGCGGCCTGAGCGTCCTGGTGGTCGGCGCGATGACGAGCGGCCGGTGGGCGCGCGGGACGGCGGTGCGTACGGCGGAGCGGCTGGAGCACACGGAGGCGGCGGAGGCATCGGTCAAGGTGTGACGCCGAGCGGGCGGCGGCCCGGACCCTTTCGGTACGCCTGTGAAAAAATAGGGAGGCATGCGACACCTCACCACCTCGGTCGACGGGATAGCTACCTTCTACCGGGAAACAGGCCCCCAGGACGCACCCGTAGTGCTGCTGCCGCACGGCTACCCCGGGTCGTCCTTCGTGTACCGGCATCTGATGGCCGCGCTGGGCGACCGATGGCGGCTGATCGCCCCGGACCTGCCCGGGTTCGGCTACAGCGCCACTCCCACACCGGAGGAGTTCGGCTACACCTTCGACGCCTACGCCGACTTCCTGTTCGACTTCACCCAAAGCCTCGGCCTGAAGCGCTACGCGATCTGGCTGCACGACTACGGCTCCCAGTTCGGACTCCGGCTCGCGATGCGCGAACCGGACCGCGTGGCGGGACTGATCATCCAGAACGGCGACATCTACGAGGACGCGTTCGGGCCCAAGTACGACGCCCTTCGGCAGTTCTGGGCCCATCCGGGCCCCGAGTCGCGCCGCGGGATCGCCGCCCACGTCAGTTTGGAGGGCTTCCGCGACGAGTTCGCCGGCGAGCTACCCGACCACGTCGCGGACCGGATTCCACCCGATCTGTGGACGCTGCACTGGGCGCTCATGCAGAGCCCCGAACGCGTGGCGAACCTGGTCCGGCTCCTGGAGGACCAGCCGAGCACCCTTGCCTGGTTCGGCCGTCAGCGGGCCTATCTGCGTGAGCACCGGCCCGAGACGCTCATCGTGTGGGGGCCGCACGACGGGTACATGCCCGAAGCCGCAGCCCGCGCCTATCACCGCGACCTCCCCGAGGCGGAGCTGCACCTGCTCGACGGAGGCCACTGGCTGCTCGAAACCCACCTCGACGAGGTGGTCCCGCTGGTCCGTGGATTCCTCGATCGCGTGCTGCCCCCGCCATGACGTAAAACAGGTGACGGCAACAGCAACGGCCCGCAACTCCCTGGGAGTTGCGGGCCGCCGGCTTGCCTGGGTCAGCTGTTCTCGGTGCCTTCCTGCTGCGCGTCATCGGTCTTCGACGCGCCCTGCGCACGTTCCTGCATCTTGCGTACGAGGTCCTGCTTGAGCTCCTCGGCCGTCTTGCGGTCGTTCGCGCGCGAGGTCGCGGATCCGGCGTCGTTCGTACGGGACAGCTTCTTGCGCTGCCCGCCCACGCCGAGCAGGTTGTTCCGGCTCTTGGCCACGGGTGATTCCCATCAGGTGAGAGAGATGAAGGTTTTTTGGGCGGCGGGGTCGTGCCCGCCGGATCTCACTCGTAGATCGGGAGGTGAAAGTACATGGGGGCGACGGTACCGGAGCGTGCGTGGCGGTTGCACCGGAATTGCCGCGCGCTGACAGATGACAGCTGACAGATATTGAAATCTGTCAGCTGTTGGGTCAAGCTGGTGACAGCACCGCATCGCACGACATCCGAAGGAGCCCCTCATGCGCACCACCACGCTCGGCACCACCGGCCCCCGTACCTCCGCTCTCGGCCTCGGCTGCATGGGCATGTCCGCCCTGTACGGGGACGCCGACCGCGCCGAGTCCCTCGCCACGATCCACGCCGCGCTCGAAGCGGGCGTCACGCTGCTCGACACCGGCGACTTCTACGGCATGGGCCACAACGAACTGCTGATCAACGAGGCACTGCGCACCGCACCCGCCGCCCATCGCGAACAGGCGCTCACCAGCGTCAAGTTCGGCGCCCTGCGCACCGTCGAGGGCGGCTTCACCGGTTACGACGGCCGGCCGAACGCGGTCAAGAACTTCGCCGCGTACTCGCTCCAGCGCCTGGGCACCGACCACATCGACATCTACCGGATCGCCCGCGTCGACCCCGACGTACCGATCGAGGAGACGGTCGGCGCGATCGCCGAGCTGGTGGAGGCCGGGCACGTACGGCATATCGGCCTCTCGGAGGTCGGCGCCGAGACCCTGCGCCGGGCGGCCGCCGTCGCGCCGATCTCCGACCTGCAGATCGAGTACTCCCTCATCACCCGCGGCATCGAGGCGGAGATCCTGCCGACGGCCCGCGAGCTGGGCATCGGCATCACCGCGTACGGAGTCCTGTCCCGCGGACTGATCTCCGGCCACTTCACGCGCGACCGCAAGCTCGCCGCGAACGACTTCCGCGGGATGAGCCCCCGCTTCCAGGGCGAGAACCTGGACCGCAACCTCGATCTGGTCGACGCCCTGCGCAAGATCGCCCAGCAGAAGGGCGTCACGGTCGCGCAGACCGCGATCGCCTGGGTCTCGGCCCAGGGCGAGGACATCGTCCCGCTCGTCGGCGCCCGCACCCGCGAGCGGCTGAACGAATCCCTCGGCGCTCTCGACGTGACGCTGGACGCGGCGGACCTGAGCGCCATCGCCGAAGCCGTCCCGGCCGACGCGGCCGCGGGCGAGCGCTACCCGGCCCAGCAGATGGCACACCTCGACAGCGAGCGCTGACAGGACCCCCGGGTACGGTTCCCTCCATGGCCACCGAAACGCTGACCGCCGAGCGCATCCTCGCCGCCACCGAGGACGTGCTGCGCCTGTACGGACCCGCCAAGGCGACCGTCGTGGACGTGGCCCGCGCGCTCGGCGTCAGCCACGGCAGCGTGTACCGCCATTTCCGTACGAAGGCGGCGCTGCGCGAGGCGGTGACGAAGCGGTGGCTCGACCGGACCACGGCAGAGCTGAGCCGGATCGTCGCCGACGGGTCGCGCAGCGCCGAGGACCGGCTGGCGCTCTGGAACGTGGCGCTGTTCACCGCCAAGCGCAAGAAGGCGGGGGCCGACCCGCAGCTGTTCGCCACGTACGAGGTGCTGCTGCGCGAGAACAGCGGGGTGGTGGACGAGCACATCACCGAACTCGTCGGCCAGTTGGTGCGGATCGTTCAGGACGGTGTGGACGCGGGAGATTTCACGCCGGTCGAGGGGGACGTCGAGGCCACGGCCCGCGCGGTGTTCGACGCGACGATCCGCTTCCACGATCCCGTATACGCGGCCGAGTGGTCCAAGCCCGGGATCGAGGCCGAGATGGATGCCCTCCTGGCCCTCCTCGTGAACGGCCTCAAGCGCCGCCCGTAGCCGGACCCGCGCGCCGGAATCTAGGAGTGCGTTCAGGTCTTGGCAAGACATGCGGCAGATGTTGTCGCAGGACTTCCGATGCTGAAGGCGGGAACCGCACATCCTCTTGACGCGGCCATGCTCGGACAGTTCAATCACGCCGTGAGATAAGCGAGTTGGGGAGCAAGCCCCCCTTTCCGCACGGGCGGCCCTCGCTCCGCGCCCCACCCTTTGCGCCAAGTCTTCAACTAATGAAGGCCGTACGGCATCAGTGCACGCGTTCCACGTGACGGCAAGGAGCCGCGGATGAGAAGACGCACGTGTACCCGGTCCAGGATCTCTGTGGTGGCGGCGTCGCTCGCCGCCCTGCTCGCACCGCTGGTGCCCGCGTGGGCGGCGACACCGGAGGCCGCACCCGCGCCCGCCTACCTCGACTCGCGGCAGTCCACCGAGCGCAGGGTCGCCGACCTCCTCGGGCGGATGACGCTCGAGGAGAAGATCGGCCAGATGACGCAGGCCGAGCGGGCCGCGGTCGCCGACGACCCGACGCTGGTCAGGACGCAGATGCTCGGCTCGCTGCTCTCGGGCGGCGGCTCCACACCGGCCGAGAACACCCCGGCCGCATGGGTCGAGATGGTCAACGGCTTCCAGGAACAGGCTCTTCAGACCCGCCTCAAGATCCCGCTCCTGTACGGGATCGACGCCGTGCACGGCCACGGCAACGTGCAGGGCGCCACCGTCTTCCCGCACAACGTCGGCCTGGGCGCCACGCGCGACCCGCGCCTGGTGGAGCAGGTCAACCGCGCGACCGCCGAGGAGGTACGGGCCACCGGCATCCCCTGGAACTTCGCCCCGTGCCTGTGCGTCTCGCGCGACGCGCGCTGGGGCCGCAGCTACGAGAGCTTCGGCGAGGACCCGGCGCTGGTCTCACAGATGGCCGTCGCCGTCGAAGGATTGCAGGGCGACGGCGGCAAGGGCCGCGGCTTCGATGACGACGAAGTCCTCGCCACCGCCAAGCACTTCGCCGGCGACGGCGGCACCCGCTTCGACACCGCGACAGCGGAGGCGAACGAGGGCAAGCCCTGGTGGGAGCAGAAGTACACGATCGACCAGGGCATCACCGTCACGAACAAGCGCGACTTCCAGCGGCTGCATCTCGCGCCCTACGGCCCGGCGCTCGACCGGTACGGCGTCGGCAGCGTCATGCCCTCGTTCTCCAGCGTCGACTGGACTGAGGACGGCGTCGGCAACCCGACCAAGATGCACGCCCACCGTGATCTGCTGACCGGCACTCTCAAGGGCCGGATGGACTTCGACGGTTTCGTCATCTCCGACTGGGAGGGCATCCACCAGATACCCGACCCGGCCGATCCGGCGAACACCGGACTGACCGCGTACAAGGTGCGCACCGCCGTGAACGCCGGCATCGACATGTTCATGGAGCCCAACACCTCGCGGCAGTTCCAGGACCTGCTGCTCGCGGAGGCCGCCGCGGGCCGCGTATCCCAGGCACGTATCGACGACGCCGTGGGCCGCATCCTGACCAAGAAGTTCGAGCTCGGCCTGTTCGAGAACCCGTACGCCTCCGCCGATGACCTGGACGAGGTCGGCAGCCGTGAGCACCGCTCCCTCGCCCGCTCGGCCGTCGCCAAGTCCCAGGTGCTGCTGAAGAATTCACGCGGTGCGCTGCCGCTGTCCGGCAAGGACAGCATCTACGTGGCCGGGCGCAATGCCGACGACATCGGCAACCAGGCGGGCGGCTGGACGATCACGTGGCAGGGCGCGTCCGGCGATCTCGTCCCGGGCGACACGATCCTGGACGGCATCCGCCAGGTCGCCCCGCGTGCGGACGTCACCTACAGCGCGGACGGCTCCGCTCCCGCACAGGGCGCGGACGTCGGTGTG
The DNA here is from genome assembly GCF_011044995.1 of Streptomyces mesophilus. Classification (GTDB taxonomy): domain Bacteria; phylum Actinomycetota; class Actinomycetes; order Streptomycetales; family Streptomycetaceae; genus Streptomyces; species Streptomyces mesophilus. Next base: position 43,346 of record NZ_JAAKZW010000010.1, on the reverse strand, counting down.
GTCGTCGTCGGGGAGACCCCGTACGCCGAAGGCTATGGAGACGTCGGCGGGCCCGAGTGCGGCTGGTGCACACCGGCGCAGCAGGAGGAGAAGTCGCTGACGCTGCAGGCCGGGGACCAGGCGGTCGTGGACAAGGTCTGTGCCGCCGTCGACACCTGTGTCGTCCTGGTGGTCTCCGGGCGTCCGCAGATCGTGGCCGATCCCGGGGGCAGGATCGACGCTTTGGTGGCCTCCTGGCTGCCGGGCAGCGAGGGCGCGGGCGTCGCGGATGTGCTCTTCGGCAGGAAGCCGTTCACCGGGCGGCTTCCGGTGACCTGGCCGGCCACCGCGGCCCAGGAGCCCATCAACGTCGGTGACGCGAACTACCGGCCGCAGTACCCCTTCGGCTGGGGTCTGCGCACCGGGGGTCACGGCGGTGACCGGGACGCCCAGGCCCTCGACCGGGCACAGGCGGCGGTCCTCGCGGGCACGGCGCCCGCAGACTGGGCGGAGCTCATCGCCGGCGCCGAGCACGCCCGTCTCGCCGGCGACGCGTCCAACGCGCGGAACCTGCTCGCGAAGGTCGCGCGCTAGCGTTCCCGTCTGCGGGTGTGAGCGCGCCGGCGTTCCGGCCCGTCCACGGGCGTGCAGCGCGCCGACGTTCCGGCCGTACGGATGCGGGCGGCCAGGTCCTCATCGGGCCTGGCCGCCCACGCCCGTACAGCCGCGGAGCTCAGCTGTCCGAGGGGTCCACCGTCGCCTGATGCTCCTCGGCCAGGTGCTCCTCGGCCTTGAGCCAGGGCAGGAACTGGGCGCTGCGACGCCAGCCGCAGGTGCCGCACACGAGAACGCGCTGCACCCCCGACTTGCTGACCTGGACGGTGTGTTCACGGCCGTGCTGGTCCCAGCGGCTGACCTTGCTGGTGGTCATGGACGGCATCCGTGCCTCCTGGCACATCCGACACTGGTGGCAATGAGCGCCGCCCAGTGTGCAGCATCCACAACATCAACGGGGCCTGCCGCAGGGGATGTTCACCAGTCGTTGCCTACTGGCCCAACGGGAGTGCCAGGTCGACGACCTGCCGGGCGCCCGGCAGACTCCCCAGTGAACTCGCCTTCCCTGTCAGCAGGTTGACGCGGAACACCTTGTTCTGAGTGACGGCATATCCGGTGTTGCCCCCCGAGCCCTGCGCGCTGAGGATGTCGAAGCCCGAGACCGCGGCCGCGTCCACGCCGAGCTTGCCGGTCGGCGCCAGGTTGCCGTTGTTGGTCGGGGACTGGATCGCGATCTGGTCGGCGGCGGTGTCCAGATCGAAGAGGGTCGTCCCGGTCGCCGCGTCCAGGTCGTTGTTGGTGTACGCGGCCGCGGTCACCCCAAGTGCCGTGCCGCCGGGCGGAGTCGGGTTGGTGAGCGTTCCGTCGACGGCCGTGGACCCGGCGGCGGGCGCACCGGCCGGGTCGTCGAGGTTGTGCCGCAGGTTCTGGCCGGTGTCGCTGATGACCCGGAGCCGGTTGGCGGCCGGGTTGAAGTCGACGCCGAAGTTCTCGCCCTGCAGCGCGACGGTGAGCTGGGAGACCTTCTGCGCCTTCGCGCCGATCTCGCGCAGGGTGTAGATCCCGCCGCGGTCGCCGACGCCGTAGAGCTTCTTGTCCTGTACGCGGTAGTCGATACCGATCAGGGCCGTGTCGCCTTCGAGCCCGTCGACCTTTCCGAGCGGGACGGTCTTGCCGGGCTGGTCGGTACGGAAGGTGACCAGGCGCTGGTCGGCCGTGAGCCCGACGGCCCGCGGGCCCGGGACGCCGAGCGCCTGGACCGCGGTCTGCTTGCCGATGGCCGCACCGTCCGACGAGGACGGCGAGCCCCCGACCGCGCCCGCCCCGACCGCTCCGACGGTCCCGAGCGCGAGCCCGATGGTCATGATCCCGATGATGGTCTGCTTGCGCATGTACGCCCCCGTGGCCGAAGTACCTGATGTCACGGACCGCGCCCTGCGGTCCGCATACGGGTGCTTCGGAGCCGTACTCCCAAGGGATTGGCGTCAGTTGGGCCCGCAGACACGAATACCCCCGGCCTCCTCGAAAGGGCGCCGGGGGTATCCGTACGGGCGAAGGGATCAGCAGCCGACCAGACGCTGGGCCAGGTAGCCCTCGATCTGGTCGAGCGAGACGCGCTCCTGCTTCATCGAGTCGCGCTCGCGCACGGTGACCGCGTTGTCGTCGAGGGTGTCGAAGTCGACGGTGACGCAGTACGGCGTGCCGATCTCGTCCTGACGGCGGTAGCGGCGGCCGATGGCGCCGGCGTCGTCGAAGTCGATGTTCCAGTTGGCACGCAGCGCCTGCGCCAGACCCTTGGCCTTCGGCGACAGCTCCGGGTTGCGGGACAGCGGGAGCACCGCGACCTTCACCGGGGCGAGGCGGTGGTCGAAGCGCATGACCGTGCGCTTCTCCATCTTGCCCTTGGCGTTGGGCGCCTCGTCCTCGAAGTACGAGTCGAGCATGAAGGCGAGCATGGTGCGGCCGACACCGGCCGCGGGCTCGATGACGTACGGGGTGTACTTCTCGCCGGCCTCCTGGTCGAAGTAGACCAGGTCCTGGCCGGAGGCCTTGGAGTGCGCCGAGAGGTCGAAGTCGGTGCGGTTGGCGACGCCTTCGAGCTCGCCCCACTCCGAGCCGCCGAACTGGAAGCGGTACTCGATGTCAGCGGTGCGCTTGGAGTAGTGGGAGAGCTTCTCCTGCGGGTGCTCGTACCACCGCATGTTCTCCTCGCGCAGGCCGAGACCGGTGTACCAGTTCCAGCGCTGCTCCATCCAGTACTCCTGCCACTTCTCGTCCTCGCCCGGCTTGACGAAGAACTCCATCTCCATCTGCTCGAACTCGCGGGTGCGGAAGATGAAGTTGCCGGGCGTGATCTCGTTGCGGAAGGACTTGCCCTGCTGCGCGATACCGAACGGCGGCTTCTTGCGCGCGGTCGTCTGCACCTGGGCGAAGTTGGTGAAGATGCCCTGCGCGGTCTCGGGACGCAGGTACGCGACGGAGCCGCTGTCCTGGGTCGGGCCGAGGTGCGTGGAGAGCAGGCCGGAGAACTGCTTGGGCTCGGTGAACTGGCCCTTGGTGCCGCAGTTGGGGCAGTTGATGTCCGCGAGACCGTTCTCCGGGGCGCGGCCCTTCTTCTCCTCGTACGCCTCTTCGAGGTGGTCCGCGCGGTAGCGCTTGTGGCACGAGGTGCACTCGGTGAGCGGGTCGGAGAAGGTGGCGACGTGACCGGAGGCCTCCCAGACCTCGCTCGCCAGGATCACCGAGGAGTCGATACCGACCACGTCCTCGCGGGAGGTGACCATGTAGCGCCACCACTGGCGCTTGATGTTCTCCTTGAGCTCGACGCCCAGGTGCCCGTAGTCCCAGGCGGCCCGCTGACCGCCGTAGATCTCACTGCAGGGGAAAACGAAGCCACGGCGCTTGCTGAGGCTGACGATGGTGTCGATCTTGTCGGCGGCCACGGTGCTCTCTTCAGTACGACGGCGAAGAGCGCGCTGGATACGCGCTCCGGGAGCGAATGCCTCAGGTTACCGGCGGCGACCGGTCCCGGATCAAATCGGTTCGGGGGGGCATTTCCGCATGCAAGGGACCTTCGGCTTGTTGACAATCGTTTCCAGTTTTGTTGAAAATGAGTGTCATGAACGTACGACGCCCCTCCCGTCTGATATCCACCGCCGCGATCGCCGGCGCCACCAGCGCCGCCCTGCTCGCGCTCTCCGCCTGCGGCAGCTCGAACGCGGCCGACGGCAAGAGCAACGGAAAGCTCGACGTGGTGGCGTCGTTCTACCCGATGCAGTACCTCGCCGAGCAGATCGGCGGCGAGCACGTGAACGTGGACACCCTGACCAAGCCGGGCGTCGAGCCGCACGACCTCGAGCTCAGCCCGAAGCAGACCGTCGAGCTCGGCAACGCCGACATGATCCTCTACCTGAAGGATCTGCAGCCCGCCGTCGACAAGGCCATCGGCCAGTCCGGCGTGAAGACCGTCGTCGACGCCGCCACCCTCACCAAGCTGGAGGCGCACGGCTCCTCCGAGGACCACGAGGGCCACGACCACGGCGGCGAAGAGGGCCACGAGGGCGAGGCCGGTCACGAAGGCGAGGAAGGCCACGCGGAAGAGGGCCACTCGCACGAGACCGAGGCCGGCGAGGACCCGCACATCTGGCTCGACCCGGTGAAGTACGCCGAGGTCGCCAACGGTGTCGGCGACGCGCTCGCGAAGGCCGACCCGGACCACGCGGCCGACTACAAGAAGAACACCGAAGAGCTGGTCGGCAAGCTCGACGCCCTGAACAAGGACTTCGCGGACGGTCTGAAGAACACCGGGACCAAGACCTTCATCACCACGCACGCCGCCTTCGGCTACCTCGCCGAGCGCTACGGCCTGGACCAGGAGGCCATCTCCGGTCTGAGCCCCGAGGCCGAGCCCAGCCCGGCGCGGATCAAGGAGCTGCAGGAGACCGCCGAGCACGACAAGGTGTCGACGATCTTCTTCGAGACGCTCGCCAGCGACAAGACGGCGAAGACCCTCGCGAAGGACACCGGTCTGAAGACCGACGTCCTCGACCCGCTCGAGGGAATTACCGACAAGTCCAAGGGCGCTGACTACCTCGAGGTCATGCAGTCCAACCTCACCGCGCTGAAGTCCGCGCTCGGCGCCAAGTAAGTCACGTACCCATGCAAGGACCGGAGGCGCGAGCAGCCATGGATCCCGTCATATCCCTGCGCGAGGCCCAGGCCACGCTCGGCTCGCGCCCCGTGCTGCGCGGGATCGACCTCACCGTGCACCGCGGTGAGGTCGTCGCGCTGCTCGGCGCCAACGGTTCGGGCAAGTCCACGGCCGTACGCTCCGTCATCGGCCAGGTGCCGTTGTCGGGCGGCTCGGTCGAGCTGTTCGGCAAGCCGCTCAAGCGCTTCAAGGACTGGGGCCGGGTCGGCTACGTGCCGCAGCGCACCACCGCCTCCTCGGGCGTGCCGGCCACGGTGCGCGAGGTCGTCGCGTCGGGCCGCCTGTCCCGTTCGAAGTTCCGGCTGCCCTCGAAGGCGGACCGGGCCGCGGTCGACGGGGCCATCGAGCTCGTCGGGCTCGCCGACCGCGCCAAGGACTCGGTGAACGCGCTCTCCGGCGGCCAGCACCAGCGCGTCCTGATCGCCCGGGCGCTCGCCGCCGACCCCGAGCTGCTGATCATGGACGAGCCGATGGCCGGGGTGGACATCGCCAGCCAGGAGATCCTCGCGACGACCCTGCGCGCCCAGGTGGAGCGCGGTGCGACCGTCCTGCTCGTCCTGCATGAACTCGGCCCCCTGGAGCCGCTGATCGACCGCGCGGTGGTGCTGCGCGACGGCTGCTGCGTCCACGACGGGCCGCCCCCGAAGGCCGTCGGCCAGCATGCGCTGCCCGGCCATGACCACGTACATCCGCACTCGGCGAACGAGCCGATCCGCACGGGACTGCTGACCTGATGATGGAACTCCTCCAGAACCCCTTCATGCAGCGCGCGCTGATCGCCGCGGTGCTCGTCGGCATCACCGCGCCCGCGATCGGTATCTACCTGGTGCAGCGCCGTCAGGCCCTGATGGGCGACGGCATCGGCCATGTCGCGATGACCGGCGTCGGTCTCGGCTTCCTGCTCTCCACCAACCCGATCTGGATGGCGACGCTGGTCTCCGTCGTCGGCGCCGTCGTGATGGAGCTCATCCGCTGGTACGGCAAGACGCGCGGCGACATCGCCCTGGCCATGCTGTTCTACGGCGGTATGGCGGGCGGTGTGATGCTGATCAACCTGTCCGACGCGGGCTCCAACGCGAACCTCACGTCGTTCCTCTTCGGCTCGCTCTCCTCCGTGTCGGACGCGGATGTGACGGCGATCGTGCTGCTCGCCGCGTTCGTCGTCCTGGTGACCGTGGGCTTGCGGCGGCAGCTGTTCGCGATCAGCCAGGACGAGGAGTTCGCCCGGGTCACGGGTCTTCCCGTACGCGTCCTGAACCTGCTGATCGCGGTGACCGCGGCGGTGACCGTGACGGTCGCGATGCGCGTCGTGGGGCTGCTCCTGGTGAGCGCCCTGATGGTGGTGCCGGTCGCGGCGGCCCAGCAGATCACCCGCTCGTTCAAGGTGACGTTCGTGCTCGCGGTGGCGATCGGTACGGCCGTGACGCTCTCCGGAACCGTCACGTCCTACTACCAGGACGTACCGCCGGGCGCGACGATCGTTTTGATGGCGATCGGTGTCTTCGTCGTCCTGACGGCGCTCGCGACACCGCTCGCGCGGCGCCGGGCCCGTGCGCTGCAGGCCGCGGAGGAGGCGGAGGCCGCGTGCACGCTGCGGGTGCCCGAGGCTCGTGCCGGCGACGAGGTGAAGGTCTGAAACGAGCCGTGCGTCGGACCCCGTCACCTAAGGCATGCCTTAGGTGACGGCACAACCTGGCACAATGGCCCGGAGCATTCGTGAGGAGGCCCCTGTGACAGCGCCCGTACGCGGCCGGTCGACCCGGCAGCGCGCCGCCGTGGCGGCGGCTTTGGACGAGGTGGACGAGTTCCGCAGCGCCCAGGACCTCCACGACATGCTGAAGCATCGCGGTGAGTCGGTGGGCCTGACCACGGTCTACCGCACGCTGCAGTCCCTCGCCGACGCCGGCGAGGTGGACGTCCTGCGCACCGGCGACGGCGAGTCCGTCTACCGCCGCTGCTCGACCGGCGACCACCATCACCACTTGGTCTGCCGGATCTGCGGCAAGGCGGTCGAGGTCGAGGGCCCCGCGGTCGAGAAGTGGGCCGAGGCCATCGCCTCGGAACACGGCTTCGTGAACGTGGCCCACACGGTGGAGATCTTCGGCACGTGCGCGGAGTGCGCGGCGTCGGCGAAGGGCTGACGCCCGGCGTCAGGTTCGGGTTCGGGTTCGGGTTCGGTTTCGGGTGAGCCCGGTCACACGCGGGTGCTGTGCCGGTCGAGCAGCGCGCGGACCCGGTCCGCGTCATGGGGTGCCGACAGGGCCCGCTTGGGCAGGACCTCCACGCACAGGATGTTGCGGTCGCGGCTGAGCAGCACGAAGTGGTCGCGGGTCTCGCGGTAGCCGCGGAACGTCGTCCAGAACTGGGTCAGCACACAGTGGTCGGACGCCGTCGTGATGCCGTCGGCCGAGACCTTGGTGCGGTATTCGCCCTGCCACTGCACGGCACGGATCACCTGGTGGGCCTGCAGATGCGGAAGGGCCCAGATCAGCGCCGCGCAGAGGAAGGCGAGGCCCGCGGAGACGGCCGAGGACTCGTACGCGACGAGAGTCCCCACCCCCAGGACCGCGAACAGCAGCGCGAAGCCCCACCGTACGAAGACGAGTCCGCGTTTGCGGTCCCGCACCGCGATGCCCGCCACTATGTCCCCGCGCCGTGGCCGATATGCCAACTCCACGGCACCGACTGCCGTGTCCCGCCCCTGATCAGTCATGGGCGGGACCCTAGCGTGCGGCTCAGCCGAGGGGCTTGCCGCTCTCCAGCGACAACAGCACCTCGTTGGGCGTCGCGCCGCCGAACCGCCGGTCGCGGGAGGCGTATTCGACGCAGGCGCGCCACAGGTCGCGGCGGTCGAAGTCGGGCCACAGGACGTCCTGGAAGACCATCTCCGCGTACGCGCTCTGCCAGAGCAGGTAGTTGGACGTGCGCTGCTCGCCGCTCGGGCGCAGGAAGAGGTCCACGTCCGGCATGTCCGGGTAGTAAAGGTACTTCGCGAAGGTCTTCTCGTTGACCTTCGACGGGTCGAGGCGGCCCGAGCGGATGTCCTCGGCCAGCGCCTGCGCCGCGTCCGCGATCTCCGCGCGGCCCCCGTAGTTCATGCAGAAGTAGAGCGTCAGCTTGTCGTTGTCGACCGTCTGCTCCTGGGAGATCTCCAGCTCCCTGGCGACCGACTTCCACAGCTTGGGCATCCGGCCCACCCACCGCACGCGTACGCCCAACTCATCGAGCTGGTCGCGGGTCTTGCGGATGAAGTCGCGGTTGAAGTTCATCAGGAAGCGGACCTCGTCGGGCGAGCGCTTCCAGTTCTCCGTAGAGAAGGCGTACAGGGAGATGCTGCCGACGCCCAGCTCGATCGCGCCCTGGAGCACGTCGAGCACCCGCTCCGCACCGACCTTGTGGCCCTCGGTGCGCGGCAGTCCGCGCTCCTTGGCCCAGCGGCCGTTGCCGTCCATGACGATCGCCACATGGCCGGGGACCAGCTCACCGGGCAGCTTCGGCGGCCGCGCGCCCGACGGATGCGGTTCGGGCGTGACGTACTCGCGACGGTTACGGCCCAGGATCCCGCGTCGTGCCATGTGCTTCTCGCTCCCCTAGCTCTTCTCTACATAACGCAGCGAGCGCAGTCCGCGCTCCATGTGCCAGTGCAGATAGGCCGACACCAGGCCGCTGCCCTCCCTGACATGCCTCGCCTCGCTGGCGTCCGCCGTCTCCCAGTCTCCGGTGAGCAGCGCGCCGAGCAGGGCGATGGCCTCCGCAGACGGTACGACACTTCCCGGTACGCGGCACTCCGCGCAGACGACTCCGCCGGCGCCGACGGAGAAGAACCGGTTGGGTCCCGGCATGCCGCACTTCGCGCAGGTGTCGAAGCTGGGCGCATAGCCGTTGACGGCGAGGGAGCGGAGCAGGAACGCGTCGAGGATCAGGTTCGGCGCGTGCTCACCCGCCGCGAGGGTGCGCAGGCCGCCGACCAGGAGCAGGTACTGCTGGACGGCCGGTTCGCCCTCGTGGTCCGTGAACCGTTCCGCCGTCTCCAGCATCGCGGTGCCCGCGGTGTAGCGGGCGTAGTCCGCGACGATCCCGCTACCGTACGGAGCGATGGTCTCACTCTGTGTGCACAACGGCAGTCCGCGGCCGATGAGTTCGCTGCCGCGCGCGAAGAACTGCACGTCGACGTGCGAGAACGGCTCCAGCCGGGCGCCGAACTTGGACTTGGTGCGGCGCACTCCGCGGGCCACGGCCCGTACGCGTCCGTGCCCGCGGGTGAGGAGCGTGATGATGCGGTCGGCCTCACCCAGCTTCTGGGTGCGCAGCACGACGCCGTCATCACGGAACAGACTCATGACGTCCATTGTCGCTTACGGGGGTGACAGTGCGGGCCGGGACGGCGGTCAGGCTTTCCCGGAGATCACGCGGACGTCGGAGCAGCCGCGCAGTTGCGCTTCACGGTCGGCGAAGGCCTTGAGCACCGATGTGGCGACCTCGGTCGAGTAGCGGGCGGCCGGGAAGGAGTCGGTGTCCCTGTCGTAGAGGCGGTAGAGCACGAAGATCGCCTCCTGTGCGGAACGGGGGCAGTCGGCAGTCGCCCAGACGCGCTCGTTGCCGCCGGAGTCCGGTCCCGCCGACTGGAAGTCCTTGGCGGCAGCACCGTAGTACGCGTACAGGCCGTACCCCGGTTTGTGATCCTTCGTGACCAGGTAGCAGTTGGTCTGCGGTGCGTCGGCGTCGAGCGGGTACTCCATGATCTGCGGCGTGCCACTCTGCGCGGCCCTCGTACCCCGCAAGGCCGCGCAGGATCCCCGGGCCTCGCTCAGCGGCTTGGCCGTGTCCGGCTTGCCGAGTTGAGCCGTGGGCACCTTCGCGAGCGGCTTTCCCGCGTCGACCCGGCATCCGTACTTGTCGGCGGCCTTCCGTGCGGTCTCCGTGGTGACCCGGCCGAGTCCGGTCAGCGCGGTACCGTCCGACGTTCCGTACAGATCCCCGTAGGCGACCAGCGCCTTGCTTTTCTGGTTCACACAGTCGAGGGAGACCATGACCTGCCAGGTGCCGTCCCGCCGCACGACACCGGACCAGCCCTGACCGAGCGGCGCGGCCTGCGCGTCCACGCCGTTGCCAACGGTGTCGTACCAGACCGATGCGCCCGAAGGAGCCCCTGTCGTGCTCCAGCGCAGGGTGACCTGCACCGCGCGCCCCGTTCCGGTGGGGGATGTCTTCACGAAGCACTGCGCCAGGGAACTGCCGTCGTCCGGCTCGGCCTTCAGCCGGGAGGAGCCGATCGCGGCGGCCAGCCCGTCCTGAGCCAGCGTGCCGTCGCAGGCCCGGTCCAGCGAACGGCCGTCGCGCCAAGAGTCGTACGTACCGGTGCTGTAGAGCAGGAAGGCCACGACCCCCAGGGTCACGACCACCGCGAGCGCGCACCACCAAGCGCGTATCCGCCGGGGCGTGGGGTCGGTGTGCATCGTCGTCATTCTCTCGGGTGCGCTTTCTGTCTGCGTCAGCGGTCTGCGCGAAGGGTGTTGAGCGTGTGGTCACGACCCCAGTCGTACTGGTCCTGCCCTGCGTAGAGCAGCGACTTCGTCCAGTCGCTGTCGATGCCGTGCCCACGGCTGTCGCCCCATGCCCTGACCATGTTGTTCACATCACGCATCCCCGCGTCGTAGGTCTTGGCGTTCTCTCTGGTGGCCTCGAGATTCGCCTCGGCGGTGTGTTCCTTGTTGGATTCGTAGATCCACACGTCGAGCATCTTCGAAGTGAGGTCACCCGCAGGGCCTGTGCTGGTCGGGTTGAAGAGCATCGCGGTGCCGAATCCGGTGCTGACGCCCTGGTTGAAGTCCGCGGCCCACTGGGTTTTCTTGAACCGCTCGTCGAAGATGATGTCCGACCGAATGCCGTCATAGGCGCCGATGGCGCGTGAGGACTCGATGATGCGGTTCTCGATCGTCGTCATGCCGGCGTCCTGGGGAATCCGTTCCAGAACGTCATGTGCATACTGCTGTTCGGCCCCATAGAGGCGACCGAAGGCCTCCGGATCATCGGCGATTCCTCGCATGACAGCGGCGAGACGGTCATGCCCCACCGCCATGTGAGCGCCGTCCTTGTCGCTCCAGACGTTGCCCGAACTGTCCAACGGGATGTCGTACTTGGATTCCGAGGCGGCGTAGATCTCGTGTGTGTCGGGCGTGTACGACGTCAGTACATGCGCCAAGGGCTGCGTCAGGTTGGCCGGCAGTTTTTCCGCGTGCTTGTCCACGGCCAGTGTGTTGATGGTCTCCTGCAGGATGCGAGCCTGTGGCTCGGTGTGCTGAGCGACCGCGTGGTAGCTGCCCGGCGCTTCTCCCGTGGTGGCGGCCTCGAGGGCGGCACCGAACCCCGTGCGGACATCGCCGTCCTCGGCCATGACCGGCATGCCGGTCGTGGTGCCGCCCGGCGGGGTGGCGAAATGGTCGATGACGGTGCCCCAGTCCCGCTCGTGCAAGAGGTACTTGAGGTTGTCATTCCGGTCCGGGTCCAGGTAGGCGGTACTGGTTTTCGGATCCTGGGACATGATGCCGAGAACTCCGTCGAGCGGATCGTTGGCGAACCAGCCACGGTCCTTTCCGTCGAAGTCGTCCCGGAGGGCCCAGACGGATTCGAGGTTGCCTTTACGGAAGTGCGACTCCTCCGCCTTGCGGATGTCGTCGGCGGTGTCCTCGAGGAACTGCCCGGAATAGCCGCTCCCTTGCTGCATCAGCGTGACCAGGCTCTGATAACCACGGACCTGCTCGTCCGGGATCGGGCTCAGTCCGTCCACCTTGAACTGTTCGACTCCCGCCTTCCGCATATCGGCCCGGAAGTCCTTGTAGAACCTGGAATCAGGATCCTTGGTCGCCGTGGCGAGGGTCATGGCGAGACCCTTCTGAAGCCCCAGGTAGTCCTGCTTGCGCCCCTTGTCCTCGAAGTGCGCGACCTCACTGAGCCGGTTCGTGAGTTTCAATGTGCCTGATGCGCCAAGGGTGTTGAGGAGCGTCCGTGAGAACGCCGGGTCGTCGGAGTTGTCGCGGAAGGTTCGCTTGAGTTCGGCCATCTCCGCCGTGGAAACCTTCTCGCCCCCGTTGACGCGGGTGGCGATGTCCGCCGCGCGATCGGCCTCGTACTGCTCGATGTCCGACTTCGCCTCACGGTTGAAACCGTTGAAGGTGCCGTCCCGGGCGTCCCCGTCGACGACCACCGCCTCCAGGGCGATCCTCACGCCTTCGTCCGCGTCGCTGATCGCCGTCACCGCCGCCGCGACGGCTTCGTTCCACTCGCCCACCGCCTTACGGACGGAGGCCTGGTAGTCGGGGTCGTGGTGGTAGGCATTGCGGCTGCCCGCGTCGAGCTTCTCGGTGTCGAAGGAGACGTAGCCCTGCTCGGACACCGCCATGCCTGCCTTGACGGCGTCGGCTCGAACCGCTTTCAGTTTGCCGCGCAGTTCGGTGAACTGGCCGTGCGCGTCGCGCAGCAGAGCCGCGATGGCTTTGGCCTCCTTCTCGGCCCCCTGGTACTCGCGGAGGGTGACCTTGAAGCGATCGTTGGCCGCGGTCGCCGCCAGCCCTTGCCAGCTCTGGCCGAGGGATATCTTCGCCACGTCCCGCTCATAGGCGGTCTTGAGTTTCCTGAACTCCCCTGCCATGGCGTCCCACTTGTCCGCAGCGTAGGTCAGCGTGGACAGGTCGGTGGTCATCGCTTCGTGATACGTCGGCACGTCGTCTTCCCCCGTGGAAGTCGTCGGTGGCTGGCTCGGCGTCGCGCTCTCAGAGGTGGTCGAGGTTCGAGGACCGGTGAACCCGCACTCCGATGCCGATGTCGTTGTTCTGGAACAGAAGTGACGTGCTGCGCAGTGCACTCTTGTCCGCGCCGAGCCGGTCCCTCAGCGCCTTGACCTGCCGCTCCCAGGTGGCGTGCGCCTTCTTCAGGGCGGTGGATGTGCCCCAGCCCCGGCCGTCCTTGCCGTCGAACTCCTTCACCGCCGCGTTCGTCTTCTCCTCGGCATCATTGCCGGCCTTCTTGGTGTCCGGTTCGAGATGCAGCTCGATCGCGTTAGCAGCGGCCTTCTTCTCCGCCGGCGTGGACGCCAGATCCGCCGCTCCTCCGCTCCGTGCGGGCGCCAACTCGTTGAGGCGCATCCCATCCGCCCGTGCACCCGCGTCAGTTCCGGACTGTTCCCACTCGTCCCGGGTCACGCCCGCCCCCCTAGATCGCGATCACGACCGGGCCACCCTACGAAGATCCATTCACGAAAGTAAAGGGTTCCGCCGGTCTCATCCGCGCTTCACCGCGATCTCCCCCGCCCCGTAGTCGTACACCACATGCACCCGCGTCCCGTCCGCCGCGATGCGGGTGCGGGCCTGGGTGCCCTGGGGCAGGTCGGGGAGTGCGGGCGTGATGGCCTTCTCCCTGCGGATGCGGTCCATCAGGGCCCTCAGCGTGGCCGGGTCCGGAGTGGTGGCCAGGTACCACGCCGTGCCCTCGCCGTACGCGTGCCGCGTCACCGCCGGGCGGCCGTCCGTGAAGGTCTCGACGGCCTGGGCTCCTTCCAAGATCACGTCCTCCGACCACAACTCGCCCGCGCCCGACGAGAGTTCGATCCGCTCGCCCTCCGCGAGCGGGTCGAACTCGTCGATGTGCAGGCCGAGGACCTCCCGCAACGGGGCCGGGTAGCCGCCGAGGTACACGCGGTCGTGTTCGTCGGTGATGCCGGAGAAGTACGTGACGAGCGCTGTGCCTCCGCTGCGTACGAAGGAGGTGATGCGGTCGGCGGTCTCGGCCGACAGGGAGTACAGGTGCGGGACGAGCAGCAGCTTGTACGGGGAGAAGTCGCCGTCCGCCGGGACCACGTCGCAGGCCACCGAGGCGTCGTACAGCGGCTTGTGGAGGGCGCGGGCGCCGTCCAGGAGGCGGACGTCCGCGCTCGGGTGCGCTTCCTGTTCCAGGGCCCACCAGTTGGGCCAGTCGAAGAGGAGGGCGGCTTCGGCGCGTTCGGGGCGGGAGCCCAACAGGGCGGGGTGCTCGGCCAGTTCGGTGCCCAGCGCGCCGACCTCGCGGAAGATCCGGGTGTCGCGGCCGCCGTGCGGCACCATCGCCGAGTGGAACTTCTCGGCGCCGCCGCGCGAGGCGCGCCACTGGAAGAAGAGGACGGAATCCGCGCCGTGCGCGACCGCCTGCCAGGAGTCCAGGCGCATCCGGCCGGCCTGCTTGCGGCCGTTGCGGCGGCGCCAGTTGACCGCCGAGGGGGCCTGCTCCATGAGCAGCCAGGGGTCGCCGTTCTTCAGGCCGCGCATCACGTCGTAGTTGAAGGCCGTCTCGTGGGCGGCATTCGCGTCGTGCGGGTCCGGATACGAGTCGTACGAGACCACGTCCATCTCGCGGGCCCAGCGGAAGAGGTCGAGGGTGGGTGCGAGGGGCACGAAGTTGGTGGTGACGGGGATGCCAGGGGTGAGGCGGTCGAGGACTTCCTTCTCGGCGAGGTAGCAGGCGAGCAGCTCGTCGCTGGAGAAGCGGCGGTAGTCCAGCTGCTGTGCCGGGTTGCGGAAGGAAGGGGCGGTGCGCGGGGTGTGGATCTCTTCGAAGGCGGAGTAGCGCTGGGACCAGAAGGTCGTGGACCAGGCCTCGTTGAGCGCGTCGACGCTCCCGTAGCGCTCGCGCAGCCACGTACGGAAGGCGGCCGTGGAGACCTCGCAGTGGCAGTGGCGGGAGATGTGGCAGCCGTATTCGTTGCCGATGTGCCACAGGGCGAGGGCCGGATGGTGCGCGTACCGCTTGGCGAGCTGTTCGACCAGGCGGACCGCGTACGTACGGAAGACCGGGCTCGAAGGGCACCAGTGCTGGCGGGAGCCGGGGTAGAGGAGGGTGCCGTCGTCGAGCACCGGCAGGGTCTCCGGGTGCAGACGGGCCAGCCACGGCGGCGGGGACGCGGTCATCGTGGCGAGGCAGACGGCGACGCCGTCCGCGGCCAGCCGGTCGAGATGGCCGTCGAGCCAGTCGAAGTCGTAGTGGCCGGGATCGGGTTCCGCGCGGGCCCAGGAGAAGATTCCCACGGTCGCGAGGTTCACCCCGGCCTCGCGCATCAACTCACTGTCCTCGGCGTGCACTTCGGGGCCCCACTGCTCGGGGTTGTAGTCCCCTCCGTACGCGAGCGAGCCGAGCCTGCCGTGGAAGTGGGATATGCGGTCCGCGTCGCTCACGCGGTTCACATCGGCCGTGCGGTCCGTCACCAGGACTCCAAGTCATCGATGAGCAGCATTACTTGACCCCGAGCGTCGCCTGCCACGCCCGCGCCTCGATCCCGCGGAAGTGGTCCGCCATCGCGCGCTGGGCGTGGGTCACGTCCCGCGCCCGCAGCGCCGTGAGGATCTCGCGGTGGCGGCGGGCCGTGACGGCGGGTGCGGGATCGCGGGCCCAGCCGCGCACGCGCGCGACGCGGTGGAAGACGTTCCAGAAGGCGGCGAGCAGCTGGGGCACCAGCTCGTTGCCGAGGGAGGTGTAGAGCGCTTCGTGGAACTCGCGGTCGATCTCGGGAAAGGCCTCGCCCGCCCGGCCCTTCTCCTCCATCCGCTCGATGATCGCCTCGAGGCTGTCGAGTTCGGCGTCGCTGAGGGTCTCCGCGACGCGGCGGATGAGCCCCTCCTCCAGCACCTCTCTGACCTGGAGGATCTCCCCCAGCGCATGGGTGTCGTCATCGACCTGGGAGAGCGTGCGGAAGGTGAGGCCGTCGACGAGCGGGGTCAGCGAGGCCTGTCCGACATAGGTGCCGTAGCCGTGTCTGATCTCCACGATGTCCAGGGCCTGCAGCGCCTTGAGCGCCTCGCGTACGGAGTTGCGGCTCACGCCGAGCGAATCCATCAGCTCGGACTCGGTCGGCAGCGGCGACCCCGGGCGCAGCCGGCGGTCGAGTATCAACTGCATGATCTCGCGCCGGATCTGGCCCCCGACATGGCGGCGGCCCACAAGGTCCTCGGACATGGCGGACAGGTTAGACCCGTAAGACATCCCACGTCCCACCTCAGGCGACAACTTTCTTTGAAATCCGAGAAATGGCAGGTCAGTTGGCATGCGACGAGCCCGCGAGATGTCTAGACCTCTGGACAATGTCCGAGTCGTCCCGACGATCCGGCCGATCTGTGCGCGGGCTCTTGACCGGCCCGTACGGCGCTCCTATGGTCACGCCAGTCCGATGACGTAGGACGTCCGATCTCCTACCCGTACCGCCGGAGGAACCGTGAGCGACGTGACCCAGGGATCGGCCTTGCAGCGCCGCTCCTTCCTGAAGTACACCGGCGCCCTTGGCCTGGCCGCCTCCATCACCACGACCCTCTCCGCCTGCTCCGGCGGCCCGAAGTCCACCAACGAGACGGGCGGCGGCGGCAAGGGCGGCGACACCACCCTCACCGCGGTCATCGGCTACGGCAACGACGGCAGTTGGGACCCGACGCAGACCGCGTCCGCGTTCGCGATGGCGGGCAACCACCACGTGTACGAGGGTCTGCTCGACACCGACCCGATCACCCGCGAGCCGTACGCGGCGCTCGCCACCGAGGTACCGGCCGATCTGAACGCCACCACCTGGAAGTTCACGCTGCGCGAGGGCGCCAAGTGGCATGACGGCAAGCCGGTCACCGCCGACGACGTGGTGTTCGTCTTCGACCGCATCCTCGACCCGGACACCGCGACCCTGGCCAAGGGCTTCTTCGCGAGCTGGCTGAAAGAGGTCAGGAAGGTCGACGAGAAGAGCGTCGAACTGCACCTCAAGTTCCCCTTCCCGGACGGCGCCGCGCGGCTCACGCTCGCGAAGATCATGCCGAAGCACGTGTTCGGCAAGGCGGGCGCGTGGGACGAGGCGATGAAGGGCACCAAGGTCGTCGGCTCGGGTCCGTACAAGATGACCTCGCACCAGCCGAAGACGAACACCACCTTCGAGGCGTTCGCCGACTACAACGGTCCGCGCAAGGCCGCCTTCAAGAAGATGAACTGGCTGACCATCGTGGACGCCGCCGCCCGCGTCGCCAAGATCTCGGGTGCGAGCGCCGGAGCGCAGATCGCCGACAACATCCCGTACGCCAATATCGACCAGCTCGGCAAGGGCGGGCTCACCGTCGAGGGCGGGGCGGGGATGAACAACCTGTTCCTGATGTTCAACACCAAGCACAAGCCCTTCGACGACGTACGGGTGCGCCAGGCGCTGCACTACGCGATCGACAAGGAGAAGATGGTCGAGGTCGCGCTGCGCGGACACGGCAAGCCGGCCACGTCCTTCCTCAACGAGGACAACCCCTCGCACCGCCCGGCCAAGACGGTCTACGCGTATGACCCGGAGAAGGCCAAGAAGCTCCTCAAGGAAGCGGGCGTCTCGGGCCTCAAGATCGACCTGATGGCGGTCAACGTCAGCTGGCTCGTGGACTGTCTGCCCACCATCAAGGAGGGCTGGGACGCGATCGGTGTCGAGACCACGCTCGAACCGCAGGAGACCACCGCGGTCTTCACCAAGCTGGACCAGAAGCGGGACTTCCAGGTGGTCGCGGCCGCATCCAACCCCAATCAGTTCGGGCTCGACGCCGATCTGATCATGCATTACAACTACGGGCCGCAGAACCTGTGGTCGACCACGTACTCGAAGTGGGCGTCCAGCTCCGAGGCCAAGAACCTCTTCAGGCTGATGGACCGGGCCACCGAGGAAGCGGACCCCGCGAAGAAGAAGCAGATGACGCAGGACTACATCGACATCGTCGCCGAGAACGCGGTCCTGTACCCGGTCGTGCACACCGAGCTGATGACGGCCTGGGATCCCAAGAAGCTGACGGGCGTCGTCGCGCAGCCGTATCCGGGGATCAATCTGCTCAAGGCCAAGTGGGCCAACTGACCAGCTGCTGAAAGAGATGTGAGGAGCAATACGTGGCTGCGATCGCCAGGATTCTGGCCCGCCGCATCACCCTGCTCGTGCCTCTGCTGCTCGGCGTGATCCTGTTCGTCTTCCTGGTGATGCAGTTCTCGGACGCCGATCCGGCCTCCGCGTTCTTCCAGGGCGCGAACCCCACGCAGGAGCAACTGGCGGAGTTCCGCGAGGAGAACGGGCTGCTCGATCCGCTGCCGGTGCGCTACATGGCGTTCGTCGGGGATCTGCTGCAGGGCGACATGGGCACCAGCGCCCTGCGGCAGACACCGGTGCTCGACGAGATCGGCACCGCACTGCCGCTGACCCTGCAACTGACCTTCATGGGTCTGGCGATCGCCATCGTCGTGGGCCTGGTCCTCGGCGTCACCGCCGCGATCTACCGCGACCGCATGCCCGACCAGGCGATCCGCGTGATCTCCCTGGTCGGGGTCGCGGCTCCCGGGTTCTGGCTGGCGCTTTTGATGATCCAGTACCTGGCCAACGGGTTCGGCTGGTTCCCGTCCGGCGGCTATGTGAATCCGGCGGACTCCTTCAGCGGCTGGCTCAGGACCATGGTGCTGCCCGCCTTCTCGCTCTCCCTGCCGATCGCCGCACAGCTCACCCGTATCGTCCGTACGGCCGTGGTCGAGGAGCTCGACAAGGACTACGTCCGTACGGCGATCGGCAGCGGACTGCCCCCGGTCGTCGTGGTCGGGCGCAATGTGCTGCGCAACGCACTGATCAACCCGCTGACCGTGCTGGGCTTGCGCGTCGGGTATCTGCTCGGCGGCGCGGTGGTCACCGAGCAGATCTTCCAGCTGCCCGGCATGGGCACCTTGATGATCGACGCGGTCAAGAACGGTGACCCGGCCGTCGTGCAGGGAGCCGTCCTCACCGCCGCGATCGGATTCCTGGTGATCAACCTCGTGATCGACATCCTCTATCTCCTGGTGAACCCCCGCCTGAGGAGCGCCGCCTGATGCCGACCACTCAGCAAGCGCCGCACGGCGACGTTCCGCACGGTGACTCCCCGCACGGCGACGCCCCACTCGGGGAGAAGAGCCCGCTCGGTCTGTCCCGGCGCAAGAGCCTGGCAACTGCCCTGTCCCGCCCGGGAATCCGGCTGCGCGGCCTCAAGCGGATGCCGCTCAGGTCCCGGATCGCGGTCGGCATCCTGGCCGCCGTCGTCCTGATGGCGGTGTTCGCGCCGCTGCTCGCCCCGCACGACCCGCTCGACCAGGCACCACGGATCGGCGGCGACGGCGCGCCCTCCGGTGAGCACTGGCTCGGCCAGGACCATCTCGGCCGCGACATCCTCAGCCGGCTGATGTACGGCGCGCGCATGTCGCTGCTGATCGGGCTCGGGGCCACCCTGCTCGGTCTGATCGCGGGCGCGGTGATCGGGGCGATCGCGGCGACCTCGCGCAAGGCGGTCGACGAGTTCCTGATGCGCTGCCTCGACGTGGTGATGGCCTTCCCCGGCATCGCGCTCGCGGCCGTGCTCATCGCGGTCTTCGAGGGCGGTGTACCGGTCCTCATCTGCACGATCGCGTTCCTCTACACCCCGCCGATCGCCCGGGTCGTGCGCGCCAATGTGATGGACCAGTACGGCGAGGACTACGTCACCGCCGAACGCGTCATCGGCGCCCGCACCTGGCATATCGTCGCCAAGCACGTGGCCATCAACTGTGCCGCGCCGATCCTGGTGTTCTGCACGGTGCAGGTCGCGGACGCGATGGTCTTCGAGGCCTCCCTGTCCTTCATCGGGGCGGGCGTAAGGCCCCCGGACCCCTCGTGGGGCAACGTCATCGCGGACGGCAAGGCCCTGGTCCTGATCGACGGCTGGTGGGCCACCTGGTTCCCCGGCCTCCTGATGGTGATCACCGTCCTGGCCCTGAACATCCTGTCCGAGGGCGTCTCCGATGCCTGGGCGGCTCCGGTGGCCCGTGACGTACCGGCGAAGAAGGCCCTTGCCGAGGACAAGCTGGAGGCCCCCGAGACCGGCACCGGCGAGGTGCTCGAACTCCCCGGACTCACCGAGGCCGCGGCCCGGCTGCGCGAACGCGCCCGGGCGCTGCCGACCGGTGAACCCGTCCTGTCCGTACGGGACTTGGCGATCGGCTTCGAGCAGCGGCACAGCGGTATCGACATCGTCGACGGCATCAGTTTCGAGGTGCGCCCCGGTGAAGTCCTCGGCCTCGTGGGCGAGTCGGGCTGCGGCAAGTCGCTGACCGCGCTGACCGTGATGGGTCTGGAGCCCAAGGGTGCGCGGATCCGCGGTTCGGTGATGTTCGACGGGCAGGAGCTGATCGGCCTTCCGATGCGCTCACGCCGGCGCCTGCTCGGGCACGACATGGCGATGATCTACCAGGACGCCCTGTCCTCCCTGAACCCCGCCATGACGATCCGCGCCCAGCTCAAGCAGGTCGTACGGCGAGGAGGAGCGCGCACATCCGAGGAACTCCTCGAGCTGGTGGGCCTCGACCCGGAGCGCACCCTGCGCAGCTACCCGCACGAACTCTCCGGTGGCCAGCGCCAGCGCGTCCTGATCGCGATGGCCCTGTCCCGCAACCCGAAGCTGATCGTCGCCGACGAGCCGACCACCGCGCTCGACGTCACCGTGCAGGCGCAGGTCATCCAGCTCCTGCTCCGGCTGCGCGAGGAGCTGGGCTTCGCCCTCATCCTCGTCTCGCACGACCTGGCGCTGGTCGCGGACGTCACGGACCGGGTGGTGGTGATGTACGGCGGGCAGATCGTCGAGTCCGGTGTCACCGCCGATCTCGTCGAGCAGCCCTCGCACCATTACACGCGCGGCCTGCTCGGGTCGGTGCTCTCCCTCGAAGCCTCCGCCGAGCGGCTCACGCAGATCAAGGGTGTGGTGCCCTCGCCCGCCGACTTCCCGGCCGGCTGCCGCTTCGCGGACCGCTGCCCCCTCGCGAGCGAGATCTGCCGTACGACGGCACCCGAACTCACCGGTGCGAGCCGGGCGCACGAAGCCGCCTGCCACCATCCGGCGGTACCGCTCACGGTGCCCGCGCCCCGCAGCAGCGAAGGAAGCGAGGCACTCAAGTGACCAGCTCCACCGACCAGTTGATCCCGACGGCGACATCGTTGATCTCGCTGACCGACGCCCACGTCGTGCACAAGGCGCGCTCCGGCGGTCTGTTCTCGCGCGATCGCGTCTACGCCCTGACCGGCGCCGACCTCGCCATCGCACCCGGCGAGACGGTGGGCGTCGTGGGCGAGTCGGGCTGTGGGAAGTCCACCCTGGCGAAGGTGCTCGTCGGCGTGCAGCGGCCGACCTCGGGCACGGTCGCCTTCCGGGGCAAGGCCCTGTGGACGATGAAGCCGGCCGAGCGCAGGGCCGCGATCGGCACCCACACGGCGATGATCTTCCAGGATCCGTCCACCGCCCTGAACCGCCGCCTCACCATCCGCCAGATCCTGCGCGACCCGCTCGACGTCCACCGCCGCGGCACTCCGGCCCAACGCGAGGAGCGCGTACGGGAGTTGATGGCCCTGGTCGGCCTGCCCAAGGTGCTCGCGGACGGGCTGCCCGGACAGCTCTCCGGCGGCCAGCGCCAACGCGTGGCCATCGCCCGCGCCCTGGCGCTCGAGCCGGACCTGGTGGTCGCGGACGAACCGACCAGCGCGCTCGACGTGTCGGTACGCGCCCAGATCCTCAACCTGCTCCTCGACCTGAAGGAACGCCTGGGCCTGGCCCTGGTGTTCGTCTCGCACGACATCCAGACGGTGCGCAGGATGAGCGACCGCGTGATCACCATGTATCTCGGCCGGATCGTGGAGGAGTCCCCGGCCGAAGAGGTGCTCGACGCCGCCCGCCATCCGTACACCCGCGCCCTGTTCTCGGCCACGCCCGGCCTGCTCGCGCCGATCGACCCGATCCCGCTGGTGGGCCCGGTGCCCTCGGCCACGCGTCCGCCGTCCGGCTGCCCGTTCCGTACGCGCTGCTGGAAGGCCGACGACCAGTGCGCCGCGACGATGCCGGAGGTCACCGAGTCCGCGACCGCCGGGCATCGCTTCCGCTGTCACCACCCCGTGGACGGCTCCCAGTCGACCCACGACCTCGTACACCAGGCCGCCGCCACGGCCGTACTCGACCCGGCCGCCGCCACGGCCGTGAAGGAGACTCGATGACGCTCCCCGCCCCGCTGACCGGTGTCGTACCGCCCGTCTGCACTCCCCTGACACCGGACAACGAGGTGGACACGGCCTCGCTCACCCGTCTCGTGGACCATCTGGTGTCGGCCGGCGTCGACGCCCTGTTCGTGCTCGGCTCGTCCTCCGAAGCCGCGTATCTCCCCGACCGCCACCGCCGTCTCGTCGTCGACACGGTCGTCCGCCATGTCGCGGGCCAACTGCCCGTCCTCGCGGGCGCGATCGACATGACCACCCTGCGCGTGCACGACCATGTGGACGCGGTCACGGCGGCGGGCGCGGACGCGGTCGTGGTGACGGCGCCGTTCTACACCCGTACGCATCCGGCCGAGATCTCCCGCCACTTCCGCGCGGTCGCGGCCCACTCCCCCGTGCCGGTCTTCGCCTACGACCAGCCGGTGTCCGTCCCCCTGAAGCTCGGCACGGACCTGGTGGCCGAGCTGGCCTCGGACGGGGTGATCGCGGGCCTGAAGGATTCCAGCGGCGACGAGGGCGCGTTCCGCGCCTCCCTGATCGCCACGCGGGGGATCCCCGGCTTCAGCGTCCTGACCGGCTCGGAACTGACCGTCGACTCCGCCCTCGCGATGGGCGCGCACGGCGTGGTCCCCGGCCTGGGCAACGTGGACCCCGAGGGCTACGTCCACCTGTACCGGTACGCGAAGGACGGCGACTGGGACCGCGCCCGCGCCGAACAGGAGCGCCTGTGCGCCCTGTTCGGCATGGTCGGCGTCGGCGACGCCGCCCGCATGGGCGGCTCCTCCTCGGCGCTCGGCGCCTTCAAGGCGGCGCTCCACCTGCGCGGCGTCATCGACTGCGCGGCGACAGCGGTCCCGCAGGTGCCGCTGTCGCCTTCGGAGGTGGAGCGGGTGGGCAAGTACCTGGCCGCCGCCGGGCTGCTCTGAATCGTGCACCTCGCATCGCGCATCGCGCATCGTGCGCATGATCCTCAGGGGGCACGTGCCCTGCCCGCACGATCATCCTGAGGGCTTACGGAAGCAGCGGCGTTCTCGTCCACCGTACTGATCCGGGTTCAGTACGGTGGGCGACGTCCCGGGCGTGGACGGCTGTGACAGTTGATACCGCTCAAGCGAGCAACAGCTGACCGCCCGAGGAGCACGCATGACCGTCACCGCCGACCATGCCGCCGCGCCCACCGCACCCACCGCCCCGGCCCCGACCGGGCGACTGCGCGCAGCCTTCAAGCGCGCGCACACCCCGGTGCCCGGTGTCCCCCGCTGGGCGCGGATCGCGGCCTACGCCATCCCCTTCACCGTGCTTCCTTCCGGCGTATGGCGGATCATGACCGTCGTCTTCCACATCGGCGACGAGGCCACGCACGGTGTGGGGCAGCTCCCGTCGTGGTTGCCGGGGCCGGTGTACATCGTCGCCCTGTCGATCTTCTCCGAGCTGATCGCCTTCACCGCCGTCGGGCTTGTCGCCGCGTGGGGCGAGGTCCTGCCGCGCTGGATCCCGCTGCTCGGCGGCCGCAGGGTGCCGCCCCTCGCCGCCGTCGTACCCGCCGCGCTCGGCGCCGTGGTCCTGACCGTCATGTGGACCGCCGCCTTCGCCACCGAGCTGGCCGGGGTCACCCTCCAAGGGGAGCAGCTTCCCGGCGACCACCCCACGAAGGCGCTGCACGGCTGGGAACTCGCCTTCTTCCACCTCACCTACGTCCCGCTCCTGCTGTGGGGACCGCTGCTTGCGGCCGTCTGCTTCGCGTACCACCGCAGGCGCAGCGCCCGGTAGAGGCCCGGCCGGCCGGGCCTCTACCCACAGCCCGCGCTACGGAGCGATCACGTCCGCCGGGATCCGCCGGAACGTGATCGTCTCGTACGTTCCGGCCACCCCGGTCTCGTAAAGGAGCCCCACCGTACGGCGGTCGACCTGCACCAGGTCGGAGTAGGCCGCCTTGTCCTGGGAGAGGGTGAGGACCTTGGTGAACGTGGCGCCGCGGTCCTCGCTCGCCCAGAGCGCCATCGACTGCCGTGCGGTCGGCACGGACGGCCCCGAGAACACCAACGGCGCGTTCTTTCCGGCCAGTTGCAGGACGCTTGCCTGCACCACGGGCACGTCGTTCAGCGTGGGCTCGACGGCGTACGGCCGGGTCAGCGTCCTCCCGCCGTCGCGCGAGTAGCTGTCGAGACGATTGCCGGGGCTCGTGCCGTTCTGGTCGCGGGAGCTGAAGTAGAGGATTCCGTCCGGGAGTTCGGCGGCGATCGACTCGTTGGAGTTGATCACGCCGTCGTACGAGTCGTCGACGAAGCCGATCCGCCAGCTCTGCCCGCCGTCGTCGCTGTAGAGCGAGTGCGCGCCGTAGTACTTGGCCTCCGCTCCCGTGTCCGCGGACCCGGCGGGCGGCGCGATGGAGTGGTTGGCCGGGACGACGAGGCGTCCCGCGTGCCGGCCGTGGGTGAGGGCGACGGCATGGCCAGGACCTGTGGCGTACCAGCGCCAGTCGGCGTGCTTGGTCGTGGCGGTGATGTCGCGGGGCGCGCTGAAACTGCGGCCGTCGTCGCGGCTGGTCTGCACGAAGACCCGGCGGCTCTGCTCGGCCGTCGCCTCGCCCCGCATGATCTGGGCTTCGGTGACATCGCCGCTGTTGTACGAGGTGAGCAGCACGATCCTGCCGGTGCGCGGGTCGATCACGGGCGCCGGGTTGCCCCGGGTGTCACCGCCGCCGGCCGCGACGATGCTCAAGTCGCCCCAGGTGCAGCCCCCGTCGCGGGACCGCTTGACGACGACGTCGATGTTGCCGGTGTCGCCGGCCCCTCCGACCCGGCCCTCGGCGAAGGCCAGCAGGGTGCCCGCGCGGGTCTCGATGACGGCGGGGATGCGGTACGTGTCATAGCCGCCCTCGCCCGAGGCGTACGGGACGGAACCGGTGCAGGGGGCCGCCGCCGACGCGGGCGCGCCCGGCAGCAGCAGCGCGGCGAGGGCGGCGGCGACGAGACCGCCCGCCGCCAGGGATCTCTTGCGCTTCCACGGTGAGAGCATCGTTCTCCTTCGCACAAGACGTATGCACATCGGGCGCGTGCACATCGGACGTAGGACGTAGGACGTCTTGCGTGAACGTAGTGGGCCGCAAGGGGTACGGCAATACTTCTGCACGCCCCGGGACGGAAGCCGTCAGGACCCGGAGTCGCCGGGCGCCACCAGACCCGACTCGTAGGCGCAGATGACCAGTTGGGCCCGGTCGCGGACGCCGAGCTTGCCCATGATGCGGCTGACGTGGGTCTTCGCCGTGAGCGGGCTGAGGCCAAG
This sequence comes from Streptomyces mesophilus, assembly GCF_011044995.1. Taxonomy (GTDB): domain Bacteria; phylum Actinomycetota; class Actinomycetes; order Streptomycetales; family Streptomycetaceae; genus Streptomyces; species Streptomyces mesophilus. The sequence goes on along the minus strand of NZ_JAAKZW010000010.1, from coordinate 18,279 downwards.
CGACTCGGCGATCTCGGTGTTGTTGAGGCCGCGGGCGACCAGCGTGAGCACCTCGCGTTCACGTCCCGAGAGGCCTTCGGGTCCGCCGGACTGCGGGGCCTCGGGGGCGCGCAGGACGCGGGCGATCAGACGGGACGTCGGCCCCGGTGACAGGAGCGATTCCCCGGCCGCCACCGTCCGTATGGCATCGAGGAGTTCGGCGGGCTTGGTGTCCTTGACCAGGAAACCGGACGCGCCCGCGCGCAGCGCCTCGAGCACATGCTCGTCCGTGTCGTACGTGGTGAGGACCAGGACCTTGACGCCCGCGAGGTCCTCGTCCGCGGCGATCAGACGGGTCGCCTCGATGCCGTCGAGATCGGGCATCCGGATGTCCATGACGACCAGGTCGGCGCGTTCGCTGCGGGCCAGTTCGACGGCTTCTCGTCCCGTGCCCGCCTGGCCGACGACCTCCATGTCCATGGCCGATTCGACCAGCATCGCGAACGCCGCGCGCACCAGGCGCTGATCGTCCGCGAGCAGCACTCGGATGGTCATCCCTCGCTCCTCTCCCCCGCGGCCGCGAGCCCCAGCGGCAGCACCGCCGTCACCGCGAACCCGCCCGTCCCGCGCGGGGCCGCGTCCAAGGTGCCGCCCACGCTGCGGACCCGTTCCCGCATCCCGACGAGACCGTATCCCGGGGTGCCGGTGCGGGCGGGCGCAGCCCCTTCGGGACCGTCGTCCTCGACGCTCAGGCGCAGACCCCAGGCGCCTTCGGGCGCCACACGCACCGCCACCTTCACGCCTGGCCCCGCATGCCGTACGGCATTGGTGAGCGCCTCCTGTACGAGGCGGTAGACGGCCGCGCCCACCGCGGCCGGTGCATCCGTCACCTGGACGTCCAAGGTCACATGGGCACCTGCCGTACGGGCGGAGTCCGCCAGATCGGACAGTCCGTCAAGGCCGGGCAACGGGCCGCGACCGTCCGGGAGTTCGGCCTCCCGCAGCACTTCGAGCGTGGAGCGCAGTTCGCCGCGCGCCGTGCGGCAGGTCTCGGAGATCTCGTCCAGCGCCTTGGATATCGCCGCGCGGTCGAGGCGGTCCGGGTCGACGGTGAGGACATGGGAGGCGACCGAGGTCTGCACGCCGATCAACGTGATGGAGTGCGCGAGGAGATCGTGCAGGTCGCGGGCGATCCGCAGCCGTTCCTCCGCGACGCGGCGCGCGGCCTCCTCCTCGCGGGTGCGTTCGGCGCGTTCGGCGCGCTCCACGATGGCGCCGATGTAGTTGCGGTGCACGCGGACCGCCTCTCCCGTGAGTGCGCAGGCCATGATCCAGCCGGAGATCCGCAGCAGCTCCACGCCCTGGTGCGGGTTGACGCTGAGCAGCATGATCACGCTGAGGCCGAGCAGCGTGGGCAGCACGGTCAGGGTCCGCCGCCTGGGCCCGGCCACCGCGAGCGAGTAGATGGCGACCATCGTCACCGGGATCAGCGCCGAGTGGGCGTTGTTCAGGCGGTGGTAGGTGCCCTCGAGCACGATGAGCGCGACCAGGACGCCCATCGGGAAGTACCGCCGCCAGGCCAGCGTCAGCGCCGACAGGGCGAACAGCGTCCAGCCGACCAGGTCCGGCGTATGGGCGTTGTCGCCCTGCCCGACGAACGCCAGCGGGATCGACGCCACGCCGACCCCCACCGCGAGCAGCCAGTCGCGCGGCGTGGGCCGCCTCTCGTCGCTCCGGGACGGCAGCTTGATCCTCAACACATCCCCCATCCTTGCCGATCGGGCCGCGGACCGGACCCCCTGGGCCATTGCCAGGAAATCCGGTCCGCGGCCGCGTGGGTGCCTCACACGGTCGCCGCGGGCCGCTCGGTCCGCTCGGGCACCACGGTCCGCGCCGGCAGCTTCGACAGCGGGCCCGGCCACCACACCTTGCTGCCGAGCACCATGCTCGCCGAGGTCACCAGGTAGGTGCGGACGAGGAAGGTGTCGAGCAGCACGCCGACCGAGACCACGAAGCCCATCTCGACGAGCTGGACGAGCGGCATGTTCATCAGGACCCCGAAGGTCGCCGCGAGCACCAGGCCCGCCGACGCGATCACGCCTCCGGTCGTCCGCAGGGCGGTGAGCGCGGCGGTCGGGGTGTCCTGGCCGCCGAGCACCTCCTCACGCATCCGGTGCATCAGGAAGATGCCGTAGTCGACGCCCAGGGCGACGAGGAACACGAAGGAGATCAGCGGAAGTCCGGAGTCGGAGCCCTCGAAGCCGAAGACCGAGTCGAAGACCAGACCGCCGATGCCGAGCGAAGCGCCCCACACCGCGACCACGGCCGCGGTCAGGAGCAGCGGGGCGACCAGGGAGCGCAGGAGCACGATCAGGATGAGCAGGACGGAGAGCAGCACGATCGGTACGACGACCATCGTGTCGCGCGAGCTGGTGTCCTGGAGGTCGAGCTGCTGGGCGCTGGGCCCGCCGACCAGGCTGGTGTCGAGCTTGTCCCGGAGCTTCTCGATGGTCGCGGTCTCGGCCGCGGACTGCGGCGGGGCTTCGGCGATCACGGAGATCTCGGTCCAGGTATCACCGCTGCGTCCCTGTTCGGCGGCGGACACCCCCTTGGTGTCCCGTGCGGCGCCGAGGACTCGGTCGGCCTCGCCGTTCGGCGCGAGGATGGTGATCGGCTGGCTGGAGCGCTCCGGGTACGCGTCGGAGAGCGTCGTCATCGCCCGTACGGCCTCGGGGGTCTTGGTGAAGGAGTCCTCCTGCTTCACGTTCCCGGAGAGGTTGAACGCGCCGAGCGCAAGGGCACCGAGCACCACCGCCGAGGAGACGAGCACGGCGAGCGGACGGCGCTGCACCGAGGCACCCATGGCCCCGAAGACGCTCCGGCGCTGCTTGGGCGCGGAGCCGAAGGCGGGGATCAGCGGCCAGAACACCCGGCGGCCGAGCAGGACGAGCAGCGCGGGAAGCAGCGTGGTCATCGTGACCAGGGCGCACAGCACGCCGACGGCGGCCGTCGGGCCCATGCCGCTGCTGGAGTTGAGGTCGGCGGCGAGCAGACACAGCATGCCCGCGGCGACCGTGCCGGAGGAGGCGAGGATCGCGGGGCCGCAGCCGCGCAGCGCCGTGGCCATGGCGTCCAACGGGCGTTCCTGGCGGCGCAGTTCCTCGCGGTAGCGGGCGATCAGGAGCAGTGCGTAGTCCGTCCCCGCGCCGAAGACGAGCACCGTCATGATGCCGGTGGACTGTCCGCTGACCGTGATGTCGAAGGTCTGGTGAAGGCCGTACGTCACGGCGAGGGACAGCATGTCGGCGATCCCGGCGACGATCAGCGGGACCAGCCACAGGAGCGGGCTGCGGTAGATGATGATGAGCAGGATCGCGACGACGGCGACGGTCGTGTAGAGCAGCGGACCGTCGAGGGCGTTGTAGACCTCGGAGGCATCGGTCGCGAGCGCACCGGGTCCGCCGACATCGACGCTCAACCCACCGCTGCCTTCGGCGACTTCCCGTACCTCGTTGACGAACGCGTCCCGCAGCTTCTCGTCCGAACCGGGCTCATTGCTCGCCACCGGATAGAACAGGGTGTCCCCGCCCTTCGCCGGTACGGCCTCGGGGGTGCCCACGAGCTTGTGCTGCCCGGCGATCTCGTCGATCTGCCCCTGCGCGGTGGCCTTGTCCTGCGCGGTAAGGCCGCCGTCACGGTGGTAGACGAGCACCAGCTCCGTGGACTCGCCGCCGGGCAGCTGCTCCTGGATCTTCGCCACCCGGGTGGAGTCGGCACTGGCCGGCAGATAGTCGACGGCCCTGTCCTGCTGCACATCCCCGGTCTTGCCCGCGAACGGCATGGCGAGCGCGAGAATCGCCACCCACAGCCCGAGCATCACCCACGGAATCGCCCGCCTGCGGGTCCTGCCCTGTGTCTTCGCCGTCATGGCGAATCCCTCCCTCGTCCCGTTGTCCGGTGGTCACCAGACTCCCGGCGGGCAGGGCGGCTTTCGTCGGACGTGCGGGCGAGTTGGGGGGTACTCCCCGGGGTGGCCCGGGGGTGGAGTTACTCCCTGGGGAGTAACGGCTGCTGCTCGTACGGGATCAGGACGGCGTACGGGCGGCCGCCAGAAGCCGCTCGACTTCCTCGGCCTCCATGGTCAGCGCGGCCCCCACCGTGGCGAGCACCTCGCGCTCGGCAGGGGTGTACGGACCGTCCGCGAGAGCGATCCGCGCGGCCTGCAGCAGAATCGCCTCCCGCCCGGGCGGAGCCAGATGCGGCGCCAACGGGTCGAGCGCCTCGTGGAGTTCGATCGCGAGGGTGACCCCCGAGGGGTCGCAGGGACCGCCGGGCAGCCGCCCCGTGTCCTCGGCGAGCGCGGCCACCAGCGTGGTCAGCTGGTCCTCCGTGCAGTCGTCGAAGCCCGCGGAGCGCACCGCCCCGACGGCACGCGAAAGCACCGTACGAGAAGAGGTGCCGCCGGCCGCGAGCACCGCGAGGGCGACCGTGTGCACGGCGTCGCGCAGCATCGCGGAGAACCGGTGCGTGGTCGGGTGGTCGAGGACGTCGGTCCCGAAGTGGTCGCGACACGAGGCGCATTCGACGACCGGGCCCGCGGTGCCGCGCGAAAGGAGCGGCACACCGAGCAGCGTGAAGCGTCTGCGGCCGGTCCTGCGCCGGTAGTTGCGGTCCCCGCCGCAGCCCGGGCAGAAGAACTCCCCGTCACCGATGGTGTTCCACGCGGTACGGACACCGCAGATGCGTCCCAGTACGCCGGGGTTTCGACCAACTCGTCCACTGGTCCGCACGCCACACCTCCGTAACGCTTCGGCAACGCTGCCGCGTTGGCGTGATGTTAGCCACATCAGTGATTGCCCGTCAGCACCTGTGACGCCAGATTGGCCAAGACCGTACGTACACACGTACAGAAAAAGGCCGGAGCCCCGTCCGCCGGGATGCGGACGGGGCTCCGGCCGGCGGGTGCCGAAAAGGATCAGCCGGTACCGAAACGGGTCAGCGCGAGGCGCGGTTGACCGCCGAGACGACCGCCTTCAGCGAGGCGCGCGTGGTGTTGGCGTCGATGCCGATGCCCCACAGGACCTTGTCGCCGATCGCGCACTCGATGTACGAGGCGGCCTGCGCGGACGCGCCCTCGCTCATCGTGTGCTCCTGGTAGTCCAGCAGGCGTGCGTCGATGCCGACGCCCTGCAGCGCGTGGAAGAACGCGGAGATCGGACCGTTGCCGGTGCCGACCAGCGTGGTCTCCACACCGTCCACCTCGGCCTCGACGGTCAGCGTGTCGATGCCGTCGCGGTCGGTCGTGGACTGGCCGTTGCGCACCTGGATCCGGCCCCACGCGTTCAGCGGGTTGGGCAGGTACTCGTCCTGGAACGTGGCCCAGATGTCGGCCGGCGTGACCTCGCCGCCCTCGGCGTCCGTCTTGGCCTGAATCAGCTTCGAGAACTCGATCTGCATACGGCGCGGCAGATCCAGCTTGTGGTCGTTCTTCAGGACGTACGCGATACCGCCCTTGCCGGACTGCGAGTTGACCCGGATGACCGCCTCGTAGGAGCGGCCCACGTCCTTCGGGTCGATGGGCAGATACGGCACGGCCCACTCGATGTCGTCGACGGTGACACCCTTGGCCTTGGCGTCGGCCTCCATCGCGTCGAAGCCCTTCTTGATGGCGTCCTGGTGGGAGCCGGAGAAGGACGTGTAGACCAGGTCGCCCACGTACGGGTGGCGCGGGTGGACCTCCATCTGGTTGCAGTACTCCCACACGCGACGGATCTCGTCGATGTCGGAGAAGTCGATCTCGGGGTCGACGCCCTGCGAGAACAGGTTCATGCCCAGCGTCACCAGGTCGACGTTGCCGGTGCGCTCGCCCTGGCCGAACAGACAGCCCTCGATACGGTCGGCGCCGGCCATCACGGCCAGTTCGGCGGCGGCCACGGCGGTGCCGCGGTCGTTGTGCGGGTGCACGGACAGGCAGACGTACTCGCGGCGGGTCAGGTTGCGGCCCATCCACTCGAAGCGGTCCGCGTGCGTGGAGGGGGTCGAACGCTCCACCGTGGCGGGCAGGTTGAGGATGATCTCGCGGCCCGGACCCGGCTGCCATACGTCGCAGACGGCCTCGCAGACCTCCAGGGCGAAGTCCAGCTCGGTGTCGGTGAAGATCTCGGGGCTGTACTGGTAGCCGAACGTGGTGCGCTCGTCCAGCAGCTTCTCGGCGTACTCCATCACCAGCCGCGTACCGTCCACGGCGATCTGCTTGATGTCTTCCTTGGAGCCGCGGAAGACGACCCGGCGGAAGACCGGCGCGGTCGCGTTGTACAGGTGCAGGGTGGCCCGCTTGGCGCCCTTCAGGGACTCCACGGTCCGCTCGATCAGGTCCTCACGGGCCTGGGTCAGTACGGAGATGGTGACGTCGTCCGGGATGGCGCCCGGCTCCTCGATGATCGACCGTACGAAGTCGAAGTCGGTCTGACCGGAGGCCGGGAAGCCGACCTCGATCTCCTTGTAGCCCATCTTGACCAGCTGGTCGAACATCCGGCGCTTGCGCTCGGGCGACATCGGGTCGATCAGCGCCTGGTTGCCGTCCCGCAGATCCGTGGACAGCCAGCGGGGCGCCTTGGTGATGCGCTGCGAGGGCCAGGTGCGGTCGGCGATGTCCACGTCCTCGTACCCGCGGTACTTGTGGACCGGCATGCCCGAGGGCTTCTGGTCGTGCGTGGCATTGGTGATGGGCGTCTCGTTGCCTGCAAATGCAGTCATGATGCGTAGGGCTCCTCATTGGTCCGCTCGTGGGCGGCCGACGGGTCGTAGCGCAACACCAAACTCCGCGGGGAGGGGGTCGGCCTACGTCTTACAGGCCCTCGCCGCGGCAGCTAAGAAGAAGCAGCCCGAAACGCATGATGCCGAGCAGCGTAGCCGAGGCTCACGCCGGGCGCGGGACCGTTTCAGTATGCGGGACTGGGCGAACCTATCGGGCCAGAGGTGAGGAAAGCCTCGAATCGCCTGGTCCGGCGCCCCTTGCCCTCGCTCCGATTGACGAACACCCATACCCATCATCGCCCGCAACGGTGATCCGTCACAGGTGGCCGGACGACTGCGCGTAACGCGCACTACGGTACGAGCCGGTTTGATCACAGCGAGCATGACGGAAGCGGGGCGGGCCGATGACGAAGACCATGACCGCAGGCCACGCGCGCTTCGTCTACCGACTGCGGGTCCCGGCCTCCGCACGGCGAGAGCTCGAAGCCGAGTGGGCGCGCTGCCGCTGGGTGTGGAACGAGTGCGTGGCCCGCTCGCAGGGCACGCACGCCCACAACCTCGACAACCCGCAGGACAAGCGGACGTGCGGGCCCGCCGAGCTGGACCGGATGCTCACCCGCGCCCGGTCCATCACCCCGTGGCTGCGGGAGGGCTCCTGCGTGCCGCAACAGCAGATCATCCGTGACTTCGGCCGGGCTCGCGCAAAGGCCATCAAGGACATCACTGCGAAACTGCCTGCCCACCAGCGCACGGGTATGCCACGGCTCAAGGCCCGCAAGGGCAAGCGGGCCTCGCGCCCGAGCCTGAACTACACCCGGCGAGGCTTCCGCCTCACCGGCCAGGGCGACAGCACGATGACAGGCGGCCGACTGTGGCTGGCTGGGGGCATCCAGGTGGGAGTGGTGTGGTCACGTCCGCTTCCCGCCGGCCCCTCGTCGGTCCGCGTCTTCCAAGATCGACTGGGACATTGGTATGCCTCCTTCGTCGTCCCCGCTGCCCTTGATCCGCTGCCTGCCACGGGGCAAGTGATCGGCATCGACTGGGGGGTGAAGGCGCTGGCGATCACGACCAGTGACGCCCACGACTTGGAGCATCCCCAGCATGGCGCGAAGGCCGCAGCGCGGCTGGCAGCCGCGCAGCGCATGATGGCCCGCCGTCGCCCCGAGAAGGGCAGGCTGCCCTCGCGTGGCTACCGTGAGGCGCAACGCATGGCAGCCAAGGCGTATCGGAAGGTCGCTCGGCAACGCCAGGACACAGCACGAAAGTGGGCCAAGAAGGTGGTGCGCGCCCATGACGTGCTGGCGGTCGAGGACTTCCGGCCCCAATTCCTGGCCAAGTCCCCCATGGCGCGCAAGGCTGCCGACGCGGCAATCGGTGCGGCGAAACAGGCCGTCGTCGACATGGGCCGAAAACACGGTCGTGATGTACACCTGATCCCTCCGGCACACACCACGACGGACTGTGCGGCATGCGGGGCGAGAGCCAAGTCCCGCCTGCCGCTCAGCGCACGTACTTATCGGTGCGACGTATGCGGAATCTCCGTCCCCCGGGACAAGAACTCCGCGTTCGTCATGCTCCGCCGGGCAGGCCTGACCCCGGCTGGTGTCGATCGCGTCAGACTCGGCCGTCCGCAGGACGAACGAGCAGCGTGAGCCAGGAATCCTCCTCACTCTTGAGGGGGAGCATTCAACGATCATGGTTGCTGGTAGTGACAGGGCCATAACTCAGTGCCACTGTGCGGCCATGACCGCCAACCGCACGGGCTTCGAGCCCGTCTTCTGCACCATCGTGCCGCCCCATGTCCTCGACCACCTCGCGAGGTCCGGGGATCCGCGGCTGTCCGCAGCCGCCCGTAAGACCCTCGTCGCGGACGCCGCCCAGCGCACCGCGCGCCGGCTGACCACGGTCGTCGGCGCTCCCTCGGTCTCGCCCGCCGCCGAGCCGGAGAAGCCGCAGCGCACCATCCACGACGCGAAGCACAAGCAGGACCTGCCCGGCAAGAAGGTTCGCGGCGAGGGCGACAAGCCCGGTAAGGACGCCACGGTCAACCGTGCGTACGCGGGCCTCGGCGCGACCTTCGAGCTCTTCCTGAAGGCGTTCTCCCGCAACTCCATCGACGGCCAGGGCCTCCCCCTGATCGCCACCGTGCACTTCGGCGAGGACTACGGGAACGCCTTCTGGAACGGCGAGCAGATGGTGTTCGGCGACGGGGACGGCGAGATCTTCCTCGACTTCACGATCCCGGTGGATGTCATCGGCCACGAACTGGCCCACGGCGTCACGCAGTACACCGCGAACTTCTCGTACTTCGGTCAGCCGGGCGCGCTCAACGAGTCGGTCTCGGACGTCTTCGGCTCGCTCATCAAGCAGTACACGCTCGGCCAGAACGCCGAACAGGCCGACTGGCTGATCGGGGCGGGGCTGCTCGCACCGCGCGTGACGGGCAAGGCGCTGCGCTCGATGAAGGAGCCGGGTTCGGCGTACGACGACGACGTGCTCGGCAAGGACCCGCAACCGGCCACGATGGACGGCTATGTGCGCACCGGCCGCGACAACGGCGGCGTGCACATCAACTCGGGCATCCCCAACCACGCGTTCTACCTGGCGGCGGAGGCCCTCGGCGGCAACGCATGGGAGCGGGCCGGGCAGATCTGGTACGACACGCTGACGGCCGGCGGGCTCGAAGTCGACGCGAACTTCGAGGACTTCGCCAAGGCGACGGTGGCGGCCGCGGCCTCCCGTTACGGGGAGGGCGAGGAGCACCAGGCGGTGGTCAAGGCCTGGTCCCAGGTGGGCGTCGCGTCCTCCTGATCCGAGTCCGGGGCGGGTTCCGCACCGGCCCGCCCCGTACTAGACAGGAAGACATGCGTATCCAAGTCAGGCGTACCGGAGGATTCGGCGGTCTCGATCACCACCGCTCGGTCGATACGAAAGGCCGCCTGGACGCGGCGGACTGGCAGGCGCTCGCCGAGGAGGCCCTCGCGCAGGGCCGGCTCTCGCCCCCGATCGGGGTGCCGGACGGCTTCGCCTACCAGATCACCGTCGACGGGCGGACCGTGTACTGCGCGGATCCGCGACTCACCGAGCCGCAGCGGAAGTTGATCTCGCGGGTACTCAAGGAGGGCGACTAGGAGTTCGCTCCGCGGGGCTGTCAGCCTCTGGTCCCGCCCCATGTACCCCAATTCCCCCAGCCGTAGCGTGACTTAGGTCACTTGAAGCGGCTCGGCAGTGACACTTCCTGCTCCCACCCCGCTGTCCAAGCGTGGCCGCACCTGTGACGGGTGTGCCTCCAGTGACTTCTTTCTTTTGGTCCTCGGACCTTTCAGGGGTGGGAATCCGTGAGTCGACGCATGTCGCATGCATACAGACCGCTCAGCATGAAGCGCCGGGCCTGGCTGACGCTGAGTGCGGTGCTGGTGGGAGGCGGCGGCATCATCACCTACGCCGTTGCGAGCCCCTCCGACGGACCGTCGGACGCGGGCCGGGCCAAGCGTCCGGTGAAGGTCTACGACCTGACGCTCAAGAGCCCCGCGAGCGGCAAGCGTGAGCTGCCGCGTACCGAGACCGAGCAGTTCTCGATGCTCGGTGTCTCCTGGACGGACGCGGAGAAGCGGCTGCAGGGCACGGCCCAGGTGCGCACCCGCAGCATCGGGACCGGTGAGTGGTCCGGGTGGCAGGACCTCGAGGCGAACGTGGACCCGCTGGAGGACCCCGAGGCCCGCGAGGAGGCGCGCGGCGCCACCGAGCCGATCTGGGTGGGCCCCTCCGACGGTGTCCAGGTCCAGGTCGTCCACAAGGACGGTTCCACCTCCGCGCTGCCCAAGGGTCTCGAGGTCAGCCTGGTCGACCCGGGCGTGGTGACCAAGGCCGAGACGCAGGCGGAGCCGGTGGCGTACGAGCCTGCGGCCTTCGCGGCGGAGACGTCGCCGGCCGCTACAGGGTCGCCGAGCGACAGCGCTTCGCCGTCGGCGTCACCGAGCGAGTCCGTCCCGCCGTCGGAGTCGGTCTCGCCGAGCGCGAGCGCCTCCACTTCGACGTCGGCCTCCGCGACCGCGAGCCCCTCGCCCACCGTTCCCACGGCGCCGCCGTCCACCGTGCCCAAGCCGTCGATCGTCTCGCGGGCCGGCTGGGGTGCCAACGAATCGATGAGCCCCGACCCGTCGAACTACAACGCCGGCGTGAAGACCGTCTTCGTGCACCACACGGTCGACAGCAACAGCTACTCCTGCGCCGACTCGGCGGCGCTCGTGCGCGGCATCTACGCGTACCACGTGAACACCAACCACTGGAACGACATCGGCTACAACTTCTTCGTCGACAAGTGCGGCACGATCTTTGAGGGACGCAAGGGCGGCGTGGACCTGCCCGTCACGGGAGCCCACACCTACGGCTGGAACAGCCAGTCCGCGGGCATCGCGGTGCTCGGCACGTATACCGACGCCGGCGTCTCCACGGCCGCGCAGACAGCCGTCGCGCGGCTGGCGGCGTGGAAACTCGGCCAGTACGGCATCGACCCGAGCGGCAGCACTCAGATGACGGCGCCGGTGATCCTCATCGACCCCGAGAAGCCGGACACCCCGGACAACCGCGTCGTGCTGACGAACTACTTCGGCGCCAAGTACTTCGCGGGGCAGCAGTACACCTTCAAGGCCGTCTCCGGGCACCGCGACGGCTACAACACCCAGTGCCCGGGCAACTCCCTCTACGCCCAGCTGCCGGCCATCCGCACCATGGCGTCCGGACCGGTGCAGGGCCTGAAGGTCACGTCGGTCTCCGGCGCCACCGCCTCCGGTACGACGTACTACACGAAGGGCGCGATCACCGCGAAGTGGTCGACCACGACGCCCGGCTCGCTGATCAAGCGCTTCGAGCTGCTCGTGGACGGCAAGGTCGCCGCCACCGCCTCCGGTACGGCCACCTCGGCCGCCGCCACCCTCGCCCTGGGCAACCACACCGTCGCCGTACGGGCCGTGCACCAGTCCGGCAAGGCCGTGACCACCACCGCGCAGAACTTCGTGGCGGAGACGACCGCGCCGACCTTCTCGACCACGCCGAACCTGGCCCTGGCCACCGGCACGGTCAGCACCACCTCGGTCCCGGTGAGCCTGCGCTGGAAGGCCGCCGACAACGCGGCCCTGCAGAGCGTCAAGCAGCTCGTTCCCACCGCCACCACGTTCGGCCCGACCACCACCTCGGTCGCCCGCACGGCCAAGCCCGGCACCGCGACCACCTGGTCGATGGCGGCGTACGACGTCGCGGGCAACTCCCGTACGGCGTCCGCGGCCTACACGCCGGTCATCCTGCAGGAGACCTCCGCGGTCAGGTCCGGCAGCTGGACGAGCCGGTCGTCCACCAGCTACCTGGGCGGCAAGTCGTACTCGAGCGGTTCCAAGGGCGCGAGCCTGACCTGGACGTTCACCGGCCGCTCCGCCTCGTGGGTGGTCAGCCGGGCTTCGACCTCGGGTCAGGCGTACGTCTACGTGGACGGCGTCAAGGTCAGCACCGTCGACCTGAAGTCCTCCACCGTGAAGTACCGCCAGGCGATCTGGACGAAGACCTGGTCCGGCAGCGCCAAGCACACCGTGAAGATCGTCGTGGTCGGCACCAGCGGCCGTCCGACGATCACGACGGACGGTCTGGTCTACATCAAGTAGGTCACGCCGAGCGGGTCATGCCGCCGAACGCAGAAGTCCGGGCGTCCACCCAGCATGTGGGGTGGACGCCCGGACTTCTGCGTTCACGGCTGTGCGCGAGGCCGGCTAGAAGCCCAGCTTCCGCAGCTGCTTCGGGTCCCGCTGCCAGTCCTTGGCGACCTTCACATGCAGGTCGAGGAAGACCGGCGTACCGAGCAGCGCCTCGATCTGCTTGCGGGACTTGGTCCCGACGTCCTTGAGGCGCTTGCCCTTCGGGCCGATGATGATGCCCTTCTGGCTGGAGCGCTCGATGTAGACGTTCGCGTGGATGTCGAGCAGCGGCTTGTCCGCCGGACGGTCCTCCCGCGGCAGCATCTCCTCGACGACCACCGCGATCGAGTGCGGCAGCTCGTCCCGTACGCCTTCGAGCGCGGCCTCGCGGATCAGCTCCGCGACCATCACCATCTCCGGCTCGTCCGTGAGGTCGCCCTCCGGGTAGAGCGGCGGGCTCTCGGGCAGCAGCGGTACGAGGAGGTCGGCGAGCAGGTCGACCTGCTCGCCCTTGACCGCGGAGACCGGGATGATCTCGGCCCACTCGAAGCCCAGCTCCTGCGCGAGCCGGTCGATGGCGATCAGCTGCTCGGCGAGCGCCTTGGATTCGACGAGGTCCGTCTTGGTGACGATCGCGATCTTCGGGGTCTTCTTGATCCCCGCGAGCTCCTTGGCGATGAAACGGTCGCCAGGGCCGAGCTTCTCGTTCGCCGGCAGGCAGAAGCCGATCACGTCGACCTCGGCCCAGGTCGTACGGACGACATCGTTGAGCCGCTCGCCGAGGAGGGTGCGCGGCTTGTGGAGGCCAGGGGTGTCCACCAGGATCAGCTGCGCGTCCTCGCGGTGCACGATGCCGCGCACCGTGTGCCGCGTGGTCTGCGGCCGGTTCGACGTGATGGCGACCTTCTGGCCCACGAGTGCGTTGGTCAGGGTGGACTTGCCCGCGTTGGGCCGGCCCACGAAGCAGGCGAAACCTGCGCGGTGCGGTGCCTGCGACTCGGAGGAAGGTGCGCTCATGCGGCCCATTGTCCCTGATACCTGGAGGGCTGCCTGCCACGGTGCCCCTTAAAACAACGGCACGGGGCACCAACCGTCCGCCGGGGGCCGTAAAACCCCTCGGTCCTGTCAGTCCCCCGACGTACCCTTGGAGTGCAAGGTCCGCCGCCTCAGGCGGAGCCCCGTACGAGGAGGACGACCTCAGGCCACAGCGCCGGCCCATGACTCAGACACCGACAGCTCAGCCCTCCGCGCAGGGCCCCGCACGAGCCCAGTTCACCGTGCCTGCCAAGCACCCCATGGTGACGGTGCTCGGCTCCGGAGACTCCCTGCTGCGTGTGATCGAGAAGGCCTTCCCGGCGGCCGACATCCATGTCCGGGGCAATGAGATCAGCGCCGTCGGCGACCGCGAAGAAGTCGCTCTCGTACAGCGCCTGTTCGACGAGATGATGCTGGTGCTCCGCACGGGCCAGCCGATGACGGAGGACGCAGTGGAACGCTCGATCGCCATGCTCAGGGCGAGCGAGAACGGGGAAGGGCCGGACGAGACGCCGGCCGAGGTACTGACGCAGAACATCCTGTCCTCGCGCGGCCGCACGATCCGGCCCAAGACGCTCAATCAGAAGCGCTATGTCGACGCGATCGACCAGCACACGATCGTCTTCGGCATCGGCCCCGCCGGCACGGGCAAGACCTATCTCGCCATGGCGAAGGCGGTGCAGGCCCTGCAGTCCAAGCAGGTCAACCGCATCATCCTGACCCGCCCCGCGGTCGAGGCCGGCGAGCGCCTCGGCTTCCTGCCGGGCACGCTCTACGAGAAGATCGACCCGTATCTGCGCCCGCTCTACGACGCGCTGCACGACATGCTCGACCCGGATTCGATCCCGCGCCTGATGGCCGCCGGGACGATCGAGGTCGCGCCGCTGGCGTACATGCGTGGCCGGACCTTGAACGACGCCTTCATCATCCTCGACGAGGCCCAGAACACCTCGCCCGAGCAGATGAAGATGTTCCTGACCCGGCTCGGCTTCGAGTCGAAGATCGTCATCACCGGTGACGTCACCCAGGTCGACCTGCCGAGCGGTACGAAGAGCGGTCTGCGCCAGGTCCAGGAGATCCTGGAGGGCGTGGACGATGTGCACTTCTCGCGGCTCACGTCGCACGATGTCGTACGGCACAAGCTCGTCGGCCGTATCGTCGACGCCTACGAGAAGTACGACAGCGAGCACGGCACGGAGAACGGCACCCACAAGGGCGGCCGCACCAAGCGGGCGTGACTTTTTCAATACGGAGCAACAGCGCACCATGGCGATCGACGTCAACAACGAGTCCGGAACCGAGGTCGACGAGCAGGCGATCCTCGACATCGCCCGCTATGCGCTCGCGCGGATGCGGATCCACCCGCTCTCCGAGCTGTCGGTGATCGTCGTGGACACCGCCGCCATGGAGCAGCTGCACATCCAGTGGATGGACCTGCCGGGTCCGACGGATGTCATGTCGTTCCCGATGGACGAGCTGCGCCCGCCCATGAAGGACGACGAGGAGCCGCCGCAGGGCCTGCTCGGCGACATCGTGCTCTGCCCGGAGGTCGCCGAGAAGCAGGGCAAGGACGCCGAGACGGAGCACTCCATGGACGAGGAGCTGCAGCTGCTCACCGTGCACGGAGTGCTGCACCTGCTCGGCTACGACCATGAGGAGCCGGACGAGAAGGCCGAGATGTTCGGCCTCCAGGCCGCGATCGTCGACGGCTGGCGCGAAGAGCGCGGCATGACCGGTCCGTCGCCGGCGCCCACGGTCTCGTGAGTACCGCCCTGATCCTCGGCGTCATCGCGCTTGTGATCGTCGCCTGGCTCGCCTCCTGTGCGGAGGCGGGCCTCGCGCGCGTTTCCAGCTTCCGTGCGGCCGAGGCGGTGCGCCAGGGCCGCCGGGGCAGCGCCAAGCTGGAGCAGGTCGCGGCCGATCCGACGCGGTATCTGAATGTGGCGCTGCTCGTCCGCGTCGCCTGCGAGATGGCCGCCGCCTCGCTCGTCACGTACGCCTGTCTGCAGGAGTTCGACGAGACCTGGCAGGCGCTCTCGGTCGCCATCGGTGTGATGGTGCTCGTCAGCTATGTGGCCGTCGGTGTCTCGCCGCGCACCATCGGACGTCAGCATCCGCTCAATACGGCGACGGCGTCCGCGTACGTGCTGCTGCCGCTGGCCCGGATCATGGGCCCGATCCCCCGCCTGCTCATCCTGATCGGTAACGCGCTGACCCCCGGCAAGGGCTTTCGCCGGGGGCCGTTCGCGTCCGAGGCCGAGCTGCGCGCGATGGTGGACCTGGCCGAGCAGGAGTCGCTGATCGAGGACGACGAGCGCCGCATGGTGCACTCGGTCTTCGAGCTCGGCGACACCCTCGTACGCGAAGTGATGGTGCCGCGTACGGACTTGATCGTCATCGAGCGGTACAAGACCATCCGGCAGGCGCTCACGCTCGCGCTCAGGTCCGGGTTCTCGCGGATCCCGGTGACGGGTGAGAGCGAGGACGACGTGGTCGGGATGGTCTATCTCAAGGACCTGGCCCGCAAGACCCATATCAACCGGGACGCCGAGTCCGAGCTGGTCTCCACGGCGATGCGGCCCGCGTCCTTCGTACCGGACACCAAGAACGCCGGTGATCTGCTGCGCGAGATGCAGCAGGACCGCAACCATGTCGCGGTCGTGATCGACGAGTACGGCGGCACGGCCGGCATCGTGACCATCGAGGACATCCTCGAGGAGATCGTCGGCGAGATCACCGACGAGTACGACCGCGAGATCGACCCCGTCGAGGAGCTCGGCGAGGACCGTTTCCGGGTCACCGCGCGGCTCGATGTGGAGGACCTCGGCGAGCTGTACGGGCTCGAGGAGTTCGACGACGACGATGTGGAGACGGTCGGCGGTCTGCTCGCGAAGGCGCTCGGCAGGGTCCCGATCGCGGGTGCCGAGGCCCAGGTCGAGCTGCCCGACGGACGCTCCCTGAAGCTCACCGCGGAGTCGGCGGCGGGCCGGCGCAACAAGATCATGACGGTGCTCGTGGAGCCGGTGGCGGTACCGGACGTGGAGGACACCAAGGATGAAACCCGCTGACCTGCGCGCGTTCTGTCTGTCGTTCAACGCGGCGGTGGAGGAGTTCCCCTTCTCGCGCCATCAGGAGCTCTCCACCTTCAAGGTGCTCGGCAAGATCTTCGCGTTCGGCGCGCTCGACGAGAAGCCGCTGACGCTCACGCTCAAGGCCGAGCCCGAGAACGCGATCCTCCAGCGCGAGCAGTACCCGGCGATCGTGCCCGGCTGGCATGTCAACAAGCGGCACTGGAACACCGTGACCGTGGGAGAGCTCCCGGACGCCGTTGTCCGGGAACTCATCGAGGATTCGTACGATCTGGTGGTGGCGGGGCTGCCGAAGGCGGAGCGGCTGCGGCTGGACCGGGGCTGAACTTCCCTACTGCTGTACGGACTTCTGCGGTACGGACGTCCGCTCTGCCGACTTCCGCAGTCCGAGCGCGATCAGCGCGGCGGCCACCAGCACGATCGCCGCGTCGAGGGCGACCACCGTGTGGTAGCCGGAGGTCAGATCGTCCGCGGTGGTGGCGAGCACACCGAGCAGCGGGATGCCGATCGTCAGACCGAGCTGCTGGCTGCTGGTGACGAGGCCGGTGGCCAGGCCCTGCTGCTCGTCCGGGACGCCGGAGGTGACGGTGATGCCGTACGAGATGATCGCGCCCATGTGGAAGATGCAGGCCAGTGAGGCCACCAGGGTCGCGAGGACCACGCCCAGGGTGCCGGTGCCGGTCACGAGCAGCGCGGCCGTGAACACCGCCTGACCGGTGAGGCCGACGACGAGGACGGTGCGCGAGCCGACGCGGCCGACGACGCGCGGCGTCAGGGTGCCGGAGACGAGGGCGGCCAGGCCCTGGACCCCGAAGACGATGCCGGTCTGGAGGGGCGAGAGGCCGAGGGTCTCCTGCAGATAGAGGGTCAGGACGAAGACGATCGTCGTCATCATCGAGAAGGTGATCAGGCCGCCGATATTGCCCCAGGCGACGGTCGGGCGGCGCAGCATCGGCAGCGAGACGAGCGGCTGTGCCGTGCGGGATTCGATACGGACGAACGCGGCGAGCAGCAACAGACCGGCGGCCAGCGTGAGTTGGACGTCGAGGGTGCCGAAGCCGTGCTCGGCGGCCGTGGTCAGGGCGTAGATCAGGGCGAGCAGTCCGCCGGTGACGGTGATCGCGCCGGGTACGTCGAGCCGCGGACGCTCGGGGCTCTGGGACTCCGTGAGCAGTGCGGGGGCGAGCGGCAGCACGATCACGGCGAACAGGGCGAGCAGTCCCATCGTCGAGCGCCAGCCGAGGGTGTCGGTGAGGATGCCGCCGAGCACCATGCCGACGGTGAAGCCGAGCGACATCAGCGTGCCGGACAGGCCGAGCGCCCGGTCGCGCTGCGGGCCCTCGCGGAACGTGGTGGTCAGCAGCGCCATGCCGGTGGGCACGATCGCGGCCGCACCGATGCCTTGCAGCGCACGCGCGGCGAGGAACGACGGCGCGTCCCACGCGAAGGTCGCGAGCACCGAGGCGGCGCCGAACAGGGCGAGTCCGGACAGGAAGAGCCGCCGCCTGCCGTACAGGTCCCCGAGCCGTCCGGACAGGAGCAGGAAACCGCCGGACGGCAGCGCGAAGGCGGTGATGGCCCACTGCAGCGCGGCGTCGCTCATGTTGAGGTCGGCGCCGAGGACGGGCAGCGCCACGTTCAGTACGGAGAAGTCGAGCGCGACCATGAACTGGGCGGCGCAGAGCACGAAGAGGACGAGCTTGTCGCGGGCGGAGAGGCGGGCGGCGGGCTGGGCG